>NZ_JBDKEE010000001.1:0-432872 GCF_051130085.1 Enterobacter sp. PTB
CCGTGCCAAGCAGGGTCAGCGTCAGGGCGAACGACTCGGACATCGCCTCGCGACCCGTCAGTTTCCAGAACAGAAGCCCCTCCACCGGGAGCTGAACGGTAATTCGGTTGAGCATAACTTTATTCCATATGGCTTATGCGATGCAAAGACTCACGGCACTAAATGTGTCATGGTAATACTATGCAGTGTCAGATTGGTTATTTAGCGCGAACTGTTTTGATTATATATATGAGAGAGCCAATCTTTAATATTTCCGATAATATAAATAAAGCAATATTAATGGAAATAACGCTCAATCCTAAACCAGCGATCGCCATAGGGAAAAGTGTCACTGAGCAACTGAAGATGATAACGCGCAGCACTTCTTGTATAAGAGCAAAACCGACCGCATATCGATGTTTTGTGAAAAAAAACCAGGCAGAAAAAAGCAAGGAAACTGGCATGAGGAGATAAACAAGGTAAAAAGCACCTGTCACTATTCCGTTTACGCCACCTGCTATCAGCATAAAGATAATTACACCCGGATTTCCTCCGGTGGAAACCCACCATGACTCAAGTAAATGGTATGGACCAATCGAATAAAACACAATCCCGATGACATCCATAACACCCCAGAAATAGAAAATTTTATTTTTCGCGGTCATGTTCGCCCTAACCTTTACTTGACTGGTGCTGGCGGCCATTTACCACCATGTTGAATAAGCGTCTCTTTGATTTCAATTAGTTTTTTATATTCTTCACTGCCTTCTTCTGTTCTGTTCAGATAACGTTGAAGTTGATTACCCATCGTCCAGCCATTGATAGTCCTAATTTCAGGGTCAGTACCGCGTTTCAGCAAAAGGAGCACGTGATCGTAAGCGTGGTAATCCAGCGCGGCTACTAACAATGTACTACCCAGTGAGTCGGTAATATTAATATCCGCTCCGCCGTCAAGCATCGCCTTGAGTGTCTCGGTATTTTTCGCTTCGATACTTTCGAATATTATAGGCTCACCAAACGTTTTGTCTTTTGCATCTGGAGATAATCCGCCGTCCAGCATCGCCTTTATCCACACGTCGCTGTCCGCTTTTAATACTAATTCTGCAGGCGAACTTTTTCCCTGCGGCCTCGGCTGCAGCGGATCTGCGCCAGCCTTAATCAGAGTAGTGATAATTTTTAAATGTTCAGGCGTTTTTTTATCGTTAAGTGAATTCATCACCGCCCAAAACAACAGGGTCATGTCCTCTTTACCGGGTTTGTTTAAATCAGTTTTCGAAGCTAACTTTTTCACCTCATCGCCGTCACCATTCTCAATTGCGCGCGCTAATGTGAGCTGGTCACCATTAAAGTAATTATCTGGTTGTAAATCCATATTTTGCTTGCACCCCTGAACCATAAACATTAAACAAAGCGCTACCCAGCCAAAAATTAGTGATTTCACGCACGGCTCCTGATAATAGAGATATCCTCATCCTTCTGTTGTTCAATACAGTTTATCGCTTGATCTATTCCATGTCGGTCAAATGCACTCCCCATTCCACCAGGAAGGTCGTGAGCTATTCCGGCAGCATTGGGCATAATGGCAGAAATCTCTTCTTTCGCTATAAGTGCTGGCACGTGCCCTTTTACCATTTTAAAATCTTCCCAAACATTTACTTCCTGAGTCCTGGTCAGCAGTTCACCCTCGACGCGGTAAGCCTGAATGTTATCCGTGCTACCCAATATGCTTCCGCCATATTTCTCGACGGTACCGGAATTTAGGCCAGAAGCATTAAACGTCCATCCCGCCATACCACTTGCCATAGAGGTGGCTGATGCTAAACCTCCCCCAAGAGAGTGCCCCGCAATGTCTATTTTTTGACCTGATTTGGCGAGCTGCTCGCCCATACTTACGGCTCTTCGGTAATAATCCGACTCCAACCCAAGCCCCTGCGCACCGTTATTTTTCCAGTCAGTCATGTTCTTCATGGGGAAAAACTCTGGTTGCCTCGACCCTCTGAACACCAGCGTAGGGTTCATATCGCCACCAAAAACGTCAGGGTCAGGCTGATAGACGCGTGCCAGAAAATCAGGATCCTCACTCTTGTCATAAAGTGTTTTACTTTTAAGACCTAACTTCTTTAGCACCGATGCATCGTTGCTTATATCCTTCCAGCCCTCTGGCACCCCCGGCGTTGTCTCCAGCGGATTCACTGTCTTATAAACATTCTCAGCAAGCTTCGCTTTCTCCACCGCAATATTATTCGCCGCCAGTCGTTTAGCGGCGATCTGCGCATCCGGGTAAAGGCTGTTGCTGCCCTTCGCGATCAGATCCTTACGCGCCTGCCAGCGTTCCGCCTTGGTCATCTGCTGTAGCTGCGAAGCATAGGTTTTACCGTCTTTGCCCGGCGTGGCCTCATCCGGCACCTGTGCCGCTTTGGATTTCACCACCTGCTTCGGCAGTACCGTCGGCGCAGGACGGGCACCGTAGGTTCGCACCATGGTTTCGTAGCGATCGACGATTGTGCTTACCGGATACCAGCCCAGACCGGTAAGCGAGGCCGCCTGCAGTCGGCCATCGGCATTGATATAAAATATCTCCGTTACCGATGACCAGTTACGGAAACTCTCGTCGATGGCAACGATCCTGCCGATATCGAGATCCTGCACGATCAGCTTACGGGTATCGCGTCCTGACTGATAGGGATTCGCCCCGGTGATGGAATGCAGCAAATCGTAACGCGTAAACAGCGAGCGCAGCGAATTGTCGGGAACTGACATTATCCACTGCCCGGCTACGGACGGGCGGATAATTTTCGCGAAAAGCGCTGGCGAGACATTCTCGCTGAAAAGATAGACAAACTTGAGGTTATACATTCGCTCCGTCCTGTTACCAGTCCCTGCTTACCTTACTTACGGATTCACCAGCCAGGTGCCAGGCTTCGCAATATCCAGCGTCTGGGTACGCGTTTTCCCGTTGCCCTGCAGTTCAATTCTGGCCTCGCCCGCAGGTAGCTTGAGAGATGCATAACCGTTATTCGCCGGACGCAGTGTTTTTGGCTCACCGTTCACTTTCAGGGTCTCACCGTCAAGAATACGGATATAGACCAGTGCAACCGGGCTGGCATCCACCGGCGGGGTGGCCGGTTGCGCTGTCGCAGTCGGTGCAGTCTGTTCACTGGCTTTCGCCGTTTCCGGTTTCACTTCCGGCGCGTTCGATGCGGTTTCAACGGGGCGCGTCTCAGCGGGGGCCTGCGCCGCCTGCTCTGGCGCATCATGGTCGCCACCGCTAAACAGCATCGCTCCGGCGACGACGCCAACCAGCACGCCCGCAGCAACCATTGCCGGGATTTTGTACCGGTGCCAGTCCAGTGCAGAAGCCGGTGCCTCTTCCTCTACCGGTACCAGCATCGTGCCCGGTTTTTTCGCGCTCAGTACATCGTCGATACCCGCTACCGGCATCTCAATCAGCGCCGCGAATTCATCGATGGACTGCGGTCGGTCTTCCATGTGCAACGCCAGCGCCCGGTCGATGGCCTGCAGCAGCGAGAGGGAATAGCCCTGTGGCTGCAGTTCCACCAGCGGTTTGCAGGTGTCCTGGATTGAGCGCACCACGCTGACCGGCGGCGGTGAGCCGACAATCAGGGTACGCAGCACGGCGCCGAGAGCATAAATATCCGTCCACGGGCCCTGCTCGCTTTCGTTGTCGTCAGTGTACTGCTCGATTGGCGCAAAGCCCGGGCGCAGCATGGTTTCCGTCTCGTCAGAGAGATTACCAATGGTGCGGCGCGCTGAGCCGAAATCGAGCAGAACCGGCAGGCCGTTGTCCTGAATCTGGATGTTATCCAGAGAGATGTCGCGGTGCAGATAGCCTTCGTCATGAATTGTCTTAATGGCACCGAACAGCATGGGCAGCATACGACGGATCCAGGCTTCGTTAATCAGCTCCGGCTTTTGTTCGCGCAGACGGGAGAGCGTGGTACCGCTATAGAACAGCGTTCCCATATAGGCCGTATCGTTTTGCACCCAGAAACGCAGCACGTGAAGCAGGTTCGGGTGGTTGAAGCGCGCCAGCAGGCGGGCTTCCTGAATGAAGCTGTTCAGGCCGGCGGAAAACGCTTTGCCAAAACGTTCGCTGCGCAGTACCAGCGTCATATCGTCGCCGCGCACGGCGAGCGAGGCAGGCATGAATTCTTTGATAGCGATAGTGCGTTCGAGCTGATGATCCCACGCGCGATAGACGATGCCGAACCCGCCGCCGCCGATCACCTCTTTAATTTCAAACTCGTTGAAGCGATACCCGACCGGGAGCGCGTTTGGGACAGTCCGATTGTTATCATTATCCGTCATCTTTTACAGTTCTCTTGATGATTATTACGCGGCAAACTGACAGTGAAACTCGCCCTGCTCACAGGTGACGTGCAGACGTCGGTACTGCTCATCGCTGCGGCTGGCGGTAAGTAATATCTGGCTCATCTGAGGCAGCAAGGTGTTTGTCAGAATAGCGTCCACCATGCGGCCGCCAGACTCCACCTCGGTACAGCGCTGAACAATTTGTTCCACCACGCTGTCATCAAACTCGGAAATAATATTGTGATTCTCTTGCAGACGACGCTGAATGCGTTTGAGCTGCAGGCGGACAATCTGCCCCAGCATCTCGTCGCTCAGTGGATAATACGGCACCACCAGCAGACGGCCCAGCAGCGCCGGCGGGAAGACCTCCAGCAGCGGCTGACGCAACGCGCCGCTTAACGCCTCAGGCTCAGGCATCAGTTCCGGATCGGCACACATGGCGCTGATCAGATCGGTGCCGACGTTGGACGTCAGAATAATGATGGTGTTACGGAAATCAATATGGCGGCCCTCGCCATCTTCCATCCAGCCTTTATCGAAGACCTGGAAGAAGATTTCATGTACATCCGGGTGCGCTTTTTCAATTTCGTCCAGCAAGACCACGCTGTACGGGCGACGGCGAACGGCCTCGGTTAACACCCCGCCTTCACCATAACCCACGTATCCTGGAGGCGCACCTTTTAAGGTGGAAACGGTGTGGGCTTCCTGGAATTCACTCATGTTGATGGTGATAACGTTCTGCTCACCACCATAAAGCGACTCCGCCAGCGCCAGTGCGGTTTCCGTTTTCCCCACGCCGGACGGCCCACAGAGCATAAATACGCCAACAGGTTTGTTCGGATCGTCGAGTTTTGCCCGCGAGGTTTTCACGCGGCGGGCAATCAGATCCAGGCCGTGACGCTGGCCGATGACGCGCTGGTTGAGGGTATCAGCCAGGTTGAGCACCGCATCAATCTCGTTTTTCACCATCCGGCCCAGCGGGATACCGGTCCAGTCAGAGACCACCGCCGCCACCACGTTTTCATCCACCGCCGCAAACAGCAGCGGCTCGTCGCCCTGTAAAGCGTTGAGCGCCTGCTGCTGCGCGTTAAGCGCGCTGCGCAGTTCGCCGGTCTCGTCATCACCCGCGGCAAACAGCGCGGCACGCAGGCGGATGATTTCAGTCACAAGAGCACGTTCCTCTTCCCAGCGCTGGGTCAGGGCTTCGCGCTTTGTTTCGTATGTATCGCGCTCGGCGGTCAAGGCTGCGACGCGCTCCGGATCGCCGGCACCCACGCGCGCTTCGCGTCCGGCAATCTCGATCTCCACATCCAGGGCCGCGAGATGGCGCAGGCAATCTTCCAGCTGTGCCGGTGGCGCGCTCTGGCTGACCGCCACGCGGGCACAGGCAGTATCAAGCAGCGCAACGGCTTTATCCGGCAACTGGCGTGCCGGAATATAACGATGTGAAAGCTTGACCGCCGCGCTGACCGCTTCGTCGAGAAGCAGTACCTGGTGATGCGTCTCCAGCGGTGACACGGTGCTGCGCAGCATCAGAATCGCTTTGGCTTCGTCCGGCTCGTGAACCTGTACCGTCTGGAAACGACGGGTCAGCGCCGGGTCTTTCTCAATGTATTTTTTGTATTCCGCCCAGGTGGTGGCCCCGATGGTGCGCAGTTGCCCGCGCGCCAGAGCCGGCTTTAGCAGGTTAGCGGCATCACCGGTCCCCTGCTGACCGCCAGCGCCAATCAGGGTGTGGATCTCATCGATAAACAGAATGACTGGCGTAGCGCTGGACTGCACTTCATTAATCAGGGCCTGTAGACGCGCTTCGAACTCGCCTTTCATGCCTGCGCCAGCCTGCAGCATGCCGATATCCAGCAGCCAAAGCTGAATATTCTGCAGCGGTGCCGGCACGTCGCCTTCGGCGATACGCAGCGCCAGCCCTTCCACCACCGCCGTTTTTCCAACGCCAGCTTCCCCGGTCAGCAGCGGGTTATTCTGGCGACGGCGCATCAGAATATCGACCATCTGGCGGATCTCTTCATCGCGCCCGACAACCGGGTCAATCTTCCCTTCATGGGCGCGCGCGGTCAGGTCCTGACCATACTGGGCCAGCGTCCCCTGTGCGGCAGGCACCGTACCGGCTGGCGTATCCGCGGCAGCGGCCGCCTGCTGCGTCTCTTTGCTCTGAGCGCAAATCGCATCAAACTGCTCGATCAGCACGTCGACGTTAAGGCGGGTGAACTGCGCCGAGATGCTTTTCAGCACGTTAGCCAGATTCCAGGTTTTCAGGATGCCAATCAGTAAATGCCCGCCGCGAATACGGCTGACGCCATACTTCAGCGAGCCAAACACCCACGCGCGCTCCACGGCGCTGTCGATATGTTCTGACAGATCGGAAACAGAACTCGCGCCACGTGGCAGCGCATCCAGTGCGGCCACGATATCGCGCGTCAGCTGCTGTTCATCGAGAGCAAAATGACGTATCACCTGTTGCAGATCGCCATCCTGCTGCTGCATCAGCTGATGCAGCCAGTGCACCAGCTCAACATAGGGGTTGCCGCGCAGCTTGCAGAACGCGGTGGCGCTTTCCAGTGAGGTAAATAACAGCGTATCCAGTTTGCCGAAAAGCACGGCACGGCTGATTTCTGACATGTTCGGTTCCGTTGATAACAATGCGTGAGAAAAATTATCGCTCTGCGCGATACACCAGATCGCCACGTGGGACAGGCTGAGGCTGAAGGCCCAGCCAGGTGTTGTAACCTAACCGCCCGGCGCTACCGAGCGAGGCACCCTGCACCGCATCGGCGCGCAGAATAACCCGAGTTTCCCATTCAAATTCTACCCCTGCGTACTGGCGTACCCAGTCGAGCAGTTCAGTGACCCACGCTTCGCCTGGCAGGAAGCGGTTGTACTCTTCCGCGCTCAGTGGGCCGATTTCGATACGAAACTTGTGCTGGACGTCGCGCACCGCAACGCCGAGAAAAGCGGATTCCCCCATCCGCGGCAGACGACGCCCTTCACCCAACTGCGCCTGTTCCCGCGGCGAAAGCGGCATCCACTGCGCCACGTTCGTGACCAGTTTTACCGGGGCGTGAAAATAGTTGCGCAGGATCTTCTCCAGCCCTTCCGGATCCCGGGCGTGACGGGTCAGGTGTCCGGCGTGAGTAAAACGGGCATGTGCGCTCAGGCTGCCTTTGGTCATCTGCCCCGGCTGGCCCATGCCGATCAAGGATGCCAGGTACCCCTCAAAGCGTTTGTTGTCCGCGCGGTCAAGAGAGACGGCGGGCTGCGCATCAGCCCAGGCACGGTAAAACAACAGCGTCAGGCGATGATGGAACAGATCGGCAAACGCGCTCAGGCTGGTATCCTGATGATGATGAATACGCTCCCGGGCGTACTCTGTCATATGGACGGGCAGCGGGCCATTTGGACCAAACAGACCAAAGCTGAGGATAGACACCTCGTGCAGCCCGTTCTCTTCACGCTGGCGCACCTGCGCGAGGGTTGACGGCGCAAAGCTCATCGATGGCTGCTGACCGATACGTAACGGTTCAAATTTCGGCAGCGGCGCGCGCCCCAGCGGATAACGTTCACCGCCCTGGGCATCAATGCGTCTTAATAGCTGGAACAGATCGTAGCGCCACGGCGTCTCGCGAACGCCGCGCCAGAAAGCGTCCGGCAACGGCGTCAGGCGATGGACACGCAGCGGCGCGGAGGCGACTTCGCTCATAGTAGTGCCCTTTTCCCCATACGCGGTGCCCAGTAGCCAATCTCACCGCGCTGCTGACTCTTCAGCGTGAATTCAGTAAAGCTGTTGATGGACACCAGACGGGCAAACAGGCGTTCCAGCACGCTGCCGAAAAGCCAGGGGCTGGCGCCGGAAAACGCACGCTCATCCACCGTCAGAGTAATGCCGATCCCGCGCGCAAAGACCACCGGACCCGGCTCCGGGACGCGACGGTGAACCGGCTCCAGCACGCAGTGGCGAACGCCCTCAACCTGACGTGCAACCGGCGTCTCCGCCAGGTTAGCATACAGCCCCAACAGCTGACGCAGGGCGGCGGCGCCCTCTTCGTTTTCGCTGTCCATCAGGCTGAGATAGTTCATCTGCAGCTGGCTGATCAATCGCCAGGTGCTAAACCCTTCGGCCAGAGCCGGACGCGGCGGCGTTGGGCCTTTTCGCAGGGTCAGGGATTTCACCGGCATGGAATCGGCCATGATGAACTGTCCGAGCTCCTGCTGAAGCATCAGCGGCAGGTCGCGGCTGGTGCACAATACTTCCGCGGAGATATAGCGCAGATTTTCCTGCCAGGGTGCATGCTGTTCATCCACCAGCGAAACAAAGACTTCGGAGCCGATATAACCGGTTCGGGTGCCGTAGCGCAGGGCATGTTCAGAGAGCACTCGCTGCTCACGGCGCAGGGAAAAATAGGCGCCGTAGTTGCCCGCATCACCGCTCCAGGTGCTCCAGAAAGGTCGGAATGTCTGGTCATCACGCTGGCCGTCGGCACTGCCGAAGATTTTGTTTACCGCATAAATTTCATAATCCAGGGGACGGATGTTATCCACCACCAGATGATATTCATGCTGGCTCTCGCTCAGCTTCTGCCGCGCCGCCACTTTCGGGAAAAGGTTGATCACCGGCGTGCAATGCATCGCAAGATGGCTGGCATCAACCACCCGCTCCAGCTGCTCATCGCTTTTATCCAGCAGGATGAAAATATCGAACGCTTTTTCATTTTCACAGTGCTGGATAAGCTTGCCCAGACCGCTGAGGCTGATAAAGCGGAACCGTGCCGGAAACGCAAAGTATTCCTGCAGCAGACGATAGCCGTCAAAGTTGCGCAGGTCATCCGGAAGCAGCGCCTGGTCCGGCTCAAACCCTTCCTGTCGTAAGGCATCCGCAGAGAGCAGCTGTCGCTGCGGGTGCTTGCTGACGGTCTGGCAGACAATCCCGGCGTGGTGCTCCATGACCAGCTCAAGCAGCTTGAGCGCTTCAATATCCGGGCCGCTAAGGAAAAACTCCAGACGGTCAAAATCCAGATGCCCAAGATGCTGCGGGCCATCACAGGCAATGCGGATCCGTAACGCGCTGTTGCTCCCCCGCTGGCTCAGGCCCAGCTGCGCCAGCGGCAGATCGGCAGGCACACCGCCCAGCTCGACCTTATCGATTTTCAGCGGCAGCAGATTAACTTCATGCGCCGTGGTGTAGCTGCAGGTGACCCCGGTCTTTTTCAGCGCCAGGCTGTCCATCATGGTGCCGCGCGGCACCTTAAAACCGTTGCTCAGATCGCCACGCGTGCTGTCGGGCTGGATTTCAGCAATCGCCATTGAGGGGGTTGGCGCGAGATAGTTTGGCGCAATCATTTCCAGCAAACGCTGGGAGAAGCGCGGGAACTCCGCATCCATTTTCATTTGCACGCGGGAGGTCAGGAACGCGAACCCCTCCATCAGGCGTTCTGTATACGGGTCCGCCACTTCGATGCCGCGCATGCCCAGTCGACCCGCGACTTTGGGATAGCGCTCGGCAAATTCAGCGCCCATTTCACGCAGATAGGCCAGTTCACGGTTGTAATATTCGAGCAGTTTACTTTCCATGATCACCCCGCATCTTTCAGTTCAAAATGGCCGTTTTCCAGATCGACATCGGTGCGAAACAGAAACTCCAGCGGGTACGGCACACACCACAGACGCCCTTTTATCTCAATGGACAACACGTTGTGCAGATCCAGTGACGAGGTGTCTGACACGCAGCGGACCTGCAGTCCCTGCGGCAAAATACGCGGTTCAAAGTTAATGATGGCCTCGGTAAGCTTGCGCTGAATGTCGTGCCATTCAATGTCTGACATTCTTTTCCCGGCCAGCGGCGCGACGCCAAAATTAACCACCGAGCGGTTCACATGCGGCAACGCGCTCAGGTCACCGGATGCGTCATGGTTGATGGTGTTAAACAACCACTGCAGATCCCGCAGCACGTTGCGGCGCAGGGCGGCGTGGGTAATCAGATTACTGTTGGCGGACTCGCGTTTTTTTTCCGGATCGTTATCGGTGAGGCGATCCAGCAGCGAGGGCTGCATTTTATCGCGCGCCCCCACCTTCTCCTGCTTGCTGCGGGCTTGCCAGCCGCTGCGCAGCAGATCGCCTTCGCCAGCGGGATTACTCATGGGCTCCATCCGCAGCAAACGTCACCAGGTTCAACGACAGCAACGGGCTTTCGCTTTGCTCGCTAAGCCAGGCTTTCTGCCCCATGCCTTCATACAGCGTGCCGTCATTGTCGAGCGGCAGCCATTCGGTGGTGCGCGCGAGCTTAACCGCGTCAGACGCATCCGCTGCGAAAGGATAGCGCGCCGGGATCTGGCAAACCTGTTCGGTACCGTCCGTCAGGCGCACCAGCGCATGACGCCACACCAGGTCAGTCACGCTGGCAGGCGCCTGGAAACGGATCTCGGCGATGGCGTTAAACGGCAGCCAGAAATAACGGCCGTTGACGATGGTTTCACACACGGGCCCCAGACGAGCATCGCCGTCCATCAGCCATGCGAATGCCTGCGTCTCGTCATTCTCAAGCGTGATTTGACCCGCCGTTGCCTGCGCCTGCTCAAGGGCTTCCAGACGCAGCGCCTGAGCACGCTCTCCCGCGTCATTAAGCGCGGCGGCAAGCGTGGTAAGCCACGGCCACTGCGTTTCAGGCATGGCAGGACGAGCCTGCCCCGCCATCACCTGCGCGCGCTGCAGCTCACCCTGGATGGACTGCTCCAGCAGGGTAACGGTTGGTTTAGCCTGGGGCTTAAGTGCCAGCCAGCTTTTCAGCTGAGTCAGGGCACGCGTCCAGTTACCACTGAGGGTCAAAAACTGCACAAACGCGGCGCGGAGATCGGCATCGGCCGGACGGGCTTTGATCTCAGCTTCAAGACGCACCAGCGCGTCACTCAGCGATTCACCCGCCAGGTGTTGATAGAGCGTATTCATAGCCATTCCTTAGTTTGCCGCGCGCCAGGCGCCGACTGCCGGATCGCGCAGCTGAGGGCGCAGGGTGTCAATCAGGACGATATTGAGCGTTGTGCCAGGGGTAACCCAGGCGCCCCAGATTTTTTTCACCGCGGCGATACGCGCCTGCAGTTTTGCATCGTCGCTGGCGGTCTCACGTGAAATCTCCACGGCCACCGTGCCGTTGCTTTTCCAGCCGTTGAGGCTGCTGTCGTAAGGCAGGATCATCCAGCTCTGGTCGCTGTTGGAGGTGCTGAAAACCATGCGCTCTTTGTTGACGGAGGTGATCAGCGCGTTTTCCGGGTCGGCACTTTGATTCAGTCCCATGACCGGGAAGCCGTGAATGTAGGTCACCGGTATCTCTTTTTGTCCACCACTACGGGACTGGGAGATAACCGTGTGTCCACTCAGCCAGCTCCCGTTTCCGCAGCGGGTGGTGTCTGAATCCGGAATAAAGAGCGCCGGAGCAGACGAGCCCCCTTCCCAGAAGGTACGCAGATGGCAGCCGTCCTGAAGGGTAAATTCCTGCCACGGCGTGCGATCGGCAGCAACCGTGTGGGTTTCCGCGTTCTGGTCCGGCGGCAGCAACGCACCGCTGGCCGGAGTACTCACTGGCACAGTCTGCTGCTGTTTTACCACCAGCGCCCAGTCCTGCGCTTTGCCTGCTGTCCCCTGCGCCAGCGTCGTCCCGGACGGATCGTTCAGCGTCCAGCTCAGTTTACTGACTTTGCTGCACTGGTGTTCCAGCAGCGAGCCCAGACGCGGGACAAAGTTCTCCAGAACCGAAACGTCTTTGTTGCCGTTCGCCACGATACGCAGCGCAATCTCTGACTTACACCAGCTCTGTGGGGTGTTGTCTTTGATGTTATCAATCCAGATATCCAGCTTCTGCGCAGGAGACTGCACGATGCGGAAATTCTCAGCCTGCGCGGTGGACGCCACCGCCAGAAGTGCTAAACCCGATAGCCAAAGTTTCATATCGTTCCTTGTGTGTCTAATCAGTTCCGCAGGGAAGAAATTGTGCTGCGTCAGAAAGCGTATGCAGCAAAGTGGTGTCCTGAGGGTTGCCCATCCATACCGCCAGGGCGGTATAGTTATCCTGAGCATTCCCCTCCTGTTCGCCATTCTTTTGGATGATTTGGTTCATTAAGGTCAGCCACTCTTGTGGCGTGTTAACCATGTGCAGCGACTGTTTCATCTGTTCTTCGCTGACGCCGTGCCAGAAACCGTCCGTACAGAGTAGAAATGCATCTCCGTCTTCGACCTGCACCACATCGCTGTAGCTCGCTTCTGGCCCACCGTTTTCAATACCCAGCGCCAGATAGAGCAGATTGCTGTTGAGGTTATCGGTGTCGTGCCCTGCATCTTTCATCTGCTGAACCAGGCTGTGATCGGTGGTGACATGCCACAGCCAGCCCCGGCGAAACAGATACAGGCGGCTGTCCCCGGCATGTGCCCAGTAGGCCAGCCGGTAATCTCTGTCGATAAACAGACTGACCAGCGTGGTGCCCATCCGGCGATAATCCTGAACCGCCTGCTGTTCGCTGAGAATGGTGCGATTCGCCGTTTGCACATAGTCGCGAATATGCTGCGCGTTCAGGTGCTTGTCGCCATCGAAGCGGGAGATAATACTGTTGCGGGCCAGTTCAGCGGCCACCTCACCGCCCGGCAGACCAGCGATACCATCACAGACGACAAAGCAGGCTGAACGTTCCCCTATGGTTTCTCCCGTCTGATCCTGGTTGCTGGCGCGCGTCCCCTGGCGGGAGAGAGAAGCCGTTGCGATATTCATTTTTCTTCCGATCCGCTCTGTGAGTCTTTGTACTGATTTACCTCCATGTCATAAGCATGAAGGAAGGCTTCGCCAAACAGGGTGTGGAAGTCATCCTCAATCTCGCCTGCCGTTTCACCGTAGCTGCGGACAAAGTAGTCCCACAGTGCGGCTTTGCGGCTGCCCGGCAGCGCCAGTCGGGAGGTCATCCCGTTCTGCTTCGCCTGCTCTTCCAGCTGTTCCGGGTTGAAGGATTGCAGCATGGCGGCAATGATGGCGCGGATACCGGAGATCATACCCAGCTGATGCGCCTGCAGATCGATCAGCGCGTCACGCACAGATTTTGTCGGCGGCATAAAGCCCGGCATTGGCGTACCGAACATCTGGATCAGAACGGTTTTCCCGGTCGGCAACAGTTTGAACGGGTTGTTGGCATCATCAAGTACCATGGTCATATCGGCTTTTACGCCGCGCTTGAGAATGGAGCGCGAAGAAAGCAGCGCCACGGTGCCCTGAGAGAACATGCCCAGAATTTGCCCCAGCTGACGCATATTTTCGCGGTCAAACTGCGGGACGGGCTGCATTTCGCTGAGCCCCATCCCTTCCAGCAGTGCCTCAAGTAATTCGCCCTGCAGTACTTCACCCTTTTCGCCATTATGGGCTGCTGGCGACGCCGCGTTTTTGACCGGGTCAATACGCAAACGCCCTTTAGGTGCCTGGGCATTACTGCGCGCCACGGCCTGCGGGGTTGGCATGGTGAAGCCGGCATAATCCGGTCGCGCCGGCTCTTCTTCTTCCGCGCGCGGCGGCACCTGCGGCTCAGGAGCAAACAGCGGAGAAGCGGCAAGGACGTCCTCTTCCTGTTCTGCTTCCGGCTCTGGCGTCAGTTCTGGCTCAACGACGGCCTCTGGCTTATCGCCGACAATCTCATCCGGATGGGTTAACGGTGCCCCGCCCATCAATCCGAGGGGGTCATCATTTCGTGCGGCAGGTGCGCTGGCATTACCGCCAAACAGTGCCAGCGGATCGAGTTCATCCGTCTGCTCTTCTTGTGGCTGTGCAGGTTTAGTTTCATTGGGCGGCACCAGCGTA
This sequence comes from Enterobacter sp. PTB, assembly GCF_051130085.1. Taxonomy (NCBI): domain Bacteria; kingdom Pseudomonadati; phylum Pseudomonadota; class Gammaproteobacteria; order Enterobacterales; family Enterobacteriaceae; genus Enterobacter; species Enterobacter sp. PTB. The sequence goes on from NZ_JBDKEE010000001.1 coordinate 14,147, forward strand.
GACGGGGTGACGTCGTCAAAAATGCTCTCTTTTTTGAACAATGCTTCGTCACTGAACAGCGTATCCGGATCCACGTTCTTACGCTCAAGCTTCGGATCGCTGTCATTGAACATCGCCAGCGGATCTTCAGCGTTACGCTCAGGTGCGACAGGCTGGGAGAACGGATCGTGCGACGCTGCCGGCTGCGGCTTCGCCCGAGAACTGGAAATGCTGTCGGAGATAGAGAACTCCTGCATCAGGCTATCCCAGATTTCCGACGGCACAGCAGTCGGTTCCGCCTTCCCGCGCGGGGCGGCGCTCGCAGGCTTTGGCTGCGGGGCTGCCGCAGGGGCCGCGGCTGGACGCGCCTGCTGCTGCATGGTCGCCGCCATGCGGCTGACTGGCTGCGTATCATGAATCAGTTCGGTCACTTCGATGCGGTAATCATCAATACCGAGAATGTCCCCATCCTGCAGCTCAACCTGGCGCCCGCGCTCAAGCGGAATGTCATTTAATACCACGCGGGTGACGCTGCCACGGTTAGTGACGCGGCATTCGCCCTGGGCGTCAACGTGAACAATGGCCTGCAAACGCGAGATGGTGCGGTCATTGTCCGGCAATACCAGATTGTTATCCGTACCGCGCCCAATGGTGCCGCCCGGGGCATAAAAATCACAGCTGCTCTGCGGCGGCTGATGACCGGGTTTTGTAGAAATAATCGTGAATCGCATGGCGTATTCCTGCTGGTATGATTAGCGCTCAAACGCTGCCGCTCTCGGGGCGAGAACGGCGGCGTTTGGGGGTTAAGGCAAAGAACATTTTAAGTAATTTATAAAAAAGTAAACATCCTTTGGAATGGCATGACTATTGCCCAGTAGCAACCAGCACAAATAACAATAACATTAAAATCACCACAAAAATCGTTAATTTGTGAAACGTTTCAATCCAGGGGAATCGAAATATTGATAATATACATGTTCCGGCTTCTGGGGTGATTTGCTTTTTATCATCTGGCTTAATCGGCTTGCACGCAATTATTCTTCTCATTAAAAAAACACGATGAGCAAAGCCAGGTAAACCAAGCTGGTTATAAAAAAGATAATCATTTATATCTAAGTACTGTTTACTACTTAGAAGGTGAAATGCTTTTGTAAGTTCTTGCGAGTACTTTCGATAAAAATAAATATACAACACCAAAGAAATAAACAACCCTAAGAATACTGATGAGAGCAAGATTAAGCGCATTAATTCAGACATTTACTTACCTCCCGAACAAGTCAATTTGCTAATCCCTTTGGCAAATCTAGCTACTCATTTTGAAGCTTTTATCCGTGCCGCGCCCAATGGAGCATAAAATCACAACCGCCCAGCAGCGACGTTTGGGTGTAAAGTTAATTAACACTCAGAATCAATTAATACCTTTCAAAATTAAAACATTAAAAAAGCCACCGTGAAAATAATCTTTTCGTTATGTGAAGAGAGCCAGACTATTTCAGAACCAGACGGAGTGCCATTATACTTATGGGAATCTTCTTTTCGTAGCAACCCAGTTTGCGTTAATGGCTGATAGACTCACGGAGTCTCACTTGAATGGTTTAGACAATCAATATATAAGAACTCATCACCAGAACAAAAAAAATTATAACGTGGAGAACATATTCGAACTCACATCATTCTTCACGTAATATTAAAATTATTCATTTGCCTGCAAGCTTCTACATGACCACCAAATGACTCTATTTTTGGGTGTTTAGCTTTCGAATTGCGTCGCTGTTGGTGATTAAGCTGCACTTCAACACCTGATAATGGCCCGGTTCGCTACCGCCTACCTTCTCTTTAAGTAAGGAAACAATAATGTTGTCCGCTTTTTCAAAATTCTCTGCAGGTAGATTGCTTGCTTCGAGCCATGCGGCAGCGCTGGCCTCTGCATCATCTTTTAAACTTTTACTGTCCGCAATCTTACTGATACAACGATTTTGCACCCAGTTTTCAAAAATTTGTTGTTGAGTAAAAGCACTGACATCAGGCAATGTTTGGGCATAAACAACGGTGGCATTTAATGCTAATGCGAGCAGTAATAAACGTTTCATTTCAGGCTCCAGAATGTTGCATTCGTAGGAATAAACGAACCATTGCCGGGTGATCCAAGGAAATGGCAATCATCAGAGCAAATATTTCCATTCCAGAGTGTTACATGTCCGGTTGCGTCACGCCACCCATGGCCGGTAAAGATAATAATGCCTTGCTTGCCTGAAAATTGTGCTGGTGTAGGAGAGGCGACTGACATATCTGCATGACCCAGAACAGTAGGAAGAAATGCAATCATATCTTTAACGCGGAACATATAGCGTTTTTTGTCATTTCCGGTCACTGTCGCGTATTTGCTATTAGACGGAATAGGTATACCACAATAATTCAAAACATAGCTCATACGAATGGGACAGGCATTTTTAAAAATACCAGCATCGATATTATGCTGAACTTTTCCACCCAATAATTTGCCAACCTGTTCCACATTAACGTTAACTTCTCTGAATCTGTTCCAGGCAGCACCAAAAGCAGGACGCATAGCAGACATTCTTCTTTCTCCACCCTAAGAAGGTCACGTAAAAGTGAGCCCTTTCGGGCCCACTATCATTACGCTTCTTTGTTTTCTTTGATGTTCCAGCCAGCGCTGCTTTCAGCACCTTTACCACCAGCAGTGGTCTGCTCCCAGTACTGCTGTTTCACTTTCGCAGCCTGGAATGCATAGGTCACACCAACGGTGTCGCCGTTGTCCGCACCGGTGTACTGAACAGAAGTTACCAGCACATCTTCCAGTGTGATGCGGGTATATTCAACTTGCTGACCACCCGCTTTGCACACGGACAGTTCAACTTTAGTCAGGTGCTTACCGCTTGCGCAGTGTTTGAGAATTGCTGTAGTGGATTTGTCGATCAGAGCGTTAACGTGCAGATCGTTAAAGTTAACTTTACCGGCACCGCCGCCGCCACCAACACTCATATTACCTGGCTGGGAAGCGCCCCAGGAGAAGGAGGTAATATCAGTCCAGCCGGTGTGGTTAGAATCTTTAGATTCGCCCGTAACACCCTCGACCTTCAGAAACATATCAATAGCCATAATATCTACTCTTCGTGGATGAACAATATTGCTTTCGAAAAAGCACTTATATGGCAAACAGGAAAGCATGGGGCTGAATAAAACCGTCCATATTTTACCTCTGCCTCATATCAAATGACCCGTGTCATTTGACAGTCTTGACATTCCCCCTGAATGAAAGGAAAGAATGTAAAGTCTTTACTACTGCGGATTATCCTGAAGCCAGGTACGGTCAGGATTACCGATAATTAATTGAGGTACAAGTTTATTAAGTTCGTCACTATGATAAAGACGTAGACAGTTTAACGTTACGCCTTTGACATCGGGTTTTATCTCAGAATGAAAGACATTGGTTGCGCCTTTATATTTATCAATAAGGGCATTAATTTTATCATTGCCATTTTCAATATCGAAAGGCATCCATTCCAGTAATGCACTACTGCTACGGGCTGCATCCAGAGAAAACTGGCTTTTATCATCTGAAACTTGTGCCAGACAGCGAGAAAAAACAACGTCTTTAACAACTTGCTTATAAGGCATTTTTTTGACAAACATCACCGGATCGTCAGTTGCATAAACAGAGGCGGAACTGGTGAGCAACAGTAGACTAGCAATTATTTTTTTCATGGCAACTCCCAAAAATTGGCTTTGGTCGTCGTGTAATTCGTCTCCGGTGCATTAAAATAACAATGATCCGAACAGGTTAAACCATTCCAGAATGTGGCATGACCTGCGGCGTCACTCCAGCCCTGTACCTCAAACAGAATTACGCCCTTTTTGTTGGCTAATTGTTGAACGGGTAAGGAAGGATAACTCACGACCATGTCAGGTTTACCCCACTGACGCGTCAACCAGGCAATAACATCCTTTACCCGATAGAAGTACCATTTATTATCAGCACCGGATACCGTGAGATTTGCAATACGCGGGACGGGATGCCCGGTATAGTTCAGAACATAACTCATGCGTACGGCACAACTATTTGACCACCCACCCTGATCTTGCGGTATTTCGAAGTTGTGCTTAACCTTGCCGCCGATAATTTGCTTAACTTTGCCGATAGAATCATTTGCATCGTAAATACGTGTTGCCGCCGCCCAGGCAGCAACAAACGAAGGTCTCGCGGTCATATTTCCTCTCACATTTCCATGCTATAAAGCAGGCGCCGGGTAAGGCCTCCCGGCGGCAATCATCATCACGCGTCTTTCGTCTTCAGTGACGGAAGTTTAGAAACCAGACGCAGAGAAACGGTCAGACCTTCCAGCTGGTAGTGTGGACGCAGGAAGAATTTCGCGGCGTAGTAGCCCGGGTTATCTTCAATTTCCTGCACCTGCACTTCGGCAGCCGCCAGCGGTTTACGGGACTTGGTCTCCTGTGAGGAGTTAGCCGGGTCGCCGTCCACATAGTTCATCACCCAGTCGTTCAGCCAGCGTTCCATCTCTTCACGTTCACGGAAGGAGCCAATTTTGTCGCGCACGATGCACTTCAGGTAGTGGGCAAAGCGGCAGCAGGCGAACAGGTACGGCAGACGGGATGCCAGACGCGCGTTAGCGGTCGCATCCGGGTCGTGGTACTCAGCCGGTTTCTGCAGAGACTGCGCGCCGATGAAGGCGGCAAAGTCAGAGTTTTTGCGGTGAACCAGCGGCATAAAGCCGTTCTTCGCCAGCTCGGCTTCACGACGGTCGCTGATGGCGATTTCGGTCGGGCATTTCATGTCCACGCCGCCGTCGTCGCTCGGGAAGGTATGACACGGCAGGTTTTCAACCGCCCCGCCGGACTCCACGCCGCGGATTGAGGTACACCAGCCGTACTCTTTAAAGGAGCGGTTGATATTGGCAGCCATGGCATACGCTGCGTTCGCCCAGGAGTAGCTGTTGTGGTTCGCGCCATCGGTCTGCTCTTCGAAATCGAAGCTGTCGACCGGGTTAGTGCGAATACCGTACGGCAGGCGCGACAGGAAGCGCGGCATCACCAGGCCAAGGTAGCGTGCATCTTCGGATTCACGCAGTGAACGCCACGCGGCATACTCGGTGTTCTGGAAGATTTTGGTCAGGTCGCGCGGGTTCGCGAGTTCCTGCCAGGACTCCATCTGCATCACGCCCGGTGCGGTACCGGTGATAAACGGACAGTGGGCCGCCGAGCCGATACGCGCCATCTCGCCCAGCAGTTCAACGTCCTGCGGACTGTGGTCGAAGTAGTAGTCGCCGACGATGCAGCCAAACGGCTCGCCACCAAACTGACCATACTCCTGCTCGTAGATTTTCTTGAAGATTGGGCTCTGGTCCCAGCCCACGCCCTTAAAGCGTTTCAGGGTACGACCCAGCTCCTGCTTGGAGATGCTCATAAAGCGGATCTTCAGCATCTCGTCGGTTTCAGTGTTGTTCACCAGGTAGCTCAAACCGCGCCAGGCGCTCTCCAGCTTCTGGAACTCTTCATGGTGAATAATCTGGTTCACCTGCTGAGACAGCTGCTCGTCGATACCGGCAATCAGGTTCTGAATGGTGCGGTAGGTGTCACTGGAGAAGGTAACGGTATTTTCCAGCGCCTGCTGCGCCAGCGTTTTTACCGCACTTTCCACCGCGGAGCGCGCCTGATCGGTTTTCGGGCGGAACTCTTTGTTCAGCAGCGCGCTGAATTCATCCTGGCTGAACGCCTGACCACTCTGCTGCTCGTGTTGTTGAGTCTGGTTGCTCATCGATTATTCCTCGCTACCTTTCGCACTTTCGTCATTTTTCGGCAACTGGCTCAGAGATTTGAGCAGCGTCGGATCCTGCAGAATTTTAGCGATCAGCTCTTCCGCGCCGTTTTTGCCATCCATATAGGTCAGCAGGTTGGAGAGTTGAGTACGTGCTTCCAGCAGCTTGTTCAACGGCTCAACCTTGCGGGCTACCGCGTCCGGCAGGAAGTCGTCCATGCTGTCGAAGGTCAGATCAACGTTGAGCTTACCTTCGCCGCTCAGCGTGTTATCCACCTGGAACGCCACGCGAGGTTTCAGCGCTTTCATGCGCTCGTCAAAGTTATCAATGTCGATTTCGAGGAATTTACGCTCATCGACTGCCGGCAGGTTTTCCACCGGTTTGCCGACCAGATCGGCCATGACGCCCATCACAAACGGCAGCTGAATTTTACGTTCTGCACCGTAGATCTCTACGTCGTACTCGATCTGCACGCGGGGGGCACGGTTACGTGCGATGAATTTCTGCCCACTGTTACTCATTGCCATGATGTTCTCCATCAAAGATGCGCGGTGAAGGTGAAACGGCAGGCTCCATGCCTGTCGTCATAATGCCAGGACGCGTTATTCGCGGCGTCCAAAGATGTTTTCCAGTTGGTTAACGCCGTCTGGCGCCAGGTCGCGAATAATGTCCATAAAGTTAAGTTCTGACAGCCGCTGCACCCGTTCAATCATCAACGGTGCGGGGTGGCTCGGTTCGTACTGCGCAAAATACTGTTTGGCTTTCTCCAGCATCAGCTGTGCATCGGCGCGGCTGGTGACCTGCACGCTGCGCCAGTCTGTAACCTGCTGAACGGGTTGTGCGACCGCCGGTTGAGGTTCAGCGCTGAGCTCAGCCTGTGCCTCCCGGTTGGGCAGCAGCTTGCTGATGTCGGTCACCTGACAGGCGCTGGCGACCAGCCCGACGGTTTTCAGCAGCTGTTCCATCTCCGGAACGCCACTTTCACCAAGATGGCCGGTGAGCAACTCACGAATGGCCAGCAGCCGTTCGTTAATCACTATCACCGCCGACGTGCCCGGCTGATCGCCGCGGGCCAGCTCGTCAATCAGTCTTGGACGGCCACCGGGGTAATCCGGACATTCGGTTTTACTGCCATCCAGCAGTGCCTGAGCGTCGCGAAGTGAAATTTCATCGCCATTTGATCGCAGCAGCGAGGCGTTACGCACGGCGACGGTCAGGTCAGACTTATCACTCAGCCCGGCCAGGGCGTTAATGCGGTAAAACGGGTCGGTTTCGCCATACTCTTCCAGCAGCGGATAGAGCGGCTCCCAGTAACGCGTGATCGCCTCCTGCACCAGTAACAGCCCGTCGGCGTAGCCCGCAAGGCCGCGGCGACGTGTCCATGCATGCGTTAACGCCAGCATGACGCGCAGATCTTTGGTGCGGCTCAGCAGGATGGTGGCGAATTTTTCCACCGTATTCCAGTCAGCAGGTTCTGCCGGAATGATGGTGTCGCCAAACTGCTGCTCTGCTTTGCCCTGGCTGGCCTGATTCATGAGCTGGAAATCAGCGTCATACTCCAGGTTTTCGCCGCAGGGCTTGTCGGGGCTTATTGGCGCGAGAAATTCTTCGATATTCATAAGATCCCTGCTTATTCAAACATAGGCGGATAGAGACCGTGACGGCCCGGGCGGGCGCCACCTGCCGGGTCGAACAGCAGCGTAAAGAGCTGCCCGGTGAAGTTCCCGCTGTGAACATGGGTGTAGAGCGGGTAGCCGTCGCAGCGGTTGGTCCACCAGTAGCTGGTCTGGCGAAGCGGGTCAAAGCACTCTGCTGCCTGAGGCCAGCCCAGCGTGCTCTGGCCGTCTTCGTCATAACCAATCACGTCGAGAATATCTGAGCGCTTTTGCGGCTCGACGGGCTGCGGTGCCGGAATGGACATCAGCATGTCATCGAGCTGTGAGGCAGAAAAACTGTTACGTACCGCATGCAGGCCCAGCCGGCCAATCTGCTGATACCAGCTTTCAGCCTGACTGAGCAGACGTGATGACCAGTCCGCGGGGGCAAAGCTGAGCTGAATGCAGACCGGATATTGTCGACCAACGCTGTCACGTCCCGGCAGCAGGCAGCCCATCTGAATCATCTGGCTGCCCAGCATCGGCGGTACGACAAAATTCCAGACCGGCGCTTTGTTAAACGGGCGCTCACCGCTGCGCTGCTCTTCCTGCTGCCAGGCCAGCAGGCCGACCTGGAACCAGTGTGACCACTGGCGTTGCAGGGTGTCAGGAAAGCGACGCTGCAAAAAATCTCCGGCGCTGGGCAGTTTGCCATACCAGCTGTAGCGGTTCATCGCAGGGGTATTCGTCATACGGCTGTCCTTGCGGTTATGGGCATGAGAAACGGGGAAGCTGGAACGGGTTACGAATACTGTTTGGCGCAAATTCCAGCGTAACCTGATGTCCGTCTACGTTGAAGGTCGCCTGGCGACTCAGACTTCCCGCCCCCGGGCTGGTACGCGCTTTATCGAAAAAGCGGTTCAGCGCCCAGGAACCGTTCGTCACCAGCGTAGCCGTGCTGCCGTTAGCCAGACCCAGCTGCATACGCACCTGGTTAGTCCCGCCCGGCCCCGGCCAGTTCATGATCTGCACAGCCTGTGGACCGTGGCTGTAGCGCAGCAGTTGACCGTCAACATCCAGCGTCAGGTTAAGGATCGTGTTATCCATTCTGACGGTGCGCACCGTCACTTTGTAAGATGGCGTGGTGGCACCGTTAGCAAAGAAAGCATCGCGAATGGACTGGGCCTGCTGGAACGGTCTCAGGAGACCTTCACTTCCCGGCAGCGTTTTTCCATCAATGCCCGGCATAAAGCGCCAGTTCGCCTGCGTGGTATCGACTTTATTGGTCAGGTTGTCACGAAAGAAGGTGTCCATCAGCCCGGTGCCTGGCGCAAACATGCGCGCGAGATCGTCCGGCGTGACCTCCGTACTGGCGCTGCGCACCAGCGGGTAACGGCCAGCGATTGCCTGACGGCAGAAACCACCGACTTCGACGTTAATCCGCTTACGCACGTTTTCGAGGTCGCGACGCTGGGTATCACTGCTGGCCCCCACCGCCATATTGCTGAACATGGTTTGCAGACCGCCCGGCAGACGACCGGCACTGGCCTGCAGACGGCTAATCGCCTCGCCTCCCGGAGCAGGCATGCCGCTGTTGGCCGCGTCCTGAACGGCAGTCAGGTAGCGGTAAAGTTCATCAACCTGCTTGAGAAAATCATCAAAGACGATGGTCTTCCCGCCTTTCTCCAGCGGCTGCGCCAGCTCAATCATTGGAGCATAGTGATCGGTTACCAGCTGTTCAGGTGCCTGAGTGACCACCGCGGCTTGCGTCGGGGCATTGTCATTATTACTGAATAACGCTTCGAGCGTGCGGGTGGCACGGTTGCTTTGCGCTTGCGCTTTACCGGCATCATCCGGGGCTGGCGCATTACGTGAAAGCGTCAGGACCTGGCTCAGGTTCAGCACCAGACGGCGCAGCGGCGAGTTTGCCCCGGAGAGCAGACGCGCGGTATTGATGCGCTGGGAGAGATCGGCGCTGTTATTAAGCTGAATGTCGGCGAGGAAGCGATCCCAGTTGGCGATAAAGTCGCGCATGTAGAGCTGGCGCACGGCGTTATCGATCTGCTGTTTATCTTCCTGGGCTGAGGTCGCCCCCAGCACCCACGCATCGTCTTCATGCAGAGCAGTGGTGACGCTGTCAATCTGGCCGTTGAAGCTTTTCCAGTAACCGTTCGGAGTATAAAGACCCGGTACGCCTTCACTCACCGGCTTGCCGCTTTTGCGTGAAAACACCAGCTCGCTCTGCGGACCGCCCAGGTCGGAGAGCGATACCGGTTTCAGGTTTTCATCATGCTCCAGCAGACGCTTCAGACGACCATACACCCGGGTGGAAAGCGGCTGCTGGTTGATTAGCGCCCTTTCACGCGCGACCAGGGATTCATCCTGCGCGTACGGCGAGGCCTGAATTTTCGGCTCAAGCAGCTGTGTCAGGTGCCACTCAAGCTGCTGAAGCTGCGCCTGAGTCACGTTCTGCGGCAGGTTGCGCTGCAGATTGAGCATTACCCAGGAGTGCAGGAATTTGCCGTCATAGTGCTTCGGCTGATAGAGCATCTGGTAGGCCTTCAGCGCTTCATAGCTGTATTCCACATCGCTGCCGTTATCGTTGCGCAGCCAGGTGGTGATATGCATCGCCACGGCAGGGAGCAGCATCTGGTCCAGCGCTTTCTGGTACAGAGACTGCGATGCATCGCTGACGTCATCCCCACGATAGAGCCCCATACGGCGTGAGACAGGCGGATCGTTAACATCAAACGCGTCACTTTTCGGCAGATCGACCAGGCCATTCAGCAAGGGCAGAAGGTCAAATAGATCGCGCTGAGGCTGATTCTGCAGCGCCTTGCTCTGCTGATCCAGCAGCGGCACTTTTGCGTCCACCTCTTCCAGATAAGCCTTGTTCCTGGCATAGCTGGTCAGCCACAGTCCACCGAGGATCACCAGCAGGGCCAGCAGCGCCGCATAGCCGGACCAAATGACGGCGCGGTTACGCAGTTCCCACCAGCGGTTTTCCCCGGCGATGCCAGCTTCCTGGAAAATGACGTTTTGCAGCAGGTTCTTGATGAAGAAGCTCTGCCCTTTCGCCCCCGGAATCGGAGCCTCTTTGCTGACGGAGTCCCAGCGATTTCCCTCTTCACCTTCCGGCAAGGAGAGCGCACGGTTAAGTTCGCCCATCACCCGGTCAAACGGCATACCTTCCTGGGTACCACTGGCGAAATAGATCCCGCGCGGGGAGAATTCGGTTTCAAAGTTAGAGCGGGCAAAGACCGTGCTCAGGTAGTCAGCCAGCAGCGGACGCAGTGCGGCAAACTCCTGCGGGAAGAGATACGCTTCCGCGCGCGCTTTTGCATCATGCTCCTGCAGCAGGGTTTCCGGCAGTCCGGCATCCAGGCGCTGCTGTAAGAGGGAAAATTCCTGCTGGAAGTTACCCATCAGGTCGTAATCAGCGTGTTTGGTTTGCTCCCACGGCAGCGTGAAGCCCCAGATCTGGTCGCGCTGCGCTTTGTCGTAATCGGCAAACCAGGCACGGAAGCCTTTAAGCAGGTCAGCTTTGGTCACCATGACATACACCGGGAAGCGAATACCCAGCTGCTCATGCAGCTCAGAGAGACGCTGGCGCAGGTTGACCGCCTGCTGGCGTGACGCTTCAGGCGAGAGCGTCAGCAGGTCAGAAATGCTGATGGTAATAATCACACCGTTGATCGGCTGGCGACGGCGATACTTACGCAGTAACCCCATAAACTCAAGCCATTCACCGGCGTCCTGAACCTGTTCGCTCTCCTGGGTGGTATAGCGACCCGCGGTGTCCAGCAGTACGGCCTCGTTGGTGAACCACCAGTCGCAGTTACGCGTGCCGCCGATCCCGCGCAGCGCGGTCTTACCGAAGCGGTCGGCCAGCGGGAATTGCAGCCCGGAGTTGACCAGCGCCGTGGTTTTACCGCTGCCCGGCGCGCCGATGATGACGTACCACGGCAGTTGATACAGATACTGTGTGCTAAAGCGCTGCGTCCACTGGGCACCCTGTCCCGCTTTGCTGAAGTGCGCTTTTTTCAGCATCTGTGCGGCTTCGTCAAAACGGCTGGCGAGGATCTGCTCCTCGTTGTTCAGTCGCTTCTGCGGATCCGCTGCTTCCGGGCTGGTGGTGTTCTCATTGAGTTTGTCCATCAGCTTGCGGTTCAGCCAGGCATTGTACAGCCGCGGCAGAATGTGGCCCTGCGCCCAGAGCAGATAAACCACCGCAATACTGATGATGCGGTTCTGTTCAGATTCGAGCGGTCGGGTGTCCACGATGGACAACAATGGGCCAATCATCCAGATAACCGCCGCAAGCGCAGTGACGCCCAGGAAGCTCCACAGAATGCGATTGGTCAAAATGGAAAGAAGAGTAGTCAGCATCCTTAGTTTCCTTGCGGCAATCCGTTCAGCTCAGCCTGGGTATTTTCAGGCGACACCAGCAGAGTAATTTCCACCCGGCGGTTACGGGCACGGTTTTCCGGCGTATTGTTAGGTGCCACTGGATTAATCTCGCCGCGGCCTTCCGCTTTCACACGTTCAGGTTGAGAGAGGCTTCCCTGCAGCATTTTCTGAACTGACCGGGCACGTTCCAGCGACAGTTCATAGTTAGAGGCAAAGCGCGCGCTGCGAATTGGCACGTTGTCGCTGTAGCCCACCACCAGAATTTTACCGCTGACGTTATTCATGGCCTGTGCAATACGGTTTATCACCGGCTCATAACGGTCACGTACCACGGTTGAGGCGGAAGCAAACAGGCCGTCCCCTTTCAGGATCACCACGCTACGGTCCGCTTCATCTTTTACCGCAACCAGACCGGCTTCAATTTCCGGCTTCAGGAAACCACGCAGGTTCAGCACCGCAGGCAGCTGGCGGGCAGGTTGCTGGATAGTCGTTTCGGGAAGCTGTGACTGATAAATTTTTGCTAATACCGGGTTGGTGCTATCGCCAAGCCGCCAGTTAAGCACGATATAGAACAGGCAGGCGATAAACCCGGCCAGCGCCACGCAGGCCCACAGAGGTACCATGGGTCGCCATAGCTTGCGCAGTACCGGACGATCTTCCGGATGCGGTGAGAGCTGTGGCGGGTAACTGCCACGCACGCCGCGAATCATCTGCCACAGCCGTTGCTTGATGGTTTCAAGCTGGGTGCGGCCATTATCCAGCACCCGATAGCGCCCCTCGAAGCCGAGCAGCAGGCAGTAGTTGATCATCTCCAGCAGCAGAATATGTTCGCGCGGGTTTTGCGACAGACGCGCCAGCAGCTGGAAGAACTTTTCGCCGCCCCAGGTTTCGTTATGAAACGTCACCAGCAGACCATTGCTGGACCAGACGCCGCTGCTGCCCCAGGGGGTGAGCGCGGCGGCCTCATCAAGTGCCGTACACAGGCAGTAACGTGCCCCGACGATCACCTCATAGGCCAGACCGGCCTGCTGACAGCGCACTTCGAACCGGCGGATCTCATCGATCAGGCGCTGGCGCAACGCCACCTGATCGTCATGTGATACCGAATGACGGATTTGCGGAATCGCATTGAGCAGCGGATTGGCGGCCGCCACCAGCTGATTGTTGCTACTGGCTCCGGTAAACGCGGCATCACTGCCGGTATCCTGTCGTTCCTGCATATTAAGCGCTCGCTTTATTATTCAGTCGGGCTACGGATGGCCCAAAACTCCATATCAAGTCCCGGGAACTCGCCTGCGAGATGCAGGGCGAAAGCGCCGGACTTATCCATCTCGTGCCACAGCTCGCTCCCCTTCTCCAGCTCGAAGTAGCTGTAGCCTGCATGCCAGGGGATCTGCGGCGGTGCGACCGGCATGGCTCGCAGCATAATGCCAGGCAGTTGCAGCTGAACCAGATCGCGAATTTTCGAGACCGGCGCCACTTTCATCTGGGCAGGGAAATGGGTTTGCAGGTGTTCGCCCGGCACGTTGGCTTTGACTGCCAGCACGAAACCGAACTCACGCACCATGCTGGTTTCCGGCACGGTCGCGATGTTCAGACCGTGGGAACGCTCGTTAAGCGGCAGCTGGATGGCATGGTCTTCCATCACCAGAGACAGCCCCTGACGCAGCAGCATCATCAGTTTGCTGAAGCAACCCGCGAGGTCGTCGTGATCGTAAATTGGCAACACGCTTTCAGCGGTACGCTGAGACGCCCAGGTGGCGAGCTCGGTCGCAAACGGCAGCCAGCTGCGCCAGAGTGTTTCCGGATGCAGCAGCGGAAGCGTTTTTAAATGCGAAACCTCGCCCAGATGACGGTTCACCAGTGAGAGCAGCGTGAATTCAATCAGTTCCGAGGTATTAAAGCGGCCAGGCTGGCGCAGACGACCGCCAATTTGCTGGCTGCGCTGCACCAGTAAGCCGTGCAGATCGTTAATCATGCTGTAGATCTGCGGACTGTTATTGGCGTTCAGCATCGGCGGAATGTAGCTGCTATCGAGACGCACGTGGTTATCGTTGCGTTTCTCGGTCACAAACGCCACGCCGATAGCGGTCCACTCTGCCGTTACATCTTTTTCCAGCATCAGGGTCAGACGCAGGCGGCCAAACTGTACGGTGGCATCGCCTACCGACATGGCGTTGTCGTCTTCCACCTCTTGCTCAAAGGCGATGAAGCGCGCCAGCGAGGCCGGCTCTTCACTGAAGATCACCTCTTCTCTCTCTCCACGGCGAACCGGCAGTGCGAGCACCACCTTTTCATTGGTGAGATTGTCAGGGATTTTCAGCGGCACCGGACCATTGCGGCCATTGCGCACCTGGAAAAAGGTTCCGTCAGGCAGCAGTCCGCTGCAGTAACTCAGGGCAATGCATCCCTGGCGCAGCATCGCTTCGTCCAGCTCAACGTCGAGAAAGCCCCAAAGGTATGAACGCTGCAGCGCACCCCATTCACGAACGTGGTTGAGCAGATAGCTTTCAGTCCGCTGAAAATGGTGTGGGCGCAGGAACATGCCTTCGGTCCAGACGACCTTTTCTGCTTTCGTCATGATGATGTAATTCCTGTTATGAAGCGCGTTACTGGCTGATGACCCGGATGCCATTCACGTCGAGAAAAACGTTGGCCTGGAGTTCATCCGCTGACCATTTCCAGAACTGGTAGATATGGTTTTCGCCTGGCACAGGCAGAGGGAGTGAAACGCGCCATTTTTTGCCATCCAGCATCTGATATTCCGCCATCACACCAATGTAGCGGGCGTCGGGAGAGCTCTGTCCACTCAGGGTTTTCGAGAGCTGACCCGGCATCAGGAAGAAAACATCGCTGTTCAGCAGATTCGCGCCAAGCGTGGCTGACGCGTTGTTCTGCAGGGAATAGAAGTCGCTGGACATGAAATCCGCATCGGATTTCAGCAACAGCACTCTGACTTTTAGCGGCGCAGATTCATTGATTTGTGGATGAGCCTGAAACTGCAGATTGTAGCGGGAAGGGTCGCTGTGTGAAGACGACGTACAACCACTGACAAGGGCGAAAATCGCCGCGTAAAAGACGGACCACAACCAATGAAAATTTTTATTATTCATAAAAATACGCTCAGGGACGCGGTTTAGTTCAGGATCCAGGTACCGTTAGCGCTGTCTTTGCAGGCTTTGCTGTTACCGTCCACATCAACACAGGTTGCCTTCTTACGCACTTTCGCACGCTGGGCCTGCTTACGGACGGTCGCTTCGTACTGATCGGCTTTGATCACTGCACGCATCGGGACGTAGCCAATCAGCTGATCATTTCCCTCATCGGCAAGCGCCATCCAGTAGTGCTCAACCTGACCCAGGACCACATACGTTTTACCGGTTTCCAGGGTACGGATAACCTTTCCGCCGAAGTCAGGACGGCTCATCAGCGAGGCCGGATACATGGCACGATACGGCTCATTGAGCTGAGTAAACTCTGCTGGAGGTAAAACAGCATGACGGTGGGTTAACGTGACGCCATTGACCTGGCTGGTCACGATCGTGTCGTCGTTGATCACAGGTTTCTGCGGCGCTTTACAGCCCGCCACCGCCATTACAAACAGAAGTGAAAACAGTACGCGCATTTTCATATGCTTTTCCGTAGCGATATTTCGATGATGGAGATAAAGGGGATGAAGTTTGACTTAGGTGCTATTGTTAAAATAGTCAGTATATTTTCGGGGCGTTACTATTTAAGGGCATAGCTACCGCACGAGCCCTTCAGAATAAGGCCCAGCGTCTTCCTGACATATTTTGACAAACGGTAAGCAAGTTTACATGAGCTTGCCACCAATTCAATATTTACCGCTTCATAACTGATGGTTAATGAAGCACTCGAGACATTATAGGATTAATCTGAGAAAAAAATACGATTTAGCTAAAATCGTCTATTTCCCTCAAGCCAAAATCACATATCCATATGATTTAAAATGAAATTACACAAAAGAGAATCACTTTCATTAACGCAATAACCCTATTACTGCTACTACCATAATTAGTAGAATCTGGCTTTATGGGGGGCGAAGAAAATATATCCAATATGAATTATTTGTTGCATTATCGAGGTAACTTTCAATTTCAGCCAGACCTGTCTCAATATATGAAATTGTTTCAGGGAAACTGAGAAAAGTTAATTTTACACCTCAAAATAAGTTTGTCTTTTAATCTCCCTTTCGGATTTAATCTGGTAATTTTCCGATATTAACAATTAAGCACAGCTACATATTCCTGGTTAAAGCGACGATTAATTTGCACCGATTCCTCCTGTCTGCAGGGGTCTTCGTCGCCCTGCCCTTCAGCCACCTTCATCTGAAATTTAACGCTGACTTCATCATCGCTTCGCTTTCGCCATAGCGCAGAGTGAACAGGTGATAGATAAGATTTATTATAAAAATGATAAAATTTCGTTATAATTTCTTTAAATGTTTACGCCGATTAGCTTGTAAGCCACTGTAAAATATAGCCATTCAATTCAATGCATTTAACTTTGCTCTGGCCTCTGGTAACAGACGCCATCATTGTTTTCGCTTATTGGCAAACCCGGTGGTTTATGGGCGCAGGTGATGTTATGACCGCACAAGTCAGGAGTTGGTATGAATAAGAAAAGACGCTCAGTTCCCGGTATCAGGCACTATGACGGCCCAGCCGGTGGCTGGGGGGCGTTAAAGGCGACGGCCATTGCGGTACGTACCCAAATGGATACGCTGGATGCCCCCACAACTCTGCTGCGCACAAACCAGCCTGACGGTTTTGACTGCCCTGGCTGTGCGTGGCCCGATAAAGAACACAAATCCACGTTCCAGTTCTGTGAGAACGGGGCGAAAGCCGTCACCTGGGAAGCCACCAATAAACGCGTCACCACGGATTTTCTCGCCAAAAACAGCGTGTCCTCGCTGCTGGCTAAATCTGACTTTGAGCTGGAAGGTTACGGTCGTCTCACCCATCCTCTGCGCTATGACCGGGCAAGTGATACCTTCCAGCCAGTGGAATGGGACGACGCTTTCCAGCGTATCGGTGAGGTGCTGCGCGGGCTTGAGCCTGACCAGGTCGAATTTTATACCTCCGGCAGAGCCTCGAACGAAGCAGCGTATCTGTTCCAGCTGTTCGCCCGCGAGTACGGTACCAATAACTTCCCCGACTGCTCGAATATGTGCCATGAAGCCACCAGCGTCGGTTTACCCCGTTCCATTGGTATCGGGAAAGGGACCGTCTCACTTGATGACTTCGATAAAACGGAGCTGGTTATCTCCATTGGTCATAACCCTGGTACCAACCATCCGCGGATGATGGGCACGCTGCATGAGCTGGCTCGCCGCAACGTACCGATTATCGTCTTTAATCCCCTGCGCGAGCGCGCGCTGGAACGTTTCGCGGATCCGCAAAGCGTTATTGAGATGGCAACATACAGCTCTACCGATATCGCCTCCACCTATTTCCAGGTGAAAGCCGGGGGCGATGCCGCTGCGTTAAAAGGGATCGCAAAACACCTGCTGGAGATGGAGAACGAACGCGGAAACGTGCTCGATCGCGCCTTTATTGCTGAACACACCCTGGGCGTTGAGGCGTTTACTGCGGATATTGCGCAAACCGACTGGGAGGCCATTGAGCGTGAATCCGGGTTGAGCCGGGCAGCGCTCAAATCCGTGGCCGAGGCCTACGCAAAATCGAATGCCACCATCATCACCTACGGGATGGGCATCACCCAGCATAATAAAGGCACCGCGAATGTCCGCCTGATCGCTGATCTGTTGCTGCTGCGCGGTAACATTGGCAAACCCGGCGCGGGGATATGCCCACTGCGCGGCCACTCGAACGTTCAGGGTAACCGCACCGTGGGCATAAGCGAGAAACCGACACCGGCATTTCTCAACCGCCTGAAGGAGGTATTCGGTTTTGAGCCCCCTGCTCACCACGGCCATGATGCGGTGCAGGCAACGCAGGCCATGATCGACGGACGTGCAAAAGCGCTGATCTGTCTGGGGGGAAATTTTGCGGTAGCGATGCCCGATCACGAGAACGGTTTTCCGGCAATGAATACGCTGGATCTGAGCGTGCACATCGGTACCAAGCTCAACCGCACCCATTTGCTGGTGGGTAAAGAGACCTTTATTTTGCCGTGCCTCGGTCGTACCGAGCTGGATGTCCAGGCCACCGGACGCCAGTCTATTACCGTGGAAGACTCGATGTCGATGGTGCATGCCTCTTCTGGCAAGCTGAAACCCGCCTCTCCGCGCCTGCGCGCTGAGCCGGCCATTGTCGCCGGAATGGCGCAAGCCACCCTGCGGGAGACCCGCGTGGACTGGATGACGCTGGTTGAGGATTATGACCGTATCCGCCACCTGATTGAGCAGACCATTCCGGGCTTCGAGAATTACAATGAACGGATCCGCATTCCTGGTGGTTTTCGCATGCCGCTGCCGCCCACAGAACGTATCTGGCCAACGGCGACGGGCAAAGCGATGTTTTCGGTTTTCGACGGCGTCAATGAGAACGCCAGTGGTGAAGGCGATAATGTGCTGCGCCTGATCACGCTGCGCAGCCACGACCAGTACAACACCACCATTTACGCCCTTGATGACCGCTACCGCGGCGTCTTTGGCCGTCGCGATGTGCTGTTTATGAATGAAGACGATATGGCGCAGTCAGGCCTGGAGCATGGCGATCGCGTGGATATCGAAACCGCCCTGCCGGGGAGCGTTCAGCGTCTGGAAGACATTACCGTTGTGGCCTACAGCATTGCGCCGGGTTCCGTCGGAGCTTACTACCCGGAGGCCAACGTACTGGTTCCGCTTGATTATCTGGATAAGGACAGCGGTACGCCGTCTTATAAATCGGTTCCGGTCCGCCTCATCCTGCGTTCGAAAGAGATCCGCGTGCTGTAAGGCTTTCAACTCAGAGAAATACGATGGATATAAAACAGTTAAAGTACTTAATCGCACTCGATCAGACCCGGCATTTTGGTAAAGCAGCCTCGCAGTGCAACATCACCCAGCCGACCCTCTCCATGCGTATTCGCAGCCTGGAAGAGGAGCTGGGCCTGGTGCTGATTACTCGCGGGCAACGTTTTGAAGGCTTTACGCCCGAAGGCGAACGCATTCTGGCATGGGCGCGCGCGGTGCTGGCCGCTCACGACGGCCTGCAGGCCGAAGCCTCGCTGTGCAAAGGGCAAGTGGTGGGTGAATTGCGTCTGGGAATGGTGCCGCTGGCCAGCGTGGATCCGATGATCTTTATCCGCCAGCTGACGCAAAAATACCCGGAGCTGACCTACAGCCTCTACTCAATGTCCTCGCAACAAATTGCCGACGGCGTCAGCCGGAATCAGCTTGAACTGGGGATTTGCTACCTGAACAGCATCGACACCCGTCCGTTTGATATTATCCAGCTGCCAAAAACCGAAATGGGATTGCTGCACGATATCCGCCATTTCCAGCTGGATCAGGAGACGCTGACCTGGCAGGAACTGATGGCATTTCCGCTGGGGTTTCTGACCAAGGGGATGCATTATCGCGAGCATATGGAGGTGAGCTTTAAATCTGCCGGCATTAATCCCGAGTCTGTCTTTGAAAGCGATTCCACGTTCCAGATCATTCAGGCGGTACAAAGCGGCGTCTGCTGTGCCGTGATGCCGCTGAACAACGGGCTTGAGACGCTGAACAGCCATTTCAGGATTGTCCCCATCGCCGACGCGAATATTGAGGCGCCCATTGGCCTGATAATGCGCAAGCAGAAACCCCTCTCCTCACTCGCGCTGCGCTGTTTTACCGATGCGCAGGCGATTTATAGCCCTGTTCATGAAGGCAATTGTTGCTAAGGAGAAACATTAATAGCATATCTCTCCTTAAAGTTAATTATATACCACAATGGTTTTCAATATTGATTCATATGGTTTTTGTTAAATATATCAATTCCTTTCCTTCGAATAGCATCTATCCACATGTCAGCCATCCATGATCCAATACCAAAACTTTGGATGGCTGTCTCTCTCATTAAGCGATGCTCATTTGCGATTGTGGTTGGCATGAGCGCACTATCGTCAGTATTTATGCACACCGCTAATGGACCGCTTCTTAACCCAAAACGATTGCATTGCTCACCGGGTTTTAGCCAATCCGGGTTGGGTGGATTCCAGCGAAATAAAGGATGCTCCTGATATTTTTCGAACCGCCCAATATATATGTTGGATGTCGGGCAAGCTTCAATCACCAACCCTTTTCTTGAATATTTTTCCATCAAGAAATCCTGAATAGCCTCATATAATCGTAATTCTCCACAAGAAATGACATCAGTGTCGGAACGTCCACCAGCGAATTTATCACCACCATCTGGCTGACAATTTACTGATATTATATGATTAAAAGGATTATTCTCTTCGAGACCACTATCAAGATACCGTTGCCAAAGCGTTTTCGGACTCAAATCTTTATGATCATCATCATTCATTAACAAATCTGCATCGGGCACCCACTCATAAAAATTAGCAAGTTCAGGTTGCATCGTCTTGAAATCGGGCCAGTTTCGTCTTAATAGCCACGCCTGATATAACAAGCCAGGTGTCGAAACGGCGTTGTAAAGTCGATGCGACCAGTAGTGAATTTTATCACGTAACTCATGCATCACAGGAATATGCTCAACCGTAAGTTGTGAAAGCTGAACAGCTTGATGATAAGCCCATACTAAATTATCGAGGTGTTGTCCCGCTGTCAAATAAGCTCGCCGTTGACGTTTTGCCCAACTCGCTGGTTTAACACCAAGCGCAAGGCCATGCCCTAACCGATCACCTACGCTTAGTAAACAATATTCGACGGCTTCATCCAAAGCCCTAAGTCCGCTTAGCAAGTGACTATAATCCTCACCGGCATGTACTGTAATAAAGGGACGCTGGAGTCGTGTTGATAATGAAAGTCCTTTTGGATGTTTTCCTGCCCTAAGCACTCTAAGTATTGGGGAAAATACCTCTATTGGTAATTCATTTTCATTTCCCGCTACATCATATCCCCGGACTAAGCGCCTGACATCTACTGTTTGGGGCATATCGCCAATATTACTTTTGTATGCCTCTTCCTGCAAAGTCACAGAAGAATTAAACATTTCAAGACCACGCACTTGGCTCAAAAGATTAGCCCTATAACTTTCTAATCTTTTGTCGTTTGGTCGTTTTTTATCGGGGTAACCACGAGTAAAATGAACAACTAAATGCGATTTTTCGAGAATGTTTTCTTTTTCATGCCTAGCATAGAAGTCCATGATTTTATTATGGTAAATATTAGGCTTATTTTTACCAAGAACGTAATCAGGGGATACACGATATTCTCGACAAACCCCTTCAAGAAAATCATACTTCATCCCTTCGCTTTCAAAATATTTTTTATCTGCTCGTCTGACACCTGAGGTAAAATACTCTACAAATTGCCCTAATCCAACAGAAGATACAACCATATAATTTCGCAAGACATTGCTGCAGCGAACGAAATTCATTAAACAATTCCGATAGTCTGTATTGTGAGTATCAGTCAGAACGGCAATACAAAATAGTAACCAGCGGTGATGCCCACGAAAACGCTCGTTAACAGATGCATGTAACAACCTTTGCTGCATAGTCACAAAAGGCAGAAATTGTTTAACTTGCTGTATATTCCACACATCTTCATTATTAGAAGAACCATGTAAAGCATCTTCTAGCACTCTATATTCTATAGCTTTATTCTTATCAGAATGAGATAAAAACTTAATAATGCAGGATACATAACCAGACAAATAATCTGGGATTTTTTGTTTATTTAAAAGTCCACTTTCAAAAAGAGTATACTCTTCTCTTCTCGGCCATTTAATTTTTTTATTAAGTTTGAAATCACCATCTATGAAACTGAGCATTGATAATGAGGTATATCCATGCCCATTAAAATGAACGTGATTATCGGCATAAACAGTATCGTTCCTTTCTCCTGGAAAAGCAAAAGGACATTGTCTTCCCGTCAGTAGTGATATCAGATCATCCTCTGATAGAACTTTCTGTTTTACTAATTGAGTATACGCGGTGGATATTATCCAGGCTGGATCCAGTAAAGAACAGATCATCAACCATGATTCGAGTCGTTCTCCCTTAACTTCAAAACAATCTCCCTGCCACAGTAAAAAATGGTTGGCCAATTCTGTAAGAATATCTAACACATTGATATGTGACTCTTTATAGCACCAATGGTTAATATTGTTGACAATGTCTTCGTTTCGAAGCCGCCCTCCATGATAATGTTGATAATCACGTGCGGCTGAAGCAAGTATAGTGTTCTCATTTTGTTGACCATTTGTATAAGTTGAATGTTGATTTGCATGATTCATCAAATGGTGATAAAAAAGGCGATCTGAAGACAATGTCGTCACAGGGATCAACCAATAAGGATCTTGATTAAACATATTATCCCCTAACGGTAATGTTCAATTGCAAATGTAAGACCATTGTACATTCTGGCAATAAAATTATTACCTTGAATCTTTGATTTCATTTTTGAACTGCTCATTATTTTATCTAAGATTACATTGGCAATATCTATTTTATCCCTGGCCCACTCAACCACTTCAGCAGTTATAATACTTTCATTCCCTGAATCCATTCCATACAGAATTCTAATTTCTTCAAAAGATGTCGCAGATAAAAAATCATTCTTTAAACTATGACTCGCATCCCCCTCAAAAATAGTATCACCGATAGGGTATTCATTAACATCCGAAGAAAAAAATATCGGGTTGCACCACATCGCTTGTATTAATTTTGCATAATCAGAATCAGTTAATAGTTTGATAGTAAGGGCTGTATTCCCACTAGCTGAAACTACTCCAGATATGTTTCTGAACAACGTTCGATCAGCTTTAGAAAATTCCGAGAATTTTCTCACAACATCAGAACGGGCACCCGTCGCGACGTTAGCATTAATGATTAAACCTTCTTTTAGGAAGGTTGTTAGTGCATTAATATAAATATACTGGAATCTACGAGCCAAATCAGAAAGATGTTCATCCTTAATCTTTTTCTTATCCAACAAGTTTAACTTTAGCACATTAAGCTGTGAGAATACCTTATTGAACACCATACTGATTAGTGGTATTAAATTAAGACCCTGAAGTGAAGGCAACCGATTATCATTAAACCATTCATATAATTCACTGGCAAATTTAGAAACAGTTTCATCATACTCAACCAAATTATCATCCGTTCCACTTTCACTGCTATCTTCAGTAATAACTTTTGTTGGATTAACAGCAAAAATTGAATAAAAAGGCGCTTTTGAAAAAATTGACATAAAACTCTCCTTGAATTTCCCTTCTTCAAGAAAAACGTCAGGTAAGTTATTTGTAATAGCTAACATGGACCATGATAATAATTCAAAAGCACGACTAAAAAATATATGATACCTTCGATTTTGTTGCTGACTATAGTAATCCCTATGCGTATAAATTGCGAGTAATTCCTTATTACCATGTTTATTTTCAGCCGTCGTTTTACTAATAAACATTGGTTCCATTATAAACTCTAACTCTGGCATACTCCTCAGGATATTAGTTTCCTCTGAAGAAGCACCTACCATTGCCTGAGGGAAAACTGTTTCTAAAATTTCAAAGTTTGTATCATGGGCCCGTAGCTCTTTTATTTTGGCATACTGCTGAGAATAAAAATCCTTATCGGCCCAGGTATATCGTTCTTTTTGTAATAATGGATTAAACGCCGATAAATTGTGAAAATCTAGCTGACTGGCTGAGGACATTTCCATAATTTTCAGATACGATTCAGCATTAGTGATTGCAATGCCATCTCGACGATCTTCAGCCCAGACAAAGAAGTTACTCCACAGAGATTCTGATTTTTCCTTACTCGAATAAAGTTCTTCAGGAGGGAGTAATCTGACAAGTTGCGAAACGGTACGTGCGCTATCGGGCTGCGGCCAAATGGTACTACGTTCGTTACCGTTGCAAAGTGGATAAAATACACTTTTGATCAGTTTTTCATAACCCGGATAGCTTATCTGCTGCATTCCATATTTTATCACTAAATTTGGCAGGAGTTGCTGAACCGGCAGCAATGGCAAGCGATCGTGGAATGGAAAAACTTTGGTCAGATAGGCTGAAGAAAGTTGCTCTGCGGCATTTTTAACTCTCGTTGACATTCTTCCTGCTGCTAAGGCATTTTCAAATTGCATTGTGGTAATATGTCTATATAATTCATCATCACCACTCACCAGAGGAAGTATTAATGGGCAAGACAATAAGCATCTGATATCATCAAGAACACCGAATGCGTTATCAATTTTCATATCAACGTCGTCGACCGGCAATACCAATGCATCACAATTTAATAAATTTACGCTTGCAATTAAAAACTCATGAAAATAGCGTTCAATATGTATTCCAGAGCGGTATTTCTGAATCCTATCTATTCCTCTTAATTCATTTAGCTCTGCTGATTCCCCAAGTGAACCAGAGAGTTTTTTTAAAGCTTCAAAGAAATTATCTTTATGTAATTGATTACTTTCAGGCCTCCTTAATACTTTTTCTACAGAAGCATAGACCGAAGCGATAATGACCTCAGAAAATCTGTCACCAATGTTTAACAGAGTAGGATCGATAACATCTATAAAGTGAAGGTTAGGGGTATCATTTTGACTTTTCCCCTTTTTAGACCAGATTGCTTGTGCATTACGTAAAAATACAGTTTTACCGGTTCCTCTGGCTCCACTAACGAAAATTGCATGATGATAGCTATGCAGTTTACTGGGATATTGCGTACATCTCGATTCATGCTCTTTTTTATATTTTCTAGCCTCTCTACCCATTTTATCTAATAAAGAAATCAATCGAATGTTAGCATCTTGTTGCCATAGTTCACTTTGCTCATTGTTCTCATCTGCTGAGTGAAAGTCATCTTTATATTCAGGTGCATCAAGATTAAGTATAATACTGCTTGGCATAGTCCCTCACAAAATATAATAATCAACATTAGAATGGTTTTTATTGCAACTTTATCTTATCAATTACTTACGCCCATGACTACTTTTAAAGACAATTCTTATTTACAAAATGGAGAGATACACCTCATAAGCCTATATGTAATGTAGGAACGCTTCGGGAACGACGTTGTTCAGCAACTGAGAATAGCCCTGCCTCTCAACCACGCTGAAACCGTTAATGAGTACCGCCTCGCAAACGGCACGGTATTCCGCTGCGCTGACCAGCGTCGTCAGTGCATCGCGGATGGCATTGAGCGTCGTGGGTGAAGTAGCGCCTGCGGAGATCAGGGGCAGGCCCGGCGTCAGCGGAGTTTGGTCAATCAACGTCAGACCCGCCAACGTTTCCGGCTCATGACGCTGCAGCAGTGCCCAGGTGACACAGTCGATAGCGGCGATATGCCCCTTCCCGCGTTTGACGTCAATCAGCGACTGACGGTGGCTGCCACTGAATGACGTTTGCGAAAAGAAAGAGGCGCTGGTCACCCACGGTGCCACTTTTTTTCGCAGCGCGTGATAGCCGGACTGCGAGTCAGGAGAATTACACACAGCCCGACGTCCGCGGAAATCCGCCAGCGTAAGATGCCGCTCCTCCGCACGCGTCACCAGAAAACTGCGGTAGTGACTCCCTTCGCATCCCGCTGCCGTGTAGTGAAAACAGCCCACCACCTGCACCTCCGGGAGCTGCGTGACCAGCGGGTAGCCGCAGGTCTGGCTGAGAATAAGCTCTGGCTGCTGCCAGTGGATCAGCAGGTCCGATTCCGGCCAGCCGGGGACACGCTCGACGTACACGCCCCGGTCGACCAGAAGTTGTTGCACCGCCAGCCAGAGCGCGCGAGTGTCGGCGCGATCCACGGCATACATGGGAAACGCCAGCAGGTTATTCATATCCTTCCTCTTGTTGTTTTCCGGGATGAGCGGTGACCGCCACTGGCCGGGTCAAGAACTGGCGTAGCCATTCGCCGTAGCCCCTGACCACAAAGCCATGGTTACGCTTCTGGTACGCCGCCCGGTTTTGCAGATAGACGCTTTTTAGCCCATACCACGGAACACCCGGTAAATCGTGATGGACTGAATGGTAGTTAAGATTTAAAAACAGCACCCGCCAGAACAGCCCTGCTTCGTTGATGACAGAACGCGCCAGCGGATCATCCGCCGCGCGATGTTCATAAAAGGAGCGCACTTTGGTCAGCGCCAGCGCCGGATAACTTACCGCCAGCACAAACCAGACGGGTGAGAAACCGTTGTGCATCATCCAGGCAAACAGCGCTGCCAGCAGCGCCGCGTGGACGAGCCACATTGCCATTGCGCGCAGGTGAAGATGGCGAAACGCCGTTACGGCGCTGGCCAGCGTCTGCAGGATATCCAGCAGCGGTGCCAGCAACAGCCGGCCGCAGAAGGTATTCCGTGCATGGATCACGCGCTTGTGCCAGGGCGAAAAACGTGCCCAGCTCTCCTCGGTAAAATAGTACGACTCCGGGTCATCCACCGGGATCGTCAGGCTATCGTGGCGATGATGGGCAAGATGAGAGTCCCGGTACAGACCATACGGATACCACACCGCCAGCGGAAGCGTGCCAAACAGCGCGTTAAGCCAGGCAAACCGCGTGGGATGGCCGTGGATCAGTTCATGCTGGAGTGACATATACCAGGTGGTAAATCCGATGAGCAGCAGCGTGGCGGGCAGCAATCCCAGCGTTTTCCAGTACGCCAGCGTGGCAAACCAGCCACTGTAAAGGGTGATGATGACGATCCACGTGGGCAGTTCGCTTCGCCACAAAAACCCCGAGGCGAGGTGGTGAATTTGATCGCGTTGTTGCGGATGTAAATAGAGGGAGCTTCGTTTACCCATGCCTTCAGACGCCGTTTCGCCAGAGAGAATGCCCTGACGATCGGGGAAAACGCCTGAAATAACAAAGAACTTATATCGCTTTGCTTTGCCAGAAACGCGGGCAGCGCGAGATCTCCCTCTCGTTCGCAACTTGACTTATTTTGCAATAAAGGTACTTTTCAGGACATGAAGAAGATCCTGATTATCGTCCCTGACGGCGGCATGCTGTTTGAAGCCGCCGGTATCGCAGACATTCTGATGCAGGCGAACCGGCTGCATCCGGAAGGCCTAGCCCATCCCTGTTACCGCATTATCATCGCCACCACCCAGCCTCACCAGGTGATCCACGGCCAGTCCGGCCTCAATCTGCTGGCGGATTATCGCCTGCCGGAGCTGGATCCGCGTGAACCGCTTGATACGATTATTATCACCGGCCGCGGAATGAACGAGCAGGAGAGCACGGCGGTGGGGGACTGGCTGCACCTGGCTGCGCCACACGCGCGGCGGATAGCCTCCATTTGCGGCGGCGCGATGCTGCTGGCCCAGACTGGCCTGCTTGATGGACGCCGGGCGACCACCCACTGGCGGCTGCTGGAGACCCTGCAAACCCAGTACCCGGCCATCCATGTGGAAGGTGGCCCGCTGTATATTCAGGACGGTCCCATCTGGACCTCCGGTGGGGTTAGCTCCGGGTTTGATTTGACCCTGGCGCTGGTGGAAGACGATTACGGTTTTACCCTCGCTCGCGAGGTGGCGCAGGATATGGTGATGTATCTGCGCCGCCCCGGCGGGCAGCTGCAGTTCAGTCGCTATAATCTTCAGCAGCCCGGCACCTCCGGCCCGATAAGCGACCTGCAAACCTGGATCCTGGAGAACCTGACCGCTGACCTGTGCGTGGAAAATCTGGCGCAAAAAGCGGCGATGAGCCCGCGCAATTTCACCCGCGTGTTCACCCGTGAAACGGGCGCCTCTCCGGCGCGTTATGTCACCGAAGCACGCCTTGCCGCCGCCCGGCAACTGCTTGAACAGACCAGCAACCCTCTCGAACGCATTGCTGAGCAGAGCGGGTTTGGCAGCAGCATCAATTTGCGTCGCGTCTTTGAGAAACAACTCCACCTCACGCCTGGCGAGTATCGTCAGCGCTTCCACTGTCGCAAAATGGCATAATGTGATCCTTTTTTGTCGTTTACGCCATCCGGACTGACGCCTACAGTGACGCCAGACAACAGAGATAAGGAGTGCACTATGGTTAAGGTCGGCATTAACGGTTTCGGCCGTATCGGACGTAATTTCCTGCGCGCGGCGCTGGGTAACCCGGATGTGCAGATTGTGGCAATTAACGATCTGACGGACAGCAAAACCCTCGCCCATCTGCTCAAACATGATTCCCTTCTCGGCACGCTGCCGGCTCCCGTTGAAGCCGCGGACGGTGCGCTGCAGGTCGATGGCCAGCGGATCGTCGTCTTTAGCGAACGCGATCCGGCGAATATCGCGTGGCGTGATGCCGGCGTTGACGTGGTTATAGAAGCCACAGGCTTCTTTACGGAGCGGGAAAAAGCAGCCGTGCATATCACGCACGGTGGGGCTAAGCGCGTCATCATCTCTGCCCCCGGCAAAAACGATGACCTGACGGTGGTCATGGGCGTCAACCATGAACAGTACGATCCGGCTCAGCATTACGTAGTGAGTAACGGCAGTTGTACGACCAATGGCCTGGCCCCCGCCGCTCAGGTTTTGCATCAGCAGTTCGGTATTGAGCATGGCCTGATGAACACCACGCACGCTTATACCAACAGTCAGGCACTGCACGATCAGCCAGAGAAGGATCTGCGCGGTGCACGTGCGGCAGCGCTGTCGATTGTGCCTTACTCCAGCGGTGCGGCGAAAGCGCTGGGGAAAGTGATCCCCTCACTTGACGGTAAACTGACCGGGTATTCCCTGCGCGTGCCGGTTCCGGTGGTGTCGATTGTGGATTTGACGGTAACCCTGAGCCGTGACGTTACCGCCGAGGAGGTGAATGACGCCTTCCGGAAAGCCGCTGCCAGTGGCCCCCTGAAAGGCATTCTGGGTTACAGCGATGAACCGCTGGTTTCCAGTGATTATCAGGGCGACCCGCGCTCGTCAATTATCGACGGGCTCTCCACCCTCGTGATTGGCGGCAAAATGGTGAAGATCCTGGCGTGGTATGACAACGAGTGGGGATTCTCAAACCGTCTGGTGGATCTGGCGGTGCTGATGGATAAGAAAGGGTTGTAACCTTCCCCCCGTTCCCACTCTGAGTGGGTATCGCTGCCCGGTAGCCTTTCGCTGACCGGGCACGCGTTCGTCACTCTGCTTTGACTTTCACGCCCATAAACACAATTACCATGGCTGTCACCAGCAGGAAACCGCTGCCCGCGAAGACGCCGCTGGCACCGTTGAGGTCGAATACCGCACCACCCACTGCCGCACCGGCGCTTATCGCCAGCTGGATAGAGGCCACCAGCAAACCACCCGCACTTTCGGCTTCATCCGGCACGGTGGTGGCAAGCCACGTTGACCAGCCCACCGGTACCAGACCAAACGCAAAGCCCCACAGCGCGACCAGTAACCCGTCCAGCATCGCCAGATGACCAAACGCCACCATGGTGAGAGCAAGCACGCCCATCGCGAACGGTACCAGTGCCAGCGTCAGGCGCAGATTACGCGCCAGCAGATGCCCGGCGACGGAGGTGCCGATGAAGTTGGCAATCCCAAAGCCCAGCAGGATCAGCGAGATGCTCTCCACGCTCGCCTGCCCCACCGTTTCAAGGAACGGACGCAGGTAGGTAAAGAAGGCAAAGTGGCCGCTGAAGATAAGAATGGTCGCCAGCATGCCGCCAATCATCCCCGGACGACGCAGCACGCGGAACAGCGTACTCAGGCTGCCGCTGCTTTCCGGCTTCATGGACGGCAGTACCCAGAGCTGCCATAGCAGCGCCAGCATGCTCGGCAGAATGCAGAGAATAAAGACGTTACGCCAGCCAATCAGGCTACCCAGATAGCTTCCCAGCGGCGCCGCCACCACCGTCGCAATCGAGACGCTGGAGAAGATCACCGCCAGCGCTTTCGGCACTTTATCGGCGGGCACCAGGCGCATCGCCGTGGCGGTCGACATCGCCCAGAATCCCCCGATCGCCACACCCAACAACAGCCGGCCCATCAGCAGGACGTGCAGCGTGGGCGCAAAAGCCACCAGCAGGCTGGAGATGATCTGCAGCACCGAGAAGAACATCAATACCCAGCGACGGTCGATATTTTTGGTGGCCGGCGTGATGAGCAACCCGGTGACCAGCGCCACCAGCGCCGTGGCCGTCACCGCTTGTCCGGCCATCCCCTCGGACACCCCCAGGCTCGCGGCCATCGGCGTCAGCAAACTGGCGGGCAGGAATTCTGCTGTGATCAGGCCGAATACGCCAAGCCCCAGTGAGTAGACGGCTCGCCAGGCGGGTTTTGCAGGCGTGACCGCCTCTCTCGCCACGACACATGAATTCATCTGTTGTTCTCCCGTTATAAAAATGTGACAACTGTCGCAAAAGCATAGTGGGTTCACCCTGGACGATCTATGACATATAATCTCCACTTATTGATTATTCGTCCGGAGTTGCGACATGACCGCTCAGTCACCCGATTTGATCAGCGAACTTTTGCGCGGCATGCGCCTGTCGGGCGTGAAATACCGTCGAATTGAGGCCAGCGCGCCGTTTGGCGTGGCGTTTCACCAGGCGCCCGGCAAAGCCCAGTTCCATTTTGTCAGCCACGGCAGCGCCCTTTTGCGTATGGAGAGTGGCGCCACCTTCACGCTGAATGGCGGCGACGCCCTTTTTATCCCGAACGGCAACGCCCATGCCCTGCTCTCTGACGAGCACGCCAGCATTACCCCGGTCAGTGCGTTCCCCAGCGAGCCTATCTGCGGTTCGGTCTGTGCGATCACCTGTGAGCCGTGTCCGGAAAGCGAGAACACCATCATCTTCAGTGGATGCATGGATTTTGAACTGGGCGGGATGCAGCCGCTGATCAAGGCGATGCCGGAAGTGATGATGGTGAGCCGACTGATGTCCACATGGCCGGAAATTCATCCGCTGCTGGCAGCGATGGAGCGGGAATCAATGACCCGCCAGGCCGGATTCGCCGGGATCCTCGCGCGACTTGCCGACGTGGTGGCCGCGTTGATCGTGCGTGGCTGGGTTGAAGGAGGCTGCGGCAAAGCTACCGGCTGGGTGCAG
The DNA here is from genome assembly GCF_051130085.1 of Enterobacter sp. PTB. Classification (NCBI taxonomy): domain Bacteria; kingdom Pseudomonadati; phylum Pseudomonadota; class Gammaproteobacteria; order Enterobacterales; family Enterobacteriaceae; genus Enterobacter; species Enterobacter sp. PTB. The sequence continues at coordinate 45,034 of NZ_JBDKEE010000001.1, forward strand.
GTATTGCGCGACCCGCGTTTGAGCCGGGCCATTTACGCCATGCATCAGCAGCCAGGCCTGAACTGGAGCGTGGCGGATCTGGCGAAAGAAGCGGGCACTTCCCGCTCCGTGTTTGCTGAACGTTTTCTGGCAGCCACGGGAACCACACCGGCAAAATATCTCAGCGAACTGAGGATGCGGCTGGCCATTCAATACATCCGCCACGAAAATCAGCCCATTGAAACCGTCGCGTTGCGTCTGGGGTACGGTTCACTGGCCGCGTTCAGTCGGGCATTTAAGCGCATTATTGGGCATGCACCGGGCACGTTGCGCGAGACCAGCCAGACCCCGGAAGAGGTCTGAGCCAGGCGTTAGCGCTACGTATTTTTTGCCAGTCGCCTTTCGCGATTTAATTATGGGGCGTTCTAAGGGAGCACCTGGCGCTATTACAGAATAAAAGAGCATTCCGCGCATTTTATTATCGCGCCATGATTTGCTCCCATTGATTAAATTAAAAGCAATATAATTATTTATCATAAAAAAGAATTACCTTTCATCGAGATAGCAAATTCTCCCAATTCCTTCCGGCGCATAACCAGACGGTAAATTGTCTGGTTATGCGCAAAATGGGATATTCGACACGCGAAGCGGCCAATATTCGTCTAAGGTTTTCAGGTGATTGATAACAGCGGCAACGCTGCTCAGCGAATACAGGAGATGAACTGATGATAAGACCTCGTACACTACGCCCTGCTCTTTTGCACCTGGCTTTGGGCGGCGCGTTACTCGGTGTGACAACATGGGGTTATGCGGAAGAACAACTCACCACCCAGACAAGCTCCCCCGATATTTTACTTGGTCCTCTCTTTAATGATGTGCAAAGTGCCAAACTGTTTCCCGATCAAAAGACCTTTGCTGACGCCGTGCCAAAAAGCGATCCGCTGATGATTCTGGCGGATTATCGTATGCAGCGCACCCAGTCTGGCTTCGATCTGAAGCACTTTGTGGAAATGAACTTTACGCTGCCAGCGGAGGGTGAAAAATACGTCCCGCCTGCCGGGCAAACTTTACGTGCACACATTGATGACCTCTGGCCCGTACTGACCCGCACCACCGATAAAGCGAGTAATAAGTGGGATTCCCTTCTGCCGCTGCCTAAACCCTATGTCGTGCCTGGCGGACGTTTTCGCGAGGTCTACTACTGGGACAGTTATTTCACCATGTTAGGGCTGGCTGAGAGTGGCCACTGGGACAAAATCAGCGATATGGTGGACAACTTCGCTTACGAGCTGGACAGCTGGGGACATATCCCGAACGGCAACCGCAGCTACTACCTGAGCCGCTCCCAGCCTCCGTTCTTCGCGCTGATGGTCGAGTTACTGGCGACCCATGACAGCGATGCGCTGAAGAAATACCGTCCGCAAATGGAGAAAGAGTACGCCTACTGGATGGAGGGGGCCGACACGCTGCAGGCCGGACAAGCCAACAAACGTGTGGTGAAGCTGGACGATGGCTCAGTGCTCAACCGCTACTGGGATGACCGCGATACGCCGCGTCCTGAATCCTGGCTCGATGATATGACCACCGCTAAAAGCAATCCTAACCGACCGGCCACGGAGATCTACCGCGATTTACGCTCAGCGGCCGCCTCGGGGTGGGACTTTAGCTCCCGCTGGATGGACGATCCGCAAAAACTGGGCACGATCCGCACCACCAGCATTGTGCCTGTCGATCTTAACGCCCTGATGTATAAGATGGAAAAATTGCTGGCCAGGGCAAGCCAGGCATCCGGCGATACCTCCGCTGCCAGCAAGTATGACGCGCTGGCGACCGCGCGTCAGAAAGCGATCGAGAGCCATCTGTGGAATGATAAAGAGGGCTGGTACGCGGATTACGATCTTAAGAGCAAAAAGGTGCGTAATCAGCTTACGGCAGCCGCACTTTATCCGCTCTATGTGAAGGCGGCTTCGCAGGATCGCGCTGATAAGGTCGCTGCAGCGGCATCGTCACGCCTGCTCAAGCCGGGCGGCATTTCCACCACCACCATCAACAGCGGCCAGCAGTGGGATGCACCTAACGGCTGGGCACCGCTGCAGTGGGTGGCGACGGAAGGGTTGCAGAATTACGGGCAGGATAAGGTGGCAATGGATGTGACCTGGCGCTTCCTGAAAAATGTTCAGCATACCTATGACCGCGAACAGAAGCTGGTAGAGAAGTACGACGTTTCGAGTACCGGTACAGGGGGCGGCGGCGGCGAATATCCGCTGCAGGATGGCTTCGGCTGGAGCAACGGCGTGACGCTGAAAATGCTGGATCTGGTGTGTCCGAAAGAGAAACCGTGCGACAGCGTGCCGGAGAATCAGCCGGCGGCAAACGATGCTGTCGCGCCGGCGAAAAGTACGGCGCAATAAAGCGGCCGCATTCCCTCACCCTCTCCCACCAGGAGAGGGTGAATGGGCCGTCTTACGGGGTTTAACAGGGCGTCAGAAGCTGTAGCTCGCGCCTAACTGATAGGTTCGGTCACGCCCAATCCAGCAGTTGGTCGCATCGTAACAGGTCAACGTCTCTTTATTGGTGATGTTCTGCGCGCTCGCTTTCAGGGTCAGCCCTTCAAGCGAAGGCAGAATTTCGCCCATCCGATAGGATGCCGCCAGATCGTACTGCGTGGTGCCACCGAGTTTACCCGCGTCGTTCGCCGGTGAAATCTCCATCGGCCCGGTGTAGCGCGCCCCGGCTCCCAGCATCAATCCTTTCAGTGGCGTATTCTCAAAGGTGTAATCCCCCCACAGGTTGAATGCATTTTCCGGCACCTGCGTAGGGTGTTTGCCCTGATACTTATCGTCCTGCGTATTGATGGCGTGAGTGTATGCGTAGTTGGCAATCAGGTTCAGATTGTCTGTCGGACGGCCAATCACAGACAACTCCGCCCCTTTAGACTCCACTTCGCCGGTCTGACGATAGTTCAGGAAGCCGGGATCGGAGGTGACGACATTCTTCTGGCGAATAGTAAACACTGAGGCGGTAAAGGTGGTGGCGTACTCTGCCAGCAGATATTTCACCCCGCCCTCCACCTGCTTGCTGGTGGTCGGCTTGACTTCTTTCGCCGTCAGGGTTCCCTGCGGCGAGACCGGGGCAAACCCTTCTGAATAGCTGATAAACGGAGAGAGACCGTTGTCGAAGGCGTAGAGCGCACCCAGTCGTTTGGTAACGCGATCCTGCGATACCCACGCCTTGTCGCCGTTATGCAGATAATCGGTGGTGACGGAGCGATAATCATCATAGCGCAGGCTGCCCAACAGATTTAAGCCGCCAAACTCCACCTGATCCTGCAGGTAATACCCATTCTGCTGATAGCTCAGACGGTTTTTCTGCGCGGTATACAGCCCCAGCGCATCCTCATGGACCTGTGAATAGTCCGGATTGCGCATATCAATCCCCGGTGTTGTCGAGGCATAGCGGTAGTGGAAGTGGGAATTCAACTTCTGGTAGTCAAACCCGGCCAGCAGATGGTGTTTCCACTCACCCAGCGCAACGGTTTTGGTCACCTGATTATCAATGTTGACGCTCCGGAGATCTTCATCCGTGGTGTAGGCAAAGCGGTTAAGCTGATTGACTTCACTGCCCGGCCCGGTTGCATAAATACTGCGCTGGTGGGTATCGATGTCAAAATAGCGTGCCTTCTGGTTAAAGCCCCAGCCGCTGTCAAATTCATGTTCAAAGCTGTAACCCAGCATCCACTGGCGCTGTTTAAACCCGCTCCATTCGTCGCCGGCATAATCCCGCTTGCCCGCATATTTCGAACGCAGCCAGGCGAGCGGCAGCGGGTTAGACGGCGTCAGGCTTGGGGAGTTTTGCGCCAGCGCATCAAGGGTGAGACGCGTTTTGTTGTCCGGTTGCCAGGTGACAGACGGCGCAACCAGGTAGTTTTCATACCGGGAGGTGTGCGGCTGATCGTCACTTTCCGTCGCTTTCCCCAGCAGACGGTAGTTCCAGTCGCTATCGGCAATTTGCCCGGTCGAATCCAGATACCCCTCTTTCAGGTTACGGTTGCCGGTGTTAAAACCCAGTTCGGTCCGGGCGGATTGTTGCGGTTTTTTACTCTGAATATTCACCAGCCCACCCGGCGAGGCACCGCCGTACAGTACCGATGAGGGACCTTTGAGAATATCAACGCTTTCAACCAACAGCGGATCGATACGCGCTTTGGTATTGCCGGTGACGTTATAGGGTAACTGCAGCCCGTTGTAGAACTCCTGATCGACGGTAAATCCGCGAATTTTATATTCGCTCATGTAGGAGGTGTTTCCGCGCACCTCGGTCGACACACCCGGTGCATAGCGCAGGATCTCATTCACGGAGTTCGCGTGACGCTTATCGATTTCCTGTGCCGACAGGGTATTGATCACCTGCGGGGTTTTACTCTCGGCAACGGCTGATTTGGTTGCGCTGTTCGTCCAGTCGGGCAGTACGCTGCCCTGCTCTGAGCCCGTAACTACGATGGTTGATTCTTCGGCAAACGCCTGTACCTGCAATGCCAGCGTCACGGCTCCTGCCAACGCGCATAACGTGAAACGAGAGGGGTTCATAAAGTCGTCTTGTGATTAAATGTAATCAGGAACGACAATTATTATCATTTCGATTAGCAAATCAATATGCACGTAAAAAAACGGCCCTCCTTGAGAGCCGTTTTAGTGAAGTTATGCCCGTCGCAGTAACCTGAAAATGCCCAGCACCACAATGGCACCCACGACAGCCACCAGGAAACTGTGCAGGTCAAAACCGCTAATGCTGCCACCAAAGCCAAACATCGTCGCCAGCCAGCCGCCTACAACCGCCCCCACGACACCGAGCACACACGTCAGTATGAAGCCGCCGCCATCATTTCCCGGCATGATAAGTTTAGCGATAGCGCCAGCAATTAGACCAAAGATAATCCAGGCGATAATACCCATAGCGATGCCCTCTTGCAGGTTTAATGCATGCGCAGAAAACCTTCTGCGCAGGTAACTTAAGTATAGGTCATCCCTGGAAAACTAATTTCATCTCACCGACTTATCTTCTCTGCAATCTGAAAAAAAACTCATCGGTTTGTATTAAGTTTCATTGTGCAGTGCCGATAACGCAAAGACAGTCTGTCATCTATCAAGGAGCCATCCGGCGTGAGTAATTACAGTGAGCAGTTCCTCAAGCAAAATCCGCTGGCTGTATTAGGGGTATTGCGTGACCTGCAAAAAGGTGAAGTGCCGCTGCGCATCAGCTGGTCAAACAATCAGTTCATCAGCAAGATCCTCGACGTCTCGCAGGAGCGACTGGTTATCGATCTGGGCAGTCAGGAGTATGAAAACCGCGCTGCACTGAAAGCAGAGAAACTCGCGGTGATGGCAGAGACCCACGGTGCAAAAGTGGAATTTGTGCTCCCGCGCCTTGAGATGAGCGAATACCAGGGTCTTCCCGCGTTTGTCACACCGCTGCCTGCCAACCTGTGGTTTGTGCAGCGCCGGGAATATTTCCGCATCAGCGCCCCCCTTCACCCTGCCTATTTTTGTAAGGCTAAAATGCCGGACAAAAAAGAGCTCCGTTTCCGCCTCTTCGACCTGTCGCTGGGCGGTATGGGCGCGCTGATGGATACGCCGAAACCTGACGGACTGGTCGAAGGCATGCGATTCTCGCAAATTGAACTGGATATGGCCGGCTGGGGACGGTTTTATTTTGATGCCCAGTTGATTGCCATCAGCGAGCGGAAGGTGGTGGACAGCAAAAACGAAACGATTACCACGCCACGTTTGAGTTTCCGCTTCCTGAACGTCGGACCCGGTTCAGAGCGCGAACTGCAGCGCATTATCTTTGCACTGGAGCGCGAAGCACGGGAACGTGCGAATAAAGTTCTGTGAGGAAAACGGGCAGCGTGACCGCCGCCCGCCTGCGGCATTACATGGCATCCATCGCTTTCTGTACTTTCCAGATGTAACGCGGAGCCTGTGGTGCCGGATGATTTTTCGCCACATGTTCAACGAATTCATCTTTGTCCATGCCGTTAATCTCTTCTATCGCCTCTTTACGGTCAGAGGAGAAGGTTCGCAACAGCGCCCCGGCCCCGTTGACGTAAGAGACCACCAGCGCGTATTGCATCACTTCCGGGTCGTCGATGCCCTTCAGTACGCCATGCTCCAGAATGCTGAGATAGGCTGTCCCCATGGAGATATTACGCTCCGGGTTCTTCAGCTCGCTGGTCGACGGCTGACCGCTCCAGCCCATGTAGCGGTAGACCTCTTTACCTGCGGTAGACGCTTTGAGCTGCATCAGCCCCACTGCGTTTGATTTGCTGACAAGCGTGGGATTACCGCCGGATTCAACGGCAATGATCGCGGTGATAAGACGCGGACTGACGCCCCACGCCTTCCCGGCTTGCTCGCTGATCGGCATCCACTGCATGGCCCGTTTCACCGGCACTTCCGGGTTCCAGGGCGGATTTTGATAGTCATGTCTGGAACTACAGCCCGCAAGCAACACAATCAAAAAAGCAAACCATCTCAATTTCACGTCATCTATCCTTATAGCCGGTCATCGCAGTGCGCCGCCCCTTGAAGCAGGCAGCGTATAAGCGGCATGATATAGACAATTAGTTTCTCATTCAGCAAGGAATTGCCATGTCTCAGTTTCATCTTATCGCACCGTCGGGCTACTGCATCAATCAGGACGCGGCACAACGGGGCGTTCAGCGCTTACTGGGCTTCGGCCACCAGGTAGAAAATCAGACGATTATCCCTCGCCGCCAGCAGCGTTTTGCCGGAACCGAGGCCCAGAGACTGAATGATATCAACAGCCTGGTGAACCTAAAGGGTGAGGATCGGATCGTGCTTGCGGTGCGGGGGGGCTATGGTGCGAGCCGGTTACTGGAGAGCATTGACTGGCAAGGTCTGGCACAGCGTCAACAGCAGGACCCGCTGCTGATATGCGGCCACAGCGACTTCACGGTGATCCAGCTTGGGCTGCTGGCGCTGCATAACGTCATAACCTTCAGCGGCCCGATGCTGGCCGGAAATTTTGGTGCGCCGGCGCTCGATGCGTTTACCCTTGAGCATTTCTGGCGCGCCCTGCGAAACCCAACCTACAGCATAACGTGGCAAGGCCAGGGGCCGCACTGGGCCTGTGAAGGCCAACTCTGGGGCGGTAACCTGGCAATGCTGGTCTCGCTCATCGGTACGCCGTGGCTGCCGGACATCGAAGACGGCATTCTGGTGCTGGAAGATATTAACGAACATCCGTTCCGCGTCGAGCGCATGTTATTGCAGCTTTATCATGCCGGGATCCTTGAACGTCAGTCAGCAATCGTGCTGGGCAGTTTTAGCGGTGCGGCACCCAATGATTACGACGCCGGTTACTCCCTTGAAACGATGGTTGATTTCATCCGTTCCCGTCTCGATATCCCGGTTATCACCGGTCTGGATTTTGGCCATGAGCAACAAACCGTAACCCTTGCGCTGGGGGCACATGCGTCCCTGATACATGATGATTCAGGCAGTCGGTTAACAATAAGCGGTCATCCGGTCATAAAGGCATAAAAAAGCCGTTAAACCCCTTAATAAAACGCTGTTGCCGTGGTTAATATGTTAGGGTTTTAGTAACAGCGTTAACATTGAGGTGGGAGTAAGACAACATTGGATGCCGCAGCGATAATCAGCCTTTTCATTCTGGGTTCTGTGCTTGTAACCTGTAGTATATTATTAAGTTCATTTTCATCGCGTCTCGGCATACCTATTCTCGTTATTTTCCTTGCTATCGGCATGCTGGCTGGCATCGATGGCATCGGCGGTATCCCTTTCGATAACTACCCTTTCGCCTACATGGTGAGTAACCTCGCGCTGGCAGTGATCCTGCTGGACGGCGGGATGCGCACTCAGGCGAGCTCGTTCCGCGTCGCCTTAGGGCCGGCGCTGTCGCTCGCGACCGTAGGCGTATTAATCACATCCGGCCTGACCGGGATGATGGCCGCCTGGCTGTTCCATCTCAATATCATGGAAGGCTTGCTGATTGGCGCTATTGTCGGTTCAACCGATGCGGCGGCGGTCTTTTCCCTGCTTGGCGGTAAAGGGCTTAACGAACGTGTTGGCTCCACGCTTGAGATTGAATCCGGCAGTAACGATCCCATGGCGGTGTTTCTCACCATCACGCTGATTGAGATGATCCAGCAGCACGAAAGCGGGCTGAGCTGGATGTTTGCCTGGCATATCCTGCAGCAGTTTGGTCTGGGGATTATTCTTGGCCTCGGCGGCGGCTATCTGCTGCAGCAGATGATCAACCGGATTTCACTTCCCGCCGGGCTTTACCCTCTGCTGGCGCTGAGCGGGGGCATTCTGATTTTTGCCGTCACCACCGCGCTGGATGGCAGCGGCATTCTTGCCGTCTACCTCTGCGGCTTCCTGATGGGTAACCGCCCTATTCGCAACCGTCACGCCATTTTGCAGAACTTCGACGGACTGGCCTGGCTGGCGCAGATTGGCATGTTCCTGGTGCTTGGCCTGCTGGTTACCCCTTCAGACCTGCTGCCTATCGCCGTACCGGCGCTGATGCTGTCGGCGTGGATGATCTTCTTCGCCCGTCCACTGTCGGTGTTTGCAGGCCTGCTGCCGTTTCGCGGCTTTAACCTGCGCGAGCGTATCTTTATCAGTTGGGTGGGTCTGCGCGGCGCGGTGCCGATTATCCTTGCCGTGTTCCCGATGATGGCGGGTCTCGATAACGCCCGACTGTTCTTCAACGTCGCATTCTTCGTTGTTTTGATTTCACTCCTGTTCCAGGGCACGTCACTCGGCTGGGCGGCGAAAAAGGCAAAAGTGGTGATCCCCCCCGTTGGCTGGCCCGTCTCCCGCGTCGGGTTGGATATTCATCCGGAAAACCCGTGGGAACAGTTTGTGTATCAACTTAGCGAAGACAAATGGTGCGTGGGCGCGTCGCTGCGCGATCTGCATATGCCCGCCGAAACGCGGATTGCCGCGTTGTTCCGCGACAATGTTCTGCTTCACCCTACCGGCAGCACCCGTCTGCGTGAAGGGGATATTTTGTGCGTGATTGGCCGCGAGCGCGACCTGCCCGCACTGGGTAAATTGTTCAGCCAGTCGCCACCGGTGGCGCTGGATCAGCGTTTCTTCGGCGATTTTATTCTGGAAGCGAGCGCCAAATTTGCAGATGTTGCCTTGATTTACGGTCTGGATGAAGGGCTGGAGTATCGCGATAAGCAGCAAACGTTGGGGGAAATTATCCAGCAACTGCTTGGCGCAGCACCCGTTGTTGGTGACCAGGTCGAGTTTGCCGGGATGATCTGGACGGTGGCCGAGAAAGAAGATAACGCGGTACGCAAAGTCGGCGTAAGGCCGATGGAAGAAGAGTCAGAGTAGTTTAGGTTTCATGTCTTACTGGCCGGGGAAGGCGTTATCGCCCCCCGGCACATCGCATAGTTACACCGTCACAACCGGTACGCGCGGCGCCAGAGCGCACATCAGCTCATAGCCAAAGGTCCCTGCAGCAGCGGCCACATCGTCAATTTTAATTTCATTTCCCCACAGCTCAACCGGTGAACCAATCCCCGCCTGCGGGCACGGCGTGAGGTCTACCGCCAGCATATCCATTGAGACCGTCCCCACGGTACCCGTGCGAACGCCATCCACCCACACCGGCGTGCCGGTCGGAGCGATGCGCGGGTAGCCATCGGCATAGCCTCCCGCCACAATGCCAATTCGCTGTTCGCCTGTCGCCCGGTAACGGCTGCCGTAGCCCACCGTGGAACCGGCCTTTAGCGTTTGTACGCCGATGATTTCGCTGCGCAGGGTCATCACCGGTTTCAGGCCGCTGTTGGCAATATCCTGCCACTGCCCTGACGGTGACGCGCCGTACAGAATGATCCCCGGGCGTACCCAGCTGTAGTGCGCCTCCGGGTGCCACAGCGTGGCCGCCGAGTTAGAGAGCGAGCGCGAACACGCCAGACCTTCAGCCGCCTGCTCAATCCGCACCATCGCCTCGGCGATGCCATCGGGTTTTTCCGCGTCGGCAAAGTGCGCCATCAGCGTCATTTCGCCCACATTCTTGATGCCGCGCAGCTGTTGCCATACCGTATGTACCCGCTCGGGCTGGAAGCCCAGGCGGTTCATGCCGCTGTTCACCTTGAGATAAATGTCGAGCGGAGCATGCAGTCTGGCGTCCTGCAGAGCTTTAACCTGCCAGTTGCTGTGAATGCTGGTGGTCAGCCGGTACTTATCCAGCAACGGCAGATCGTCGGCATGGAAGAACCCTTCCAGCAATAAGATAGGGCCTTTCCAGCCACGCTCGCGCAGCAGAATGGCCTCTTCCAGATTCAGTAACGCAAAACCGTCGGTCGCGCTGAGCGCGCTCCAGATGCGGTCAATACCGTGGCCGTAGGCGTTCGCTTTCACCACCGACCAGACGCGTGAACCTGGCGCAGCACGGCGAACAATCTGCAGGTTATCCTTCAGGGCCTGCAAGTCCAGCTGAGCCAGAACAGGACGGGACATGACAACTCCTTAGTTATGCGCGCCGTGCAGGTGCTGTGGACGCGAGGGGGTGAACCCAGATTGATAGCGCGCGGCACTTAAATCGTCAAACGGAATTGCCGGGGTGCGCCCGGAAATCAAGTCGCTCAACAGCTGACCTGAGCCACAGGCCATTGTCCAGCCGAGGGTGCCGTGTCCGGTATTCGTCCACAGGTTTTTGAACGGAGTGCGACCCACAATCGGCGTGCCGTCTGGCGTCATTGGACGCAGACCGGTCCAGAACGTGGCCTGCTCGACAAAACCGCCGCGTGGGAAGAGATCGCCCACGACCATCTCCAGCGTTTCACGACGCGGCTGCAGCAGCTCGGTGTTGAAGCCGACAATCTCCGCCATGCCGCCTACGCGGATACGGTTGTCGAAACGGGTAATGGCGATTTTATAGGTTTCATCCAGAATGGTGGAGACGGGTGCACCGCTGTCCTCTTTCACCGGGATGGTCAGGGAGTACCCCTTCAGCGGATAGACCGGAATGTCCAGAATGCCCTTCAGCATGGCGGTGGAGTAAGAGCCAAAGGCCATGACGTAGGCATCCGCTTTGATCACCTCTTCGCCGCATTTCACGCCGTAAATATTACCGCCTTCCGACAGCAATTTATCGACGGGCGTGTTAAAGCGGAATGTTACCCCTGCCTGCTCGCACATCTGCGCCAGACGCTGGGTAAAGAGCTGACAGTCGCCGGTTTCATCATTGGGTAAACGCAGGCCGCCCGTCAGTTTGTGGGACACCTCCGCCAGCGCCGGTTCAACCTGTCCCAGCTGACTGGCCTCGAGGAGTTGGTACGGAACACCGGCATCTTCCAGCACGGCGATATCGCGGGTGGCGTTTTCGTACTGTTGCGCCGTGCGGAACAGCTGCAGCGTACCGCCCTGACGGCCTTCGTACTCAATGCCGGTGGTGGCGCGCAAGGTTTTCAGGCAGTCACGGCTGTATTCCGCCAGACGCACCATACGCCCTTTGTTTTCCATGTAATGGCGGGTGTCGCAGTTGCGCAGCATCTGCCACATCCACTTAAGCTGGAACTGCGTGCCGTCGAGGCTAATGGCCAGCGGCGCATGGCGCTGGAACATCCATTTAATCGCCTTCAGTGGCACGCCGGGAGCCGCCCACGGTGCCGCATAGCCCGGAGAGATTTGCCCGGCATTCGCCGCGCTGGTTTCCAGCGCAGGGCCTGGCTCACGATCGATAACGGTTACGTCATGCCCCGCCTGACTTAAATACCAGGCGCTGGTTACGCCAACCACACCACTTCCCAGTATGACAACACGCATAGCCACTCCATAATGTGCAAAAGAACAATCTTCTAATTACAGATTGATAACCTAGTTGAAAATATTATTCAACATACGACTTTTTTATGGTGACTTATCTCACATCTTCCCCTACTGGCGGGGAAAGGACTTATTTGGGATCTCCTGCTGCGCGTTATTTTTAACCAGTATAAAACTCTGCGTGAACCGCTTTTTTTACCGTATTGAAAACGGGAAATCGTAAAGAAAAAATTTCTGCTCCAGCACGCTTTTTAACACGTTGATCTATGCTTGAAAGGAGGCTCTCCAGACAGAGAGAGCACCCACAACGAGGGCGCGCTAATGGCTACTATTGATTCCCTGAACAAGGACAACACACGTCTCAGCGATGGACCCGACTGGACCTTTGAGTTGCTGGATGTCTACCTCGCTGAAATCGACCGGGTAGCAAAACTCTATCGCCTGGATACCTATCCTCACCAGATTGAAGTCATAACCTCCGAACAGATGATGGATGCCTATTCCAGCGTCGGGATGCCGATCAATTATCCGCACTGGTCGTTTGGTAAGAAATTTATTGAAACGGAACGGCTGTATAAACACGGCCAGCAGGGGCTGGCGTATGAAATCGTCATCAACTCCAACCCGTGTATCGCTTACCTGATGGAAGAGAACACCATTACCATGCAGGCGCTGGTGATGGCGCATGCCTGCTACGGGCACAACTCTTTCTTCAAGAATAACTATCTTTTCCGCAGCTGGACGGACGCCAGTTCGATCGTCGATTACCTGATCTTCGCCCGTAAATACATTACCGACTGCGAAGAGCGCTACGGCGTCGATGAAGTGGAGAAACTGCTCGACTCCTGCCATGCGCTGATGAACTACGGCGTAGACCGCTACAAACGGCCACAGAAAATTTCCCTGCAGGAGGAGAAAGCCCGGCAGAAAAGCCGCGAGGAGTATCTGCAAAGCCAGGTGAATATGCTGTGGCGCACCCTCCCTAAGCGTGAAGAAGAGAAAGCTGTCGCTGAGGCGCGCCGCTACCCGTCTGAGCCACAGGAAAACCTGCTCTACTTTATGGAGAAGAATGCGCCGCTGCTGGAGTCATGGCAGCGTGAGATCCTGCGCATTGTGCGTAAGGTCAGCCAGTACTTCTATCCGCAAAAACAGACGCAGGTGATGAACGAAGGCTGGGCGACATTCTGGCATTACACCATCCTCAACCATCTGTATGACGAGGGGAAAGTCACCGAACGGTTTATGATGGAATTCCTCCACAGTCATACCAACGTGGTGTTCCAGCCGCCTTACAACAGCCCGTGGTACAGCGGCATTAACCCGTATGCCCTCGGCTTTGCGATGTTCCAGGACATCAAACGTATCTGTCAGTCGCCAACGGAAGAGGACAAATACTGGTTCCCGGATATTGCCGGTTCGGACTGGCTGGAAACGCTGCATTTTGCGATGCGCGATTTCAAGGATGAGAGCTTTATTAGCCAGTTTATGTCGCCGAAGATCATGCGCGATTTCCGCTTCTTCACCGTGCTGGATGATGACCGTAACAACTTCCTGGAAATTTCAGCGATTCATAACGAAGAGGGATACCGGGAGATCCGCTCTCGCCTCTCTTCCCAGTACAACCTGAGCAATCTTGAACCCAATATTCAGGTATGGAACGTGGATCTCCGCGGTGACCGCTCTCTGACGCTGCGCTACATCCCGCACAACCGTGCCCCGCTGGATAAAGGGCGCAAAGAGGTGCTGAAGCATGTGCATCGCCTGTGGGGCTTTGACGTGCTGCTGGAGCAGCAGAATGAAGACGGTAGCGTGGAGCTGCTGGAGCGCTGCCCGACGCGGATGAATACGCTGTAGTGCCTGCCTGAACCGAAACGCCCGCGTCAGGGCGAAAAAAAACCTCTCAGCTGAGAGGTTTTTTCTTTTAGCGGGTCTGGATGGCCAGGTCACCCGGCAGCGTTTTTTGCATCCGGTGCCAGATTTCACCGGAGTCGCGGCCGTAGCGGCGCACGGTTTCATACACCTGATCGTGCTGACCGGTGGAACAGAGCTCGCTCAGCTTGTGGTAAAAGCCCAGCGCCAGACTGCGGGCTTCCGGATTGGCAAAGTAGTGACGACCGATACGGGTATAGAGCCCTTTCATGCCGTTAAGGATGAGGCCGTAAATCGGGTTACCGGAGGCAAACGCCAGGCCGCGGAAGATGTTGTAATCAAGGGTAGCAAACGCATCCGCATGATCTTCCACCTGGTTGGCACTGGCCAGAACCTGGAGCGCATCTTCCGGGTGCTGACGGAAAGCCGTACGAATAAAGATGGTAGCGATATTGGTACGCACGGAGAGCAGATTATCAATCAGCTGCGGCACGCTTTCATGATCGAGGCGCGCCAGCGTTTCAAGAATATTCAGCCCGGAGGTTTCCCAGAAATTGTTTACTTTTGTTGGCTTGCCATGCTGAATCGTCAACCACCCATCACGCGCCAGTCGCTGGAGCACTTCCCGAAGCGTGGTGCGAGTGACGCCAATCAGTTCAGAGAGTTCGCGTTCAGCCGGAAGAATGGACCCTGCAGGGAAACGATTATTCCAGATGCTTTCAATGATGTACTCTTCCGCGAAACCCGCCGGGCTCTGCGCCTTAATGACCATAGTGAGATTTCCATTACACAGCTTTAGCAAATTGCACTCATCATACCAGAGGCTCGCAGAGGCAGATAGCGCAGCAGTGAGAGAAAAGAGGGATCGCCGTTTCATTTTTATGAAATTTACATTGCAGCCGAATCCCCCTCCAGGCCGTGATTTTTGCGTATACTGATGTTTTGTTTTACTTCACGGGGAAGAACGTCTGTCGTGGAAATTTCTTTTGGGCGCGCGTTGTGGCGCAATTTTTTAGGCCAGTCTCCCGACTGGTACAAGCTGATACTTCTGGTGTTCCTGGTTGTTAATCCTCTCATCTTTATTGTGCACCCGTTTATTGCCGGGTGGCTGCTGGTCGCGGAGTTTATCTTCACCCTGGCCATGGCGCTGAAGTGCTATCCCCTGCTGCCTGGCGGTTTGCTGGCCATTGAAGCGGTTGTCATTGGGATGACCAGCGCAGAGCATGTAAAAGCAGAACTGGCCTCAAACCTTGAAGTGCTTCTGCTGCTGATGTTCATGGTGGCCGGCATCTACTTTATGAAACAGCTGCTGCTGTTTATTTTTACCCGCCTGCTGCTGAGCATTCCTTCAAAAACGCTTTTGTCGCTGGCTTTCTGCGTGGCTGCGGCATTTCTTTCAGCCTTCCTGGATGCGCTGACGGTGGTCGCCGTGGTGATAAGCGTCGCGGTCGGGTTTTATGGTATTTATCACCGGGTGGCCTCTTCACGTCCCGGCGATGACCTGCTTGATGACAGCCAGGTCGATAATGACCACCGCGAGGTGCTGGAACAGTTCCGCGCCTTCCTGCGCAGCCTGATGATGCATGCCGGCGTCGGGACCGCCCTGGGCGGCGTGATGACGATGGTGGGTGAACCGCAAAACCTGATTATTGCTAAAGCTGCGGGCTGGCATTTCGGTGATTTCTTCCTGCGAATGGCACCGGTGAGCATACCGGTTCTGGTGTGCGGTCTGGCGACCTGTGTGGTGGTGGAGAAATTCAGCCTCTTTGGCTATGGCGCGCATATTCCGGCACCCGTGCGTCAGGAGCTGCAGAAATTCGACCAGCAAAGCCGTAGCCAGCGGACGCGTCAGGAGACGCTGCGTCTTATTGCACAGGGCGTCATTGGCGTCTGGCTTATCGCCGCGCTGGCGTTTCATCTTGCCGAAGTCGGTTTAATTGGCCTGTCGGTGATTATTCTCGCCACCAGTTTTACCGGCGTGACGGATGAGCATGCGATTGGCAAAGCCTTTACGGAAGCCCTGCCCTTTACCGCCCTGCTGGCCGTCTTTTTTGCGGTCGTCGCGGTGATCATC
The DNA here is from genome assembly GCF_051130085.1 of Enterobacter sp. PTB. Lineage (NCBI taxonomy): Bacteria > Pseudomonadati > Pseudomonadota > Gammaproteobacteria > Enterobacterales > Enterobacteriaceae > Enterobacter > Enterobacter sp. PTB. Next base: position 60,787 of record NZ_JBDKEE010000001.1, read on the forward strand.
GACCAGAAGCTTTTCGCGCCGATCATTACCTTTGTCTTGCAGGCGGCACCGGATGCTCAGCTTTCGCTGTTTTATCTGTTTAACGGGCTGCTGTCGTCTATCTCGGATAACGTGTTTGTTGGCACGGTCTACATCAACGAGGCCAAAACGGCCATGGAGCAAGGCGTCATCAGCGCCGGACAGTTCGAACTGCTGGCGGTGGCAATTAACACCGGGACCAACCTGCCGTCGGTGGCGACGCCCAACGGTCAGGCGGCGTTCCTGTTCCTGCTGACCTCTGCGCTGGCTCCACTCATACGTCTTTCTTATGGGCGAATGGTCTGGATGGCGCTTCCCTATACGCTGGTGCTCACGCTTGTAGGATTGCTTTGCGTCAAAATTACCCTTATTCCCTGTACGCAATGGTTGATACAAGCGGGTATACTTGCCGCGCAGTAAACCTGATATATCGGGCAGCTTGCTGCCCGTTTACCTTTTCGCACGATAAACATCCAATTACGTTTTATTTCGTCAGGTACAGGTGGCGCGAAAAACGAATTCGTTTACACTGCGCTTTCTAAGCATGTTCCAGGGAAATGATTATGTTGAGATTTTTAAACCAGTGCTCTCGCGGTCGCGGAGCGTGGTTGTTAATGGCCCTGACCGCCTTTGCGCTGGAAATGGTCGCGCTGTGGTTCCAGCATGTGATGGGACTTCAGCCTTGCGTACTCTGTATTTACGAACGCTGTGCATTGTTCGGCATTATGGGTGCGGGTCTGGTGGGCGCGATTGCCCCTAAATCGCCGTTACGCTATGCCGCAATTGCCATCTGGCTGTACAGCGCATGGAAAGGTATTGAGCTCTCCTGGCAGCACACCATGATGCAGCTGCATCCGTCACCTTTTATGACCTGTGATTTCGCCGCCCGCTTCCCGAGCTGGCTGCCGCTTGATAAGTGGCTGCCGCAGGTGTTTGTTGCTTCCGGTGACTGCTCTGTGCGCCAGTGGGAATTCCTGAGCCTTGAGATGCCGCAGTGGCTGGTGGGGATTTTTGTGGCCTACTTCATTGTGGCGCTGCTGGTGCTCATCGCACAACCGTTCAAACCCAAGAAACGCGACCTGTTTGGCAGGTAAAAAAAACCCGCCTCGGCGGGTTTTTTCTTATCCACGGTTGGGATGATTCATGATGTGATCTTCCCAGTCCTGTACCTCTGACTCTTTCACCGCAATATGACGCACAGAGATGCGTTCACCGTGCATCGCCGCTTTGGAGCCCGTCAGCAGCGGGTGCCATTTTGGCAGGTCTTTGCCTTCCGCCAGCAGACGATAGGCGCAGGTATGCGGCAGCCATTCGAAGGTGGGCAGGTTCTCACGGGTTAGCTTGATGCAATCCGGCTCGTACTCGAAGCGACGCTCATAGTTGCGACACTGGCAGGTTTTGATGTTCAGCTGCTTGCAGGCAACGTTGGTGAAATAGATTTCGTCCGAATCTTCATCCATCAGTTTATGCAGGCAGCACTGCCCGCAACCGTCACACAACGATTCCCACTCCACGTCTGTCATTTGGTCGAGAGTTTTGCTTTGCCAGAAAGGAATGTTGTTCATCAGGATGTCCACACGTCAAAAGAGAGCGCACCTTATAACGAGTCTGGCACGTTGTTGCAAGTTTTGCCGCCCTCTTCAGGCGGCAAGATGCTTTTACAGCACGCGAGTTTTCAGTGACAGGCCGTTAAAACTGACGTCCAGTTCGTCACCGGCCTGCAACGGGCCGACACCTTCTGGCGTACCGGTGAGGATCACATCGCCCGGTTTCAGGGTAAAGAAACGGCTCATGTAGGCAATCAGCGGCACAATTTTATGGATCATATCTGCCGTGGTGCCCTGCTGGCGGATCTCGCCGTTAACCTTCAGGCTAAGCGCGGTGTTCTGCGGATCGTCGGTAAATTCACTTACCGGAATAAAACCGGAGATCGGGCAAGCGTTATCAAACCCTTTGGCCTTTTCCCACGGCTGCCCCGCTTTCTTCATTTTGCCCTGAACATCACGCAGGGTCAGGTCGAGCGCGACACCGTATCCGGCAATCGCCTTTTGCACATGCTCTTCGGAGGCCTGACGCAGCGTCGCGCCAATCAGCACGGCCAGTTCCACTTCATGATGCACCGACCCCAACCCCTGCGGCAGCGCCAGCGGCTGGCGAATGTCGCACAGCGCGGTTTCTGGTTTGATGAACAGAACCGGCTCGTCTGGCGTCGCGCTGCCCATCTCCTGAATATGTTTGGCATAGTTACTGCCTACGCAGACCACTTTGCTGACGGGATAATCCAGTAATGCACCTTGCCAGTTATGATGTTGATACATGTACGACCCCTAAACGGTTGATGTGTTAACCCCGAAAACAGCCGGGACTATTTTTTCCCGTTCACCTCAAGATGCTGTTTTAATAAATTCTCGGGTGGTGGCGGGAGTTGTAAATAATAGCCTTGCTCCGCTAATGCGGTTTTCACTTTTTCCAGATCGGCGTTGACCAGTTTCTTACGGCCATCCAGCGGCAGCAGCATCGCCAACTGAGGTCGGCCAAAGTTCTTCATTAATTCTTCAGGTACGCGCGAAAAATCGTCTTTCTTTTCGACATAAAGATAGGTCTGGTCACGACTTGTACTTCTGTAGATCACACAAAACATGTTTTTACTCTGAATTAATGGGTGGTTGCTTGCCTCAATATACTCCTGACTATAACATGCCTGATACTCTTCGGAATATCGCAACGGCGGTGTTGCGGTTAATAGCAAATTGAGTAAGGCCAGGATGTCAAACACGCCAATCGAGCTTAAAGGCAGTAGCTTCACCTTATCAGTGGTACATTTGCATGATGCAAAACCCGAGGTTATTCGTCAGGCGTTAGAAGACAAAATTGCGCAGGCTCCCGCTTTTCTGAAACATGCCCCCGTCGTCGTGAATGTCAGTGGTCTGGATGCACCGGTTAACTGGAAACTTCTCCAGCAAGCCGTGGCCGCGACCGGGCTGCGTATCGTCGGTATCAGCGGCTGCAAAGATGCTGAGCTGAAAGCAGAAATTGACCGGGCGGGTCTGCCCATTCTGACCGAAGGCAAAGAAAAAGCCGCGCGTCCTGCCCCTGCGGCAGTCCAAACGCCTCCTCCTCCGGTGCAAAACGTTACACCTGTCACAAAAACGCGATTGATTGATGTGCCGGTTCGTTCCGGTCAGCGCATTTATGCACCAAACTGTGATCTGATTGTTACAAGCCACGTCAGCGCTGGCGCAGAGCTGATTGCAGATGGCAATATTCACGTATACGGTATGATGCGTGGGCGTGCGCTCGCGGGTGCAAGTGGTGACAGGGATGCGCAAATATTTTGTACTCATCTGACGGCGGAACTGGTGTCCATCGCAGGTGAATATTGGCTGAGCGACAAGATCCCAGCCGAATTTTATGGCAAAGCGGCTCGTCTGCGACTGGCAGACGACGCGTTGACCGTTCAACCGTTGAATTGATCCCTTTTTAACAAGGAATTTCTATGGCACGCATTATTGTTGTTACTTCGGGTAAAGGAGGCGTTGGCAAGACCACCTCCAGCGCGGCCATCGCTACTGGTTTGGCCCAGAAGGGAAAGAAAACCGTCGTTATCGATTTCGATATCGGTCTGCGTAACCTCGACCTGATCATGGGATGTGAACGTCGCGTGGTCTATGACTTCGTGAACGTCATTCAGGGCGACGCCACACTGAACCAGGCGCTGATTAAAGACAAGCGCACCGAAAACCTCTACATCCTTCCGGCTTCTCAGACGCGTGATAAAGACGCCCTGACCCGTGAAGGCGTGGAAAAGGTGCTCGACGAGCTGAAAAAAATGGAGTTCGACTTCGTTGTCTGTGACTCCCCTGCCGGCATCGAAACGGGCGCCCTGATGGCACTCTACTTCGCTGATGAAGCCATCATCACCACCAACCCTGAAGTCTCATCCGTGCGTGACTCGGACCGTATTCTGGGGATCCTCGCCTCCAAATCGCGTCGTGCGGAAAATGGCGAAGAACCCATTAAAGAGCACCTGCTGCTGACCCGCTATAACCCGGGTCGCGTGAACAAAGGTGACATGCTTAGCATGGAAGACGTGCTGGAGATCCTGCGCATCAAACTGGTCGGCGTGATCCCGGAAGATCAATCCGTATTGCGCGCCTCTAACCAGGGCGAGCCAGTGATCCTGGATACAATGGCAGATGCAGGTAAAGCGTACGCGGATACCGTTGACCGTCTGCTGGGAGAAGAACGTCCTTTCCGCTTCATTGAAGAAGAGAAGAAAGGTTTCCTCAAACGCCTGTTCGGAGGATAAGTTATGGCATTACTGGACTTTTTTCTCTCGCGGAAAAAGAACACCGCCAACATCGCAAAAGAACGACTGCAAATCATCGTTGCGGAGCGTCGTCGTAGTGACGCCGAGCCACACTACCTGCCGCAGCTGCGTAAGGACATCCTGGAAGTGATCTGTAAGTATGTGCAGATTGACCCGGAGATGGTCACGGTGCAGCTGGAGCAAAAAGACGGGGATATTTCGATTCTGGAGCTGAACGTTACGCTCCCGGAAGCCGAAGAGTCACGTCCGTAGTTCGGGATTGTGTATCCCCGGTAAGCGTATGCCGCCGGGGAAATGTGCCGGGCATGTCAGCATGACCCGGCATTTTCATTATCGCGGATAACCTTCCAGCACAGTATTCAGGCGAGCGGCCATCAATTCCCCGCGCCAGCCCGCCATCATTTCCGGCAAACCATTCTGAGGTTTCAGCTTCCAGTGCCAGTTCAGCAGCTGGTTAATCTGACGGCGTGACGCCAGCAGTTCCGCGCCCAGTTTGCTTTGCGTCGCGACGTCCTGCACCAGCGCTTTGATATCCTTGAACGCCTTGCGATAGCCCGGCATATCCATCAGATTCAGCAGTGGCTCCGGCAGTGCTTCGTCCGGCATTTCCTGCGCTTTTGCCACCAGCGCAAGCAGGGTTTTACCGTGGAAACGGATCTCGCTGCCGGAAAGCCCGATGCTGTCCAGTTCGCCCATGCTGCCCGGCATATACCGCGCGACCGCCCAGAGGTGTTCTTCGCGTACCACAAAGTTAACGGCCAGATCACGCTCGCGTGCTTTACGCAAACGCCAGTCCGCTAACAGCTGCAGACACGCCAGCTGACGCGTACGCAGCTGCCAGGCGTTACTGATATCGCGCCAGGCCTCTTTCGGATCAACCACTTCCTGACGACGCTGCTGCGTCATTCGGCACTCATCCAGCGCGGCGGGCAACCAGCCTGACGCTTCCGCCTCTTTCATCAGCTGGCCGGCAATCGGCAGGAGGTAAAACACGTCTGCCGCCGCGTATTCCAGTTGACGCTCGGTTAATGGGCGTGCCAGCCAGTCGGTGCGGGATTCGCTTTTATCCAGCGTCAGGCCCGTATACTCCTCAACCATGGCGGCAAAGCCCCATGAGAGCGGTCGATTACTGAAGGCCGCGAGGATCTGCGTATCAATCAACGGTTGTGGCATGACGCCAAAAGTATTCAGAAAGACTTCCAGATCTTCACTGCCTGCGTGCAGGTATTTCGTTACCGCAGTATCGAGCAGCAGGTCACGCATCGGCGTCCAGTCGGTAATGCCGAGCGGGTCGATCAGCGACACGTGTTTACCGTCGTACATCTGAATCAACCCCAGCTGCGGATAGTAGGTCCGGGTACGGACAAACTCGGTATCCAGGGCAATGGCAGGAAAGTCGCGCGTCACTTCGCACAGCGAAGCCAGCTCGTCGTTGGTCGTGATCATCTGGTAATTCAAAACGGATTCTCTTTTGTTTGCGCCCATAAAAAACGCCGGCTTAACCGGCGTCTGGGCGATTAGCGTGAAGCTCAGGCCTTATTGTCTACTTTGCCACGGGCTTCGTCACGTAATTCTCGTCGTAATATCTTTCCGACATTCGATTTCGGCAGTTCCTCGCGAAACTCAACCAGCTTCGGCACCTTGTAGCCGGTCAGCTGACGACGACAGAAGGTGATCAGCGCCTCCTCCGTAAGAGAAGGATCTTTTTTGACCACAAAAATCTTCACCGCCTCGCCGCTGCTCCCGGAAGGGACGCCTACGGCAGCCACTTCGAGCACGCCGCTGTGCTGCATCACCACATCTTCGATTTCATTCGGGTAGACGTTGAAACCGGAAACCAGGATCATGTCTTTCTTACGATCGACAATACGCAGGAAGCCCTCTTCATCCATCACGGCAATATCACCGGTGTGCAGCCAGCCGTCTTTGATAATTTCATCGGTCGCATCGGGACGTTGCCAGTAGCCCAGCATCACCTGCGGCCCTTTGACACAGAGTTCGCCCGGTTCACCTGGCGCCACTTCGTTATCGTCATCATCAACCAGTTTGGCTTCGGTCGACGGAACCGGCAGGCCAATGCTTCCGCTGTGATAGTCGATATCGTGCGGGTTCACACTGACCAGCGGGGCGCACTCCGTCAGGCCATAGCCTTCCAGTAAATACTGACCCGTCAGTTTCATCCAGCGTTCGGCAACGGCCTGTTGAACCGGCATACCGCCACCCGCAGAGAGGTGCAGCGTGGAGAAATCGAGCTTCTGGAACTCTTTGTTGTTGAGCAGCGCGTTAAACAACGTATTCACCCCGGTCATGGCGGTGAACGGATATTTCGCCAGCTCTTTCACCAGCCCCGGAATATCGCGCGGGTTCGTGATCAATACGTTTTGACCGCCCAGCTCAATAAACAGCAGACAGTTCATGGTCAGCGCGAAGATGTGATAAAGCGGAAGCGCGGTGATCACCAGCTCTTTTCCGTGATGCAGCAACGGTCCGTAGGTGGCATTCACCTGCTCAAGGTTTGCCAGCATGTTACGGTGGGTCAGCATGGCGCCTTTAGCCACACCCGTTGTGCCGCCGGTGTACTGCAGAAACGCGAGGTCTTCTGATACCACTTCCGGTTTAACGTATTGCATGCGGTAGCCCGCCTGCAGCGCACTGCGGAAGGAGATCGCGTCCGGCAGGTGGTATTTCGGCACCAGACGTTTGATGTATTTGACGACAAAGTTAACCAGTGTCCCTTTGGCGGTTGAGAGTTGATCCCCCATACGCGTCAGGATGACGTGTTTGACCTGGGTTTTGTCGACCACTTTTTCCAGCGTGTGGGCAAAGTTAGAGACAATCACAATGGCGGCGGCACCGCTGTCGTTGAGCTGATGCTCCAGCTCCCGCGGCGTATACAGCGGGTTAACGTTGACAACAATCATCCCGGCACGCAGGACACCGAACAGCGCCACCGGGTATTGCAGCAGGTTCGGCATCATCAGCGCGACGCGGTCCCCTTTTTGCAGCCCCAGCCCTTCCTGCAGATAGGCGGCGAACGCCCGACTACGCTCCTCAAGTTTACGGAACGTCATGACCTCGCCCATATTCACAAAAGCAGGCTGGTCTGCGTAACGCCTCACCGAGTGTTCAAACAATTCAACCAGGGATTGATAACGGTCAGGATTGATCTCGGCAGGAACATCTGCGGGATAACGGTTAAGCCAAACCTTCTTCAATGCATCACCTCTGAAATGAGTGTTCGTCGTCATCACAACCCCGATAATAAACAGTTTGTTAACATTATATTAACTCAGCGTACCAGTTTATTAATTGTTCAGATTTAAGGTTGCGAAGCGCGTCACTCTTTTTTTTCGTTTTATTCGTAAAAAACAGAGACAGCGGCTGAGCCGCTGTCTCTTTTCTAACAATTACAGGGAGTTACTCAGTAACGATTGTCTGAACCTGTGCAGGCCCCGGGTTATACCAGCCCCAGCCCGGGTAGCCATACCGATAAGGATGTGGTCCCCACATCCACGGATCCATCGGCTGAGGTGGCATGATGACCTGCTGCGTCAGCCGCCAGCGCTTATACCCGTTAACCTGCATGGTCATAAATTTATACGGCGTGTTGCCGACTTTGCCCTCTACCGAACCGGTAATCGGGCCGACGACGGTGACCAGCTGTCCGCGAAAATCGACCGGGTCGAGAAAACCGCCAACGTCGGCATAAATACGCCCGCGGGAAGGTTCGCCAAGGATGGGCCGCGCACCGCTATCCAGCGGAACGGTGGCAATCTCCAGACGGGTTTTCCCCTGCTGGTTTTGCACCTCGATAACCTTGCCGCCAAAGCGCGCTTCCTGGCCGACGTAAAGCTCAGGCGCATTCATCACGCGAACCAGATCCTGCTGTGGCGTGGGGCTGCTGCCCTTAATCGCATCAGGAACGGAAACGCATCCGCTCAGTGCTATGGCCACTGCGCCTGCCATAAAAAGGCGTACAACTTTAGTCTGAACCGCCATGATGCGACTCCTTTTTCTCAGTTCCTGTTACTGAGATTCATTCCCGGCCTGGAAGTTTCTTCCACGCGACGGTGTTTCGCAAATAAACCGGCTCCGCATGTTCAACGGCCACGGTTTTGCCCGCCTCAAGCAGTTGACAGGCGATGGGAAGCATATCCTCTGCGGCGGGCAGAAGCATGTTGCCGTCTGTCAGCGTGATCCCGGTGCCGTTAGCCATCTCTGGCCATGCCGGCCAGCCGGTGCCTACTGTCGCCCACTCGCCGGACAGCTGTTTCAGCCGCTCGGTCACCGCTTCCGGCTTGAGGACAGCCTCGGTCTCTTCACCGTGCCAGATGCCGTTTTCATCGCGGGTGTATTCTGCCCAGTAAACTTCCCCCATTCGGGCGTCAATGGCCGCCAGAACGCGCGTTGCCCCGGTCATGCGCCATGCGCCCTGCGCCATGGTTGCCAGCGTGGAAACACCGATCATCGGCAGTTCTGCGCCCAGCGCCAGCCCCTGCGCAATGCCAATTCCAATGCGTACGCCCGTAAAGCTGCCGGGGCCACGGCCAAAGGCCAGTGCGTCAAGGTCGGTTAAGGTGGTGTTGCCCCGGGTTAAAATCTCTTTAACCAGAGGCAGAATGCGTTGGGTGTGTTCTCGTGGGCACTCTTCGAAATGAGCAGAGATAGCACCGTCGTTCAACAGAGCAACAGAACAGGCCTCTGTCGCGGTATCAATAGCCAGAATTCGCATCAGTCGTCGCGCTCTCGCAATGGTCAGTCACAAAATGGCGCGCATCTTAGCATACTCACGGGCAAATTACTCCGCCGTTGGGTTTGCCAGGAAGCGAACCGCGCGTTTAATGTCCCGCGTGCGCGGCGCGGGCGGCAAGCTGGCAAGGAAGGTCGCACCGTAAGGGCGCATCACCAGCCGGTTATCGCATATGACCAGCACACCGCGGTCGTCTGTGTCGCGAATCAGGCGTCCTACCCCTTGTTTAAGGGTGATCACCGCGTCCGGTAGCTGGACCTCATCAAAAGGATCGCCGCCGCGCAAACGGCAGTCTTCCATACGTGCCTTCAGCAGCGGATCGTCCGGTGAGGTAAACGGCAGTTTATCGATGATCACCAGTGACAGGGTATCTCCCCGCACGTCCACCCCTTCCCAGAAGCTGCTGGTGGCTACCAGCAGGGCGTTACCGGCACTGACAAACTGCTGTAACAGTTGCCCTTTGCTGGTCTCGCCCTGAAGCAGAACTGGCAAAGTCATGGTGGCGCGGAACTGCTCCGCCAGATCGCGCATCATCGCGTGGGAGGTGCAGAGCATAAAACAGCGGCCGTTGTTGGCCTCGATCATCGGCCTGAGCATTGCCGCCAGCAGGCGCGCCGCGCCGGGCTGGTTAGGCAGAGGCAGATTACGCGGAACGCAGAGCAACGCCTGTTTTTCATAATCAAACGGGCTGGGCAGCAGCAGCGACTCCGCCTCCTCAATCCCCAGACGCCCGGTAAAGTGGTGTAGATCGTCATTCACCGAAAGGGTTGCCGACGTGAAGATCCAGCTTCCCGGTTTTTGCGCCATCACCTCTTTGAATTTATCCGCTACCGTCAGCGGCGTCAGGGCCAGCGTGAAATGGCGGGAGGTGCATTCATACCAGTAGCTGAACCCCGGCTGGTTTATCTCTTTCAGCCGTTTGAGGCGTGCCCGATAGAGCGTGGCGCGCTCGAAGGCGGCATCCAGCAGTGCGGAACGGCCGAGCGATAGTTTCGCGACGTCGTAACAAAGCTCAAGGGCATCATCGAGCAGCAACAGCGCGCGCTGGATATTTTTGTCTGCCAGCAGCTCACGCAGATTACCGCGATAGCCCGGCTCACCCAGTTGCAGGCGAAAATCCTGCGCACTTTGCGCCAGGCGGTCAGCACACTTCTGCAGCTGTTGGGTATCTTTTAACTCGGTGCGGTAGGCAATGGTGAAATCTTTCGCTAAGTCCTGCAGCTGGCGGCTGGAGAGCGACTGGCCAAAATACTGGCTGGCGATGTCAGGAAGCTGGTGGGCTTCATCGAAGATCATCACGTCCGCTTCCGGGATCAGTTCGCCAAAGCCGCTATCTTTAACCACCATATCGGCAAGGAAGAGATGGTGGTTTACCACCACGACATCCGCATCCATGGCGGTTTTACGCGCTTTCACCACAAAACAATCTTTATACAGCGGGCAGTCGCTCCCCAGGCAGTTGTCGTTGGTACTGGTGACCAGCGGCCAGGCGGGAGAGTCTTCCGGCACGCTCGCGCAGGTGCTGATATCCCCCTCCTCCGTCTGATTGGCCCAGGCGCGAAGAATAATGACATCGCTGAGCGTCTGCACCGGCAGATCACCGCCCGCCAGCGCCTGCTGCTCAAGCCGTTCAAGGCAGAGGTAGTTGGAGCGGCCTTTCAGCAACGCCAGGCGGCCTTTATACTTCAGGGCGTTGGCGACCGTGGGCAGATCGCGGCTGTAAAGCTGGTCCTGCAGCGCTTTAGACCCGGTGGAGATGATCACTTTCTTTTTAGCCCGCAGCGCTGGCGCCAGGTAGGCATAGGTTTTGCCCGTGCCGGTACCGGCTTCCACCACCAGCGGCTGCGCGGTGTCGATTGCGCGGGCCACGGCATGCGCCATCTGCCGCTGGGGTTCACGCGGTTTAAAACCGGGAATCGCCTGTGCTAACTGACCTTCTGGGGAAAAATCGTCTGCCACGTTGCTCTCTCACTGTATTTTTGCACAGGGATTATGTCAGCCCATCCTCTCCAGTGCCACCCCAAATAGTGACGAGGGGAACACAATATGGCAGTCTTGCCGACTGACATGAAAATAACGAGGAAACGTTTATGACAATTGTGCGCATTGATGCCGAAGCACGCTGGTCTGATGTGGTCATCCATAACCAGACGCTCTACTACACCGGTGTACCGGAAAATCTCGACGCAGATGCCTTCGAACAGACGGCGAATACGCTGGCGCAGATTGACGCCGTGCTGGAAAAGCAAGGCAGCGACAAATCACGCATTCTGGATGCGACCATTTTTCTTGCCAGTAAAGACGATTTTGCGGCGATGAATAAAGCCTGGGATGCCTGGGTTGTGGCGGGACATGCGCCCGTACGGTGTACCGTACAGGCGACGCTGATGAAGCCGGAATACAAAGTCGAAATTAAGATTATCGCGGCGGTTTAAGCCGGATTACTCCTCTTCATCATCCTCAAAACGCGCCACGATCCGCTCGCCGGTGTGGGTGGCGCGAAGTTCATTAGCAACTTGCGTGATCGCCTGTCCGCTGCTCATCCCCTGGGACATCAGTTCCTGAATACGCTCAACCGCTTTCTGCTGCTGGTCATGGCTCAGAGAAGGTAAACCTGCAAACATTGTCAACTCCTGCTAAATTATCCGCGCTAATTATTTCACGCTGCCCGGTAGTATGCCACACATGAACCCGTTACCCCCTACAGTCATTTCATTACCCTGGCGTTCAGACGCCGCGGAATTCTGGTTTGCCCGCCTCAGCCATCTTCCTTTTGCGATGTTGCTGCACTCCGGTTATGCGGATCATCCCTATAGCCGCTTTGATATTCTGGTTGCCGACCCTCTGCAGACCCTGATAACACAAGGGAATGTGACTACGACGGGCGAAACGCAGTCAACGGACGATCCGCTGTCATTACTTCAGCAGGCGCTGGACGCGCTGAGCTTAACCGTTCCGCAAAATCCCGACCTTCCCTTCCAGGGAGGTGCGCTGGGCTTGTTCGGCTATGATTTAGGTCGCCGCTTCGAAACCTTGCCGGAGACTGCGCAGGACGACATTCCGCTGCCGGATATGGCGGTGGGGCTTTACGACTGGGCAATAATCGTCGATCACCACAAGCAGGCGGTCTCTCTGCTCAGCCATCAGGATGTGTCCGCCCGGCTTGCCTGGCTTGAGGCACAGGTCCCCGTCGCAACAGCGGATTTCCACCTGACCTCTGCCTGGCGCGCCAACATGACCGCGCGGGAGTACGCCGCGAAGTTTGAGCGGGTTCAGGGCTATCTGCAGAGCGGTGATTGCTATCAGGTCAACCTTGCCCAGCGTTTTCAGGCAACCTGTGAAGGCGATGAGTGGCAGGCATTTACCCGCCTCAACGCCAGTAACCGGGCACCGTTCAGTGCATTTCTGCGCCTGGAACAGGGCGCTATCCTGAGCCTCTCGCCCGAGCGTTTTATTCATCTTGCCGATGGCACTATTCAGACGCGACCGATTAAAGGCACGCTTCCCCGCCTGGCCGATCCTGTTGCCGACCGCCAGCAGGCGGAAAAACTGGCGGCCTCGTTAAAAGATCGCGCTGAAAACCTGATGATTGTCGACCTCATGCGTAACGACATTGGCCGGGTCGCTGTACCGGGAAGCGTGCGTGTCCCTGAACTGTTTGTCGTCGAGCCGTTCCCCGCGGTGCATCACCTGGTCAGCACCATTACCGCACAACTGCCCGCCTCGCGCACGGCCTGCGATCTGCTTCGCGCCGCGTTCCCGGGGGGCTCAATAACCGGCGCGCCTAAAGTGCGGGCAATGCAAATAATCGATGAGCTGGAACCGCATCGTCGAAACGCCTGGTGCGGCAGCATTGGCTATATCAGTCTCTGCGGTACGCTGGATACCAGCATCACCATTCGAACGCTGACCGCCTGTAACGGGAATCTGTACTGTTCTGCAGGGGGCGGAATTGTTGCGGATAGCCAGGTCGATGCGGAATATCAGGAAACCTTTGATAAAGTTAACCGTATCCTGAAACAACTGGAGTAATGACGGGTGGAAAAAGAGAACCTGACGCTGGATGATTTTCTGTCGCGCTTTCAGCTTTTGCGGCCCAACGTGAGCCGCGAAGCCCTCAATCAACGTCAGGCAGCGGTGTTGATCCCGGTGGTCCGTCGTGAGCAGCCGGGTCTGCTGCTCACCCAGCGTTCGCCACATTTACGTAAGCACGCCGGTCAGGTCGCCTTTCCGGGCGGCGCCGTGGACAGTTCTGACGCCTCGCTGATTGCTGCCGCGCTGCGCGAAGCCCAGGAAGAGGTCGCCATTCCGCCTGAAGCGGTTGAGATCATTGGCGTGCTGCCGCCGGTCGACAGCGTGACCGGTTTTCAGGTCACACCGGTGGTCGGCATTATCCCGCCGGATCTGCAATATCACGCCAGCGTCGATGAAGTGTCTGCGGTGTTTGAGATGCCGCTGGAAGAGGCTCTTCGGCTCGGGCGTTATCATCCGCTGGATATCCAGCGTCGGGGTCATGCGCACCGTGTGTGGTTGTCCTGGTATCAGCATTATTTTGTCTGGGGCATGACGGCGGGCATCATTCGTGAACTGGCGCTGCAAATCGGCCTGAAGCCTTGACTATACTTTACATTCCACCCTCTTCTGCCAGGTTTGCGATCGGCGTCGCGCTATTAGCAAAACCATCGTTAACCATTAGTTTAATTCATGTGAATAGTTAAGCCGAGGTCGGTCTTCCCTCTTACACTATGCGCAGTTATAACATCGTTACTGGAACCCCGGTAACCCTGTCAGGAGTGTGAAAGTGATTAGTATATTCGACATGTTCAAAGTGGGAATTGGCCCTTCGTCTTCCCATACTGTTGGCCCGATGAAGGCCGGTAAACAGTTCGTCGATGATCTGGTCGAAAAAGGATTACTGGAAAGCGTTACCCGTGTCGCCGTGGATGTTTACGGCTCACTGTCATTAACGGGTAAAGGCCACCACACCGATATCGCCATTATTATGGGTCTGGCGGGCAATATGCCGGATACCGTAGATATTGATGCCATTCCGGCATTTATCCGCGACGTGGAAACGCGCGGCCGCCTGCTGCTGGCAAACGGTCAGCATGAAGTGGATTTCCCGCATGATGACGGCATGCGTTTTCGTAGCGATAACCTCTCCCTGCATGAAAACGGTATGCAGATCCACGCCTTTAACGGCGACAAAGTGATCTACAGCAAAACCTATTACTCCATTGGCGGTGGTTTTATCGTTGATGAGGAACACTTTGGCAAAGATACAACGGGCGATGTGAACGTACCTTACCCGTTCAAGTCCGCCAAAGAGATGCTGGACTACTGCCATGAAACCGGTCTGTCACTTTCCGGCATGGTGATGCAGAACGAACTGGCGCTGCACAGCAAAAAAGAAATTGAAGACTATTTTGCGAACGTGTGGCAAACCATGCAGGCCTGTATCGATCGCGGCATGAACACCGAAGGCGTACTGCCTGGGCCACTGCGCGTACCGCGTCGCGCCTCTGCGCTGCGCCGTATGCTGGTCACCACAGACAAATTCTCTAACGACCCGATGAACGTGGTCGACTGGGTGAACATGTTTGCGCTGGCGGTGAACGAAGAAAACGCCGCGGGTGGCCGGGTGGTGACTGCACCAACGAACGGCGCGTGCGGTATCGTTCCGGCGGTACTGGCCTACTACGATCACTTTATTGAACCCGTAACGCCTGATATCTACATTCGCTACTTCCTGGCAGCAGGGGCGATTGGTGCGCTGTACAAGATGAATGCGTCTATCTCTGGCGCTGAAGTGGGCTGTCAGGGTGAAGTGGGCGTGGCCTGTTCTATGGCCGCGGCCGGTCTTGCAGAGCTGCTGGGCGCCAGCCCGGAGCAGGTCTGTGTGGCGGCTGAAATCGGTATGGAACATAACCTCGGTCTCACCTGTGATCCGGTTGCGGGTCAGGTGCAGGTACCGTGCATTGAACGTAACGCTATCGCGTCGGTAAAAGCGATCAACGCCACGCGTATGGCCATGCGCCGTACCAGCGAGCCACGCGTTTCTCTGGACAAGGTTATCGAGACCATGTACGAAACCGGTAAAGACATGAACGCCAAATATCGTGAGACCTCCCGCGGCGGTCTGGCGATAAAGGTGCAGTGCGACTAACCGTTTCGCCTCAACGCCTCTCTCGCCCATCTTCCACGGATGGGCGAATTTTTATCCCTTTCTCGTCGACTTAATATTTCCCCACTACACTTGCTGTGTTGCCTCGGCTTTTGGTGCTGAAGGCGTATTGGGCGGCCTCCCATGCAAACAGCACAGAGGATCATAAAAAAGTATCGCCGAAAACGCGTCATCGTCTGCGTGATGGTTGCGCTTCTTACGCTCATCATTACGCTGGGTATACGCTTTATTTCACAGCGTAACGTAAATCAGCAAAACACCCTGAACTTTGCGGCGCACTCCGTCAACGTGCTGGATAACGTCTTATTGCCGCTGGAAAAAGGGCGCAACCCGCTGCTGGCACTGGTCGGAGCGCCCTGCTCTCAGGCGCATTTAGTGTTACGAAAACAGGCGGCCTCACTGCAAACGGTGCGCTCAATTGCACTGGTCAAAGACGGTATCCTTTACTGTTCAAGTATTTTTGGCAATCGCGACGTCCCGTTGCGAGAGATTCAGCCTGCCCTGCCCTCCGCCGAAACAAAACTGGTGCTCTCCACCGACAAATCCTTGCTTAAGGGAAGCCCGATCCTGATCCAGTGGTATCCGGTTTCTGATAGCGGAGAAGATGGGGTGATGCAGATTGTGAATATCGATCTCATCACTCGCCTGATGCTGGAGCCACAGCGCCCGCTTATCACCGACGTGGCCCTGACCGTAGGGGATAAATACCTGCGCTACGGTGAAAATGTCTCCGACTCGCTGACAATAAACGATGATGAGAGGGTTCTGCGCCAGCAATCCAGCCATTTCCCGTTCACTATTACCGTCAGTGGCCCGGGAGCCAGCGAGCTGGCGTTGATATATTTGCCCTCTCAGCTGCCGCTGGCGCTGATGCTCAGTCTCCTGATGGGTTACGTCGCCTGGCTTGCGACCGCGAACCGCATGAGCTTTACCTGGGAAATTAACCTTGGCCTGGCCGCGCGTGAATTTGAGCTGTTTTGCCAGCCGCTGCTGAATGCCCGCACGCAGAAATGCGTGGGGGTGGAGATCCTGCTGCGCTGGAACAACCCCCGTCAGGGATGGATCTCCCCGGACGTTTTTATTCCGCTCGCCGAAGAGCACAACCTGATTATCCCTCTCACACGTTACGTCATTAACGAGACGGTGAGTCAGATTGGCTATTTTCCGGCAACGCCCGGCTTCCACATTGGCATTAACGCCGCCGCCAGCCATTTCCGGCATGGAACGCTCATTCAGGACCTGAACCGCTACTGGTTCAGCGCGCATCCCACCCAGCAGCTGATTGTGGAGCTGACGGAGCGTGACGCGCTGCAGGACGTGGATTATCGCATTGTAAGAGAGTTACACCGTCAGGGCGTGAAGCTGGCCATTGATGATTTTGGCACCGGCAATAGCTCTCTCTCGTGGCTGGAAAAGCTGCATCCGGACGTGCTGAAAATTGATAAGTCTTTTACCAGCGCTATCGGCACTGATGCCGTGAACTCCACGGTGACGGACATCATCATTGCGCTCGGACAACGGCTTAGCATTGAGCTGGTGGCTGAAGGGGTAGAAACGCCCGAGCAGGCGCGGTATTTGCGTCATCACGGGGTAGAGGTACTGCAGGGATTTTTGTTTGCGCAGCCTATGCCGCTGAGGGAATTTCCGCAATGGCTGGCGGAGAGTTCGTCTCCGCCAGCACCGCGTAACGGGCATATCGTTCCGCTGATGCCGTTACGCTAGGCTCAGTTACTCTTCTTCGTCGTGGGCCGACTGCTCTTTAACAATGCGCACCATATCGACGCGATAGTCATTCGCTTCGATTATCGTGATCTGCAGCGGAGGCAGTTCAATGATATCGCCGGTCCGCGGGATTTGTCCGTTAACGGCAATAACCAGCCCAGCCACGGTCGCAATGTCCTCTTCATCGTTGATGATGTTTTCCAGACCCAGCGTGTGCTGTAGCGCGTGCAGATCGGTGGTGCCTTTCACCAGCCAGCCGTCACCGTCGGAGACAATTTCCGGGGTTTCATCCGCATCCGGGAATTCACCGGCAATGGCTTCAAGCACGTCGAGCGGCGTCACCAGACCCTGCACCACACCAAATTCATTGGTGACGATAACAAAGCTACCGCGTGCGCGGCGCAGGACGCCAAGCAGGTTGATAGGATCCAGCGTTTCCGGCACCACAATCGCCGGTGATGCGGCGGCGACGGCTTCGACGTTAATCCCCTCTTCCAGCGCCACCAGCATCTCTTTCGCACGCACCACGCCGATGATCTCGTCCAGTTCACCCCGGCATACCGGGAACAGGCTATGCGGTGAAGAGAGCAACTGCTGGCGAATCTCATCAACGCTCAGGCGGGAATCGACCCAGCTGATTTCACCGCGCGGGGTCATGATGCCGCGCAGCGAGCGGGAGGCCAGGGAGAGCACGCCGTTAATCATATAGCGCTCTTCTTCCACAAATGCCCCTTCCGGGACGGGAACCGGGTTACGGCTTTCATTGTCATTCTGCACGTTGACCTGGCGGCGACCGCCCATCAGACGCAGAATCGCATCAGCCGTACGCGCACGCAGCGGCTGGGTAGACTGCTGCTTGATAAAGTTATGTCGTGCAATCTGGTTAAACAGCTCGATGAGGATCGAGAAGCCAATGGCTGCGTACAGGTAGCCTTTTGGTATATGGAAGCCAAAACCTTCCGCCACCAGGCTCAGACCAATCATTAGCAGGAAGCTAAGGCAGAGCACCACGACCGTCGGATGCTGATTCACAAAGCGCGTCAGTGGCTTAGACGCCAGCAGCATCACCGCCATCGCGATAACCACCGCAGCCATCATCACCGGGAGGTGGTTCACCATGCCGACAGCCGTGATCACCGCATCCAGCGAGAAGACCGCATCAAGCACAACGATCTGCAGTACCACGACCCAAAAGCTGGCATAGCCTTTACCGTGTCCATCATCGTGCTGGCGATTTTCCAGCCGCTCGTGAAGCTCTGTCGTCGCTTTGAAAAGCAGGAATATCCCCCCGAGCAGCATGATCAAATCACGGCCGGAGAAAGTGAAATCCATGACGGAAAAAAGCGGCTTCGTCAGCGTAACCATCCACGAGATCACGGACAGCAGTGCCAGACGCATGACCAGTGCCAGAGAGAGGCCGATCAGACGCGCTTTATCACGTTGTTTTGGCGGCAGTTTGTCCGCAAGGATGGCAATAAACACCAGGTTATCAATGCCGAGAACAATCTCAAGCACGACCAGCGTGAGCAATCCCACCCAGATTGACGGGTCCATTAAGAATTCCATGAAACGCTCCTGCTAACGGAATGACCAAACGGTGCCCCACTCAACGTGGGCAAAACAGAGGCAGACAGAGTCGATACGTGGCGAGGATCGCCGGTGAAACAGGCGCGGAATGGCCTGGAGGATGACTGACGTCGGTGACGGTCCATATAGTGGGCTGTAGCCCTATACTCCTGAACAATTAAACGGAGGCTAAACATATCAGAGACAATGCGTTTTTAGCAAAGATTTACGTTCCTTTGCAAAGATCTGTAACACAGCTGCTTTACCTTACAGATAATTCTGTAACCCATAGCTAAATTACGGATCTTCATCACATAAATTATTTTTTCACTATCTAAAATAATTCGCGGAAGTCTTAGTTTTTTAACTCTAACCCTTTTCTGAATCGATTCGGTTGGCCAGATACGATTCACAGTGCGACTGCCTGGCAGGCGTATTAATGATAATAAAAGGAGGTAGCAAGTGACCATTGCTATTGTCATAGGCACACATGGTTGGGCTGCAGAGCAGTTACTCAAAACAGCAGAGATGCTGTTGGGTGAGCAGGAAAACGTCGGCTGGATCGATTTCGTTCCCGGTGAAAACGCTGAAACGCTGATTGAGAAGTACACTGCTCAACTGCAGAAACTGGATACCAGCAAAGGCGTGCTGTTTCTCGTTGATACATGGGGAGGCAGTCCGTTCAATGCTGCCAGCCGCATTGTCGTCGATAAAGAGCATTATGAAGTTGTCGCCGGGGTGAATATCCCCATGTTGGTGGAAACCTTCATGGCACGCGACGACAATCCGAGTTTCGATGAACTGGTCGCTCTGGCAGTTGAAACCGGTCGCGAAGGCGTGAAAGCGCTGAAAGCACAACCGGTTGAGAAGCCTGCTCCAGTGGCCGCGGCGCCAAAAGCTGCAGCCCCGGCGAAGCCCATGGGCCCGAATGATTACATGGTGATCGGCCTCGCCCGTATCGATGACCGTTTAATCCACGGCCAGGTGGCAACGCGCTGGACCAAAGAGACCAACGTTCGACGCATTATTGTCGTCAGCGATGAAGTTGCTGCTGATACCGTACGTAAAACCCTTCTGACACAGGTTGCTCCTCCTGGCGTTACCGCGCACGTGGTGGATGTCGCCAAAATGATCCGCGTTTATAACAACCCGAAATATGCGGGCGAGCGCGTGATGCTGCTGTTCACAAACCCGACAGACGTTGAACGCCTGGTTGAAGGCGGCGTGAAAATTACCTCCGTAAACATTGGTGGTATGGCATTCCGTCAGGGCAAAACGCAGGTCAACAACGCCATTTCAGTCGATGCGAAAGATATCGAGGCATTCAACAAGCTGAATGCACGCGGTATCGAACTGGAAGCCCGTAAGGTTTCCACGGATCAGAAACTGAAAATGATGGATCTGATCGGTAAAGTTGGGAAATAAGCCCGCGCCGGTTTTTCACATAAAGCTTATGTAATAGGAGAAGTACAATGGAGATTACCACTCTTCAGATTGTGCTGGTGTTCATCGTCGCGTGTATTGCGGGTATGGAATCCGTACTTGATGAATTTCAGTTCCACCGCCCTCTGGTGGCCTGTACGTTGATTGGTGCCGTTCTGGGTGATATGAAAACCGGGATCATCATCGGTGGTACCCTGGAAATGATTGCCCTGGGCTGGATGAACATCGGTGCGGCAGTTGCGCCTGATGCCGCGCTGGCGTCCATCATTTCTACGGTTCTGGTTATTGCCGGTCACCAGAGTATCGGTGCAGGTATTGCCCTGGCCATCCCGCTGGCAGCAGCAGGTCAGGTACTGACCATCATCGTGCGTACTATCACCGTGGCCTTCCAGCACGCGGCGGATAAGGCGGCCGAAAATGGCAACCTGACGGCGCTCTCCTGGATCCACGTCTCGTCCCTGTTCCTGCAGGCGATGCGTATCGCGATCCCGGCCGTTATCGTTGCGATCTCCGTCGGTACCAGCGAAGTACAGAGCATGCTGAACGCCATTCCAGAAGTGGTCACCGGCGGTCTGAACATCGCAGGCGGTATGATTGTGGTGGTTGGTTATGCGATGGTTATCAATATGATGCGCGCAGGCTACCTGATGCCGTTCTTCTACCTCGGCTTCGTTACTGCTGCGTTCACCAACTTCAACCTGGTTGCGCTGGGTGTGATTGGTGCAGTGATGGCGATTCTCTACATCCAGCTCAGCCCGAAATATAACCGCGTTGCGGGTGCCCCAGCGCAGGCTGCTGGTAATAACGATCTCGATAACGAACTGGACTAGCAGGTGAGCGAAATGGTTGATATGACAAAAACTACCACTGAGAAAAAACTCACTCCGGGTGATATTCGTGGCGTGTTCATCCGTTCTAACCTGTTTCAGGGTTCATGGAACTTCGAACGTATGCAGGCGCTGGGCTTCTGTTTCTCCATGGTACCGGCTATCAAACGCCTGTATCCGGAAAACAACGAAGCGCGCCGTCAGGCGATTAAGCGTCACCTGGAATTCTTTAACACCCATCCCTATGTGGCGGCTCCGGTTCTGGGCGTGACGTTGGCGATGGAAGAGCAGCGTGCAAACGGCGCAGAGATTGACGATGGTGCCATCAACGGTATCAAAGTCGGTCTGATGGGTCCGCTGGCAGGCGTCGGTGACCCGATCTTCTGGGGTACCGTGCGTCCGGTCTTCGCGGCGCTGGGTGCCGGTATCGCCATGAGCGGAAGCCTGCTTGGGCCACTGCTGTTCTTCATCCTGTTCAATGCGGTGCGTCTGCTGACCCGTTACTACGGTGTGGCTTACGGTTACCGTAAAGGGGTGGACATCGTTAAGGATATGGGCGGCGGCTTCCTGCAGAAACTGACTGAGGGGGCGTCAATCCTCGGCCTGTTTGTCATGGGGGCACTGGTTAACAAGTGGACGCACGTGAACATCCCGCTGGTGGTGTCCACCATCACCGGTCAGGATGGTCAGACCCGTGTTACCACCGTGCAGACGATTCTGGACCAGCTGATGCCGGGTCTGGTACCGCTGCTGCTGACCTTCGCCTGTATGTGGCTGCTGCGTAAGAAAGTTAACCCGCTGTGGATCATTGTTGGCTTCTTCGTCATCGGTATCGCGGGCTACGCTGTCGGTCTGCTGGGCCTGTAAGACATCACGTAATACGCCGGGGGCTTGCCCCCGGTTTTTTTATCTGGAGGATGAATGACTGTCACGGACATCGTACTGGTTTTGTTTATTGTGGCCCTTCTGGCATATGCGATCTATGACGAGTTCATCATGCCCCGCCGCCACGGCGAAACGCTGCTCTCCCTGCCCCTTCTGCGACGCGGCCGCGTGGATGCGTTTATCTTCGCCGGTCTCATCGTCATTCTTATATACAACAACGTGACCGGTCATGGTGCAATATTAACCACATGGTTATTATGTGCGCTGGCATTAATGGCGATTTATCTGTTCTGGATCCGTGTTCCGAAAATCATTTTTAAAAGCCGCGGGTTTTTCTTTGCCAATGTATGGATAGAATATAACCGTATTAAAGAGATGAATTTATCGGAAGACGGTGTACTGGTGATGCAATTAGAGCAACGCCGGCTGCTTATTCGGGTAAAGAATATTGACGATCTGGAAAGAATATACAAACTAATGCTTAAAACTCAGTAAGTTAACTACATAGCCTTGGCTATATTCTGCGTTTATTTTGCGCACCTGATATAGCCAAAGCTATATTCCATTCTGCCATTTCTCTTATATTTATTAACGTTATTTTCACGCATAAATCTAAATGAAAATCGTTATCAACACATTGGCGAAATAATGCCGTTTCATTGTTGTTTTATATTCTCAAAATATGTTAAGGTTGCGCCCGTCGTTGGGGAGTAGCTGATTTCCTGTTCGCAGGAAATGTACGTGTCAACATACTCGTTGAAAAACGTGGCACGTACGGACCGTTTGCCGCACAGATTTGTGCAGGGCGGTCAGGCGAGACCATAGATACATCAACTGCTGTTTACTGGGGGCAGTGATGTGTCATATGGATATCTCCCGGTCTGGACGCTTTAATGAATATCTCCGCAACCCTTCTTCTTGCTTTCGGTATGTCCATGGACGCTTTTGCCGCTTCCATCGGTAAAGGTGCCTCGCTGCACAAACCCAAATTCTCTGAAGCGCTACGCACAGGCCTTATCTTTGGTGCTATCGAAACGCTGACACCGCTCATCGGCTGGGGTCTTGGTATGCTGGCAAGCCAGTTCATACTGGAGTGGAACCACTGGATCGCTTTCGTGCTGCTCGTATTTCTGGGGGGGCGAATGGTGATTGAAGGTTTTCGCGGCAATGGCGATGAGGAAGACGAGCCGCAGCACCGCCACGGTTTCTGGCTGCTGGTGACCACTGCCATCGCCACCAGTCTCGACGCCATGGCCGTCGGTGTAGGCCTGGCATTCCTGCAGGTCAATATTATTGCGACCGCGCTGGCCATTGGTTGTGCCACGCTGATTATGTCGACGCTGGGAATGATGGTTGGGCGGTTTATTGGCCCTCTGCTGGGCAAACGCGCCGAGATCCTGGGCGGTATCGTGCTGATTGGCATTGGTGCCCAGATCCTCTGGGCACACTTCGCCGGTTAATCTTCGCTCTGCCAGCAGTGGATACTGAAATCCGTCTGGCAGCGAAACGTTGTTTGCTTCGCTAAGGTTTCCCACACGTCCGGTTTCGCCCGCCATGCAAATGGCGTCATCTGCAACAACGCTACAGCTTCTTCCCCTGCCAGGTTCATCTCGTAGGCCAGCGTCTGCTCCTGCTTCAGCGCAAAGCCCGCCAGTTGCTCAGAATGTGGCGCATGCAGCCGAACATCATCATAGATAAGCCCTTTAAGCTCCATCAGATGTCGGGGACCTGGCGTGACGGTAATGACCCATCCGCCCGGTTTGATAACGCGTGCCAGCTCCTGCGCCTTACAGGGCGCATAGATGCGGATAACCGCATCCATGCTGGCATCGTCAAACGGCAGTCGGTGGCTCGATGCCACGCAGTACGTCACGCCGGAGTAGCGTTTTGCCGCCGCGCGGATAGCCACTTTGGAAACATCCAGACCAAATGTCTGCGCACCCTTCTCTTGTGCAACCTCAGCAAACCGCGCGGTGTAATACCCTTCCCCGCAGCCAATATCCAGCACGCCTGCTGCACTGTCAGTCAGATTATCTTCCAGCAATTGCGCGACGGCCTCTCTGAGTGGCTGATAGTGCCCGGCGTCGAGAAATGCCCGGCGTGCCTGCATCATCTCAGCACTGTCACCCGGATCGCGCGAGCGCTTATGCTGCACCGGCAGAAGATTCACGTAGCCTTCTTTTGCCATATCAAACTGATGTCCCTGCGGACAGGCATAACTTTTTTCTGATCGCGTCAGACGCGCGTGGCAAAGGGGACAACTGAAGGACATGGCAGCTCCGGGGCGTAAATCAAAGGGCGAAGTGTACCGCTATTCGCCCCGGTATAAAACGCCTGGGTTAACGCATGACGATTAGGTGCGAGGAATCAGGCGCCAGACCATCGGGTTTGACGTTCTCAAGACGCAATACGTTACCCATAATCTCGCTGAATACCGGTGCGGAGACGGCGCCGCCATAGTACGCCCCGTTTTGAGGATCGTTAATCACGACCACCAGCGCAAAACGCGGATCGCTGGCAGGCGCGACGCCCGCGGTATAGGCAACGTATTTATCGACATATTTGCCGCTATCATCGATTTTCTTCGCCGTACCGGTTTTCACCGCCACACGGTAATCACGTACCGCAGCCTTAACGCCGCCCCCACCCGGCAGCGCAACGCTCTCCATCATATGCTCGACCTGATGAGCAATCTCTTCCGGCATGACTCTGTGCCCGATAACGGGCGGATCGATACGGGTAATTGAGAGGGGCCGTTCCAGCCCGAAGCCGCCGATGGTGGCATAGACGTGCGCCAGCTGGAGGGGGGTAACCATCAGGCCATAGCCAAAGGCGAAGGTCGCTCTGTCGAGCTGGCTCCAGTATTTACGCTGGGGTAACAGACCGGCGCTCTCGCCGGTTAAGCCAAGCCCGGTGTTTGTACCAAAACCAAAGTTCCGGTAGGTATCAATCAGATGCTGAACAGGCATCGCCAGCGAGAGGCGCGATACGCCGGTGTCGCTCGATTTTTGCAGGATCCCGGTCATCGAGAGTTCAGGGTAGTAACCCACGTCCCGAATACGGTGCCCGTCAAGCATATACGGATGGGTGTCAATGACGCTGTCAGGCTGCACCAGCCCCTGTTGCAATGCCGTCATCAGCACAAGCGGCTTCACGGTTGAACCTGGCTCGAACGTATCGCTGATGGCACGGTTACGAAAATCGTCTATTGTCGCGCCTTGGCGGTTATTGGGGTTGAAATCCGGATAGCTCGCCATCGCGAGGATTTCACCGGTGGGGATATTAATGAGCACTGATGCCCCCGACTCCGCCTTGTTCCAGGCCACTGCGTTATCAAGCGCATCTTCGGTGATGGTTTGCAGGCGCTCATCAATACTGAGCTGAATATTGTGCGCAGGCACCGGCGCGACTTCCGTCAGATTCTCCACCACGCGACCGTAACGGTCTTCCCTGACCTGCCGGACGCCCGGCTTGCCTGTTAGCTGGGTGTTGAAACTTTTCTCCACCCCCTCAATGCCCTGACCGTCAATATTGGTGAAACCAATCAGGTTTGCCGCCACATGCCCGGCAGGATAGAAACGGCGTGATTCATCGCGTAAATTGATACCCGGCAAATTCAGCTTATCGATCCATTTTGCCTGCGCAGGATCCACCTGCCGGGCAAGGTAGATGAATCTCCCCTGTGGATTCGCGTTAATCCGTGATGACAGGGTGTTCAGGGAGAGATGTAACGCATTCGCCAGCGCCTGCCAGCGATCGTCAAAGCCCACGCCCCCTTTTGCCAGCACCGTTTTTGGGTCGGCCCACACGGCCCTGACCGGGACACTGACCGCCAGCGGCCGGCCCTCACGATCCATGATCATTCCGCGGGGAGCATCAATCGGCAGTTCGCGTAGCGATCGCATATCCTCCTGCTTGACCAGGTTGTCAGGTTTAATAATTTGCAGCCAGGCAACGCGGCCCAGCAAAAACGCCAGACTGCAAAAAATGGCTAAACAGAGCAGCGCAAAACGCGCCGGTGTGAAATTGCCGGCGGTCGTTTTCATTTTCTTCTTCACCTGAACCCCAGGACTGTTAAACAACGCCCTGATTTAACGGGAAAAGACGGCCAGAGGGAGGGAAAACAGTGCTACTAACCTCGTAGCTTTGCAACAAGTTACTAACAAGAGCGGGGATGGTAATATTTTGAAAGATAAGGCACATAAAAAAGCCCCGCTATATGCGAGGCTTTATGTCTGAGAGTGAAGTACTACGTGCTTCAGTCAGCAGTGGTTCGATCAGATAGCAGTTACGTTAACTGCAGCTGGGCCTTTCTGGCCGTCCTGAATTTCGAACTCAACGTTCTGGCCTTCAGCCAGAGTTTTGAAGCCGTTACCCTGGATTGCAGAGAAGTGTACGAACACGTCTTTGCTGCCGTCAGCAGGAGTAATGAAACCAAAACCTTTAGACTCGTTGAACCACTTAACTTGACCTTTAATCTTTGCCATTTGCAAAATTCCTTAGAGTGTTTTCTTAGCCCGCAGGCATTACTGAGATAAAACTGAGACATTACTGCATGAGGCACTAATATAAGGTTCGGCAGAGAAGCGGTATTCAACGACAACGTGTTTACTCAGGACTTCTTTACTGAAAATGCCACACATAAACAGAACTGTACCTCGTTTGACCCAAAACGTGTTATCACACACTATGTTTAATATGGCAAGCCATTTTTAAACATGTCTCGATCCGCCGCACAAATTCGAACTGTGCCGGTATGCTTTTGCACAATTATGCGCATGACATATGGACAGCCCTGCTCACTTACACAGACTCGCCGTTGCTTTCACAACCGCTGTTATCTAAGACTTTTTTAACATAGCTCAATCATTCCAGTGCGTCCAGCAACCCGCTAAGAAAAACCCCTACATTGATTGAGTTAGAACAATTTGTGAAAACTTATGCTTAAATCATTGTAACGCCCCTGTATTGTTACAGTGGAAATACAATGTTAATCCTTCACGCTAAACTGTATTAAAAAGCACCAGCTAATAAAGAATGTTATGCACCAAAATAATGAAATTTTTATGACTCTGCATCAAAACAAGGCAAGCAAAACGTTTCGATAAAAATAAAACATTCTTTAGACCTTAGACATACAGAATATATGCAACAATCCAGCGCTTCGTTTATAAGGATAAATATTCACCAATTTTCAGTATCCTGAAGGAATTATTAACCGGTGCTAAATTATCGAGGACTGCAGTTAACTCTCGCACGGGGTCATCAAGCGATTCATCAGCCAGTTCAAACACGCCCCAGTGAATGGGAAACGCCAGTGGGCATCCCAACTGTTGCCACAACGCAACGGCAGATTGCGGATCCATATGATGTACGGCCATGAACCACCGTGGTGCATAAGCGCCAACGGGCAACGCCGCGGCGTCAATTTTACCCAGCCTTTCCGGTATTCGCAGCAGTTCAGGTGAATAGCCCGTGTCGCCGCTAAACCAGAAACGATGATGCCGCCCTTCAAACACCCAGCCACACCACAGGGAACGATTGCGGTTCCAGAGCGTGCGCATACTCCAGTGCTGCGCCGGTACGGCGGACAGCGTTATCCCCTGCCAGGTGAAACTCTGCCACCAGTCGAGCTCAACAATGCGTCTTGCCCCCCGGCGGCGAAACCAGACTGCCAGACCTAGGGGAACAAACAGAGTGACGTCGGGGAAGCGTTTAAGGATCCGGCGAATGGTCGCGTCATCCAGATGATCGTAATGATTATGGGAAATAACCACTGCATCGAGCTGCTGGAGCTGTTCGACAGACAGAGCGGGAGGCGTTCTACGTTGTGGTCCGAGGAAAGGTAAGGGAGAGGCGCGACGAGAAAAAACAGGGTCGGTCAGCAGAGTGTTGCCATCAATGTGCAACAACAGGCTTGCGTGTCCGAGCCACCATACCCCATTTTCCTGCGGCTGCTTAAGCGTTGCCGGCTGCCACCACTGGCGGATAAAGTCCTCATATCCGTTTGCCGGGGGGCGGGGTAAGCCAGCTTCTTTGCGCGCTTTTCGCCAGCGATCAACGTCACCGGGCTGATGCCCGACGGGGTCAGTATTACGAAAACCGTTCGGCGTGTGATGTTTCAGGGAGGGGTCATACCAGGGATTTTTCCAGACCACAGCCACCTCCCGGATAAGACAAATTAACGCTCAGCCACCAGGCGGATAAAGTCATCCTGCTCAGTGTTGTCTTCAGCAACCGCGTCTTTCGCCGACGCTTTCTCTTCTGGTTCGTTAGCCTCGCACAGACGACGTAACAGCGCATTCTGACGTTTTTGTTGGTCAAGCAGCGCTTCCAGCAGTTCGATCTGCTCGTTTGTACGGGAACTGGCACGGTTTACGAAAAACCAAATGACAAGCCCCACCAGCAGAACAACCAACGAGATCATCAGGGATGCCATATTTAGCAGCCCTGAATTCAGTAACTCACCCATTTCACCACCTCAATAAAAACGTCTATCTTACCACTGGTGCGAAGGAAGGAAATCACCTTGAGAAAAAATGCGTGTTACCACGGAATAAACTTATTGATTGCGCAAACGCCGCTAAAAAACTGTACATCCTGATCGCACATCACATTGATAGTCTGCGTCCACAACACCACACAGGCTACCAGCACAATAATCAGAATCACCCAGCGTATTTTTTTCACTCCACACTCCGTCTAAAGGCCCGATATAACCAGGTTATCACGGCTATCTTAAACAAGGACTAACTGTACCGCCATCTGGTCGTTTTCAGAATCATGCACTTGTTTCATAGAGTAAACCGTTTAGGCTTACTGCATGACAACAAAGATAAAGAGGCAATGATGCATTTAATCATTCGTACAATTATTGCACTGGCCGTAGTATGGGTTGGCCTTCTGTTAACCGGCTATGGCGTGCTTGTGGGAAGCACCGAAAACGCCGCTGGATTAGGTATTCAATGCAAATACATGACCGCGCAGGGCATGAGCACGGCACAATATATTCATTCAGACAGCGGGATCATTGGTTTAACCAACTGCCCGGTTCTGCGTAAAACATCCGTCGTCATTGATAACGGCTAATCACCCCGATTGATACTGACAAAAAACGCCGCACTGTGTGCGGCGTTTTTTGTGCCCGTAAGGATCAGAACGGGTAGTCGTTATAGCCCATTTGTTCAGAAATCTTGCGTGCGGCTGTATGGAGAATCGCCACATACTCATGCAGACGTTCTTCAGAAAAGCGCAGGGTCGGGAAAGAGATACTCAGCCCGGCAATGACAACGCCAAAGCGGTCAAATACCGGCACACCGATACAGCGCAGCCCTTCTTCCTGCTCTTCGTTATCTTCGCCATACCCCTGCTCACGTACTTTGTCGAGCACGGCCAATAATTCGTCAGTGCTGGTAATAGTGCGTTCAGTACTGCGCTTATACTCCACGCCTTCGAGGATCTGCTTCACTTCTTCGCGATCGCGCCACGCCAGCAGCACTTTGCCAATCGCGGTACTGTAAAGCGGATTACGACGACCGATGCGTGAATACATGCGCAGGTTGTACATGGAGTCGATTTTATGGATGTAGACAATGCTGTCTTCATCCAGTGCCCCCAGGTGGATAGTCTCTTTGGTCAGGCGAGAGATCTCACGCATCTGGATATCTGCGCTGCGGATCAAATCCACGTTTTGCAGCGCACGGGCCCCGAGCTCGAACAGTTTCAGCGTCAGAGAATACTTTTCAGACTCGCCTTCCTGTGCGACGTAACCCAGTGACTTCATGGTTTGCAAAAAGCGATAAACGGTGCTTTTCGACATCATCACACGCTGCGACAACTCTGTAATACCAATTTCACGCTCTTCTCCGAGCGCCTGTAAGATGCCAAACACCTTCAGCACGGAAGAAACAGAATCTGGCTGTTTATCCAAATCTGCAATTGCCATTTACCACCTCATAGAGAGTGTTTTATAAAAATCAGAACCGGTTTTTATTATAAATTCCCGTCATGTTACCTGCAATCGATCCTCGTTTACTTCGTTACAAATCTGCGACATAAAACTGAAATAACGATGCTAAAATAGTTACCCTGAGAATAATTTCACACTGAGCTTTTCATCCCTAATGGAAAAAAACTTGTCCGATGGCCTGCCTTTGCCCCAGCGGTATGGCGCTATCGCCACGATTGTTATCGGTATTTCAATGGCCGTCCTTGACGGTGCAATCGCTAACGTTGCCCTGCCAACCATTGCCAGCGACCTGCATGCCTCCCCTGCCAGTTCTATATGGATAGTCAATGCCTACCAGATAGCGATCGTGGTTTCACTGCTCTCGTTCTCTTTCCTGGGCGATATGTTCGGTTACCGACGGGTGTATCAATGCGGCCTGCTGGTATTCACCTTTACTTCCCTTTTCTGTGCCCTTTCTGATTCGCTGCATACTCTGACGCTTGCGCGCATAGCGCAGGGTTTTGGGGGGGCGGCACTGATGAGCGTCAACACGGCGTTGATCCGCTTAATCTATCCGCAGCGTCATCTGGGACGCGGTATGGGGATAAACTCGTTTATTGTCGCCGTCTCGTCTGCGGCCGGGCCAACCCTTGCGGCGGCCATACTCTCTGTCGCGTCCTGGCAGTGGTTATTCGCCATTAACGTACCGCTGGGTATTGTGGCCCTCTTCTTTGCTCTGCGCTATCTTCCCGCGAACGGTCCCAAAAGCACGATGCCGCGCTTTGACCTCATCAGCGCAGTGATGAATGCCCTGACCTTTGGCCTGCTGATTACTGCCCTGAGCGGCTTTGCACAAGGTCAGTCCCTTTTACTTACCGCCGCGGAGCTCATTGCGTTGCTGGTGATTGGCTTCTTCTTTGTACGCCGCCAGCTCGCGCTCCCTGTCCCTTTATTGCCTGTCGACCTGCTGCGTATTCCTCTTTTTTCTCTCTCGATTTGTACTTCTGTTTGCTCATTCTGCGCTCAGATGCTGGCCCTGGTCTCTCTGCCCTTCTTCCTGCAAAGTGTGGTGGGACGTACTGAAGTCGAGACCGGACTGCTGTTAACGCCGTGGCCACTGGCGACGATGGTAATGGCGCCGCTGGCAGGGTATTTGATTGAGCGCGTCCACGCCGGATTGCTTGGCGCGCTGGGGCTTGCCGTCATGGCCACGGGGTTGTTCGCACTCGCACTACTCCCCTCATCACCCACCGATCTGGATATCATCTGGCGCATGATCCTGTGCGGTGCAGGGTTCGGTCTGTTCCAGTCGCCTAACAACCACACCATCATCACCTCAGCGCCGCGCCATCGCAGCGGTGGTGCCAGCGGTATGTTAGGCACCGCACGTCTGCTGGGACAAAGCACCGGCGCGGCCCTGGTCGCGCTGATGTTTAATCTTGCCGGGCAAAATGGCAACCACGTTGCACTTTTCACCGCAGGCGCCCTTGCCACCCTCGCCGCCATCATCAGCGGGCTGCGCATTACCCAGCCCAGAGTACAGGCATAAAAAAAGCCGGGCGGATATCTCCAGCCCGGCTCATTGCTCTTCTTAGCGTTACTTCAGGTATTCACCACTGCGCAGCGCTTCAATACGTTTATCCAGCGGCGGGTGACTCATAAACAGTTCGCTCAGCGATTTTGATTTACCGTTAATGCAGAATGCCATAATGCTGGTCGCTTCCTGCGGTTCATAGCTGGTTTTCAGACGCTGTAGCGCGGCAATCATCTTCTCACGGCCAACCAGTTTCGCCGAGCCAGCATCCGCGTGGAACTCACGATGACGGGAGAACCACATGGTGATGATGCTGGCCAGAATACCGAATACCAGCTCCAGAACCGTCGCAACCGCGAAGTAGATCAGCGGGTTGCCGTTGCTCTCTTCCCCTTCATCGCGGTTCCCGCCCATAAAGCCTGCGGCGATCTGCGCCAGAAT
Organism: Enterobacter sp. PTB; assembly: GCF_051130085.1. NCBI lineage: Bacteria > Pseudomonadati > Pseudomonadota > Gammaproteobacteria > Enterobacterales > Enterobacteriaceae > Enterobacter > Enterobacter sp. PTB. The sequence continues at coordinate 92,435 of NZ_JBDKEE010000001.1, forward strand.
ACGGGAGATGAAGATAACAAAGGTGTTCACTACGCCCTGGATCAGGGTCATGGTGACCATGTCGCCGTTAGCGATATGGCTGATTTCGTGAGCGATAACTGCTTCGGCTTCGTCACGGCTCATGTTCTGCAACAACCCGGTGCTGACGGCAACCAGCGACGCATCACGGCGGGCACCTGTAGCAAAGGCGTTAATATCTGGCGCGTGGTAAATGGCCACCTGCGGCATGGCGATACCCGCCTGCTGCGATTGCTGAGCCACGGTATTCATCAGCCACTGTTCCATATCGTTACGCGGTTGCTCAATGACTTCACCACCTACCGATTTCAGTGCCATCCATTTCGACATCAGGAGTGAAACGAATGAGCCACCAAAACCAAACAGCAGCGCCATAATCAACAGACCCTGAACGCTGCTCGACTGAATTCCTGTCAGGCTTAGCACGAGCCCGAAAACCACCATCACCGCAAGGTTGGTGAGCAGGAAGAGCGCGATTCGCATCATAATTTTCTTTTAACCTCAGTTTAACAAAGCGCACTATGCGATTACCCACATCGTATGGGTATTACGGCTATTTTCAAGCATCCATCGGGCGTAAGTCACCAGAAAGACACAACTTTACACAATTGGAAATTTGCCTGACGGGAGAATGCGGAACAAAAAGAAACAGGCACAATTTCTTGTGCCTGTTGGGGAATTATTTTGCCGGTGCGGGTTGCACGGCGGGCTTCGCCTTTTCCTGATTCGCCAGGTCAAGAGCGATATGCACCGTCTCGTCGAGGTAAGGATCCGGCTCCTGGTAATCTTTTGGCAGATCGTCCAGTTTCTTAAGCAGAGGCTTACCTTCACGCTTGAAGCGATCGTTGATACGCGCCAGACGCGTTGCATCATCTTCGTTGTTCTCTTTCTCACGCTGAGCGTAGTTGAGAGAAACAATATTCCGCTTATCTTTCAGGGCATTGAAACGAGCAATATCCTTCATGATGTACTGGAATTCCGGATCTTTGGCGATGCGATCGTTGTGCGCTTTCAGCAGTTCAGGACCAAACTGCGTCATATCACCCGCTTTCACGTAGGTCGCGGCGTTAATGCTATCCCACGGCAATGCGTTATCTTCAAACTTCTCGCCGGTTTCAGTCTCTTCCGTGCCTGTCGGCATCATGATATCCGGCGTCACGCCTTTACGCTGCGTACTGCCGCCGTTCACACGATAGAATTTCTGAATGGTGTACTGAACCGAACCCAGTGCAGGCCATTCCGGACGCAGCATCTGATCGTAGATACGATTCAGAGAACGATACTGCTGTACGGTACCTTTACCAAATGTCGGCTCACCGACAATCAGCGCACGGCCATAGTCCTGCATAGCGGCGGCAAAGATTTCAGACGCGGAAGCACTGAAGCGATCGACTAAGACCACCAGCGGGCCTTTGTAATAGACCACACCATCGTTGTCGGCATCTTCACGTACTTTACCGTTGTTATCGCGCACCTGAACCACCGGACCAGACGGGATAAACAGCCCGGACAGTGAAACCGCTTCGGTCAGCGCCCCACCACCGTTGCTGCGCAAGTCGATGATGACGCTGCTCACGTTCTGCTTTTCAAGCTTCTGCAGCTGGACTTTTACATCATCAGTCAGCCCGACGTAGAAGCCCGGGATATCCAGAACACCCACCTTCTCTTTACCCACGGTCTTCACCGACATTTTCACCGCGCGGTCTTCCAGGCGGATACGCTCACGCGTCAGGGTAACGATACGGGTTTTGGTGCCTTTACCGGCTGGCAGAATTTCAAGGCGAACTTTGCTGCCTTTCGGACCTTTGATCAGCGCAACCACATCATCCAGACGCCAGCCGATCACATCGACCATGTTCTGTCCGGTTTGACCCACACCAACAATGCGGTCGCCTACGCTTATCGCTTTGCTTTTCGACGCCGGGCCACCGGCGACCATTGAGTTGATCACGGTGTAATCATCGTCCATCTGCAGCACCGCACCGATACCTTCCAGAGACAGGCTCATTTCGGTATTAAACTGTTCGGTATTGCGAGGCGAGAGATAATTGGTATGCGGATCGATTTCGTGAGCGAAAGCAGTCATCGCCAGTGAGAAAACATCTTCACTGTTGGTCTGAGCCAGACGACGAATAGCGAATTTGTAACGACGCGTCAGCGTGTCACGGATCTCTTTTTCATCTTTGCCGGTCAGCTTAAGGCTCAGCTCGTCGTATTTTACTTTTCCATCCCACAGCGCATTCAGCTCGGCTTCGTCTTTCGGCCAGGGCGCTTTGCTGCGGTCCAGATTAAAGGTGTCGTTGCCGGTGAAGTCCATCGGACGTTCCAGCACTTTCAGCGCATACTGATAGCGTTCAAAGCGGCGCTTTTGCGACAGGTTATAGAGATCGTAGAACAGATCCAGCTTGCCTGAACGCAACTCGTCACCCACCCCGGATTTACGCTTAGCGAACTGCTCGACATCGCTGGCGAGCAGTACGTTATGGCTGTAATCCAGCAAGTTCAGATAGCGGTCAAAGATTTTGGCCGAAAAGGCCTGATCGAGATCGAACTGACGATAGTGCGAACGGGTGAAGCGTGAGGTCACACGCTCGCTCACCGTCGCGTGCTGCGTCTCTTCCTTGAGGACCGGAATTTGATCAACACGCGTGATATCGTCCACTGCGAAAGCATGGCCTGTTATAGCAAACAGGCCCGCCAACGCGGTGAGCTTAAAAAAAGTGTTCATGCCAGGCTTGGCCTCCGTTTCAGAACAACAAGTGTTCTGCGCGTACAATCATTGACATACCAGAAGTCAGCTGTACACGAACGCCATCTTTGGTGATTTCCAGTACGGTGGCGTCCATTGCGTTGTTACCCGCTTTCACCTTCAGTGCCTGACCCACGCTCAGGGCGTTAATGTCAGAAACCGGCGTATGGCGCGGCTCTTCACGAGGGGCGCGCGGGGCTTTAGCTGCTGGTTTGTCAGCACGCGGTTTGCGATCGTTATTATCGTTACGACGCGGCGCTGGGCGTGGTTTACGCTCACGACGAGGCGCTTCTTCCTGGCCGTTTGCCGCTGCGGCTTCGCGTTTTTTCGCTTGATGTTCTGCACGTTGTGCCTGAACGCGTGCTTTGGCTTCTTCCAGCTGTTTACGTGCGTGCTCAACGTGCTGCTCGTCCAGCTCACCACAAGGGTTGCCGTCAAGATCAACACGCGTCGCGCCCGCTTTGATACCGTACAAGTAACGCCAGCTCGAAGTATAAAGACGTAAGGCGGAACGAAGCTGAGTTTTGCTGAGGTTCATTTCCCCCTCAACGCGTGCCACCAGATCCTGAAAAATACCGACTTTCAGGGGACGAGCTTCACCTTCAGCACTGAAGCACTGTGGGAAACGCTCGGCCAGAAATGCGATAACTTCTTTACTGCTATTCAACTTAGGTTGATTTTCCATGAAATTTCCTGATTACAACGGACGTTGCCAACAAGCGCAGGCATGAACAGGCGTCATTATAATGACGCTATCAGTAAATGCTACGTTATCCGTTGATTATCCTGCTACGCTCGCAAAGAATTTTTGATAATCGGTTGCGGCGAGAACGTTTTCGAGGTTCGCCACCAGCTCGCGCAGCCCTTGTTCGTCCTCGGTTGTGAAGCGACTGAAGACCGTGCTGTCGATATCCAGAACGCCAATAATCTGATTTTTTACCACCAGAGGCAGAACGATTTCAGAATTGCTAGCTGCGTCACAGGCAATGTGTCCGTCAAACGCATGGACGTCTTCGACGCGCTGTACCTGTTTAGTCGCGACCGCTGTACCACAAACGCCGCGTCCTACGGGAATACGCACGCAGGCAATTTTACCCTGGAACGGGCCTAGCACCAGCGTTTCACCTTCCAGAAGGTAAAAACCGGCCCAGTTAACGTCTGATAGCCGTTCAAACAGCAATGCGCTAGTATTTGCCAGAGTGGCTAAGAAGCTGGTCTCACCCGCCATCAATGCCTTAAAATCGCGGTTAAGATCCGCGTAGAATTCTGTTTTGTTCATTATTCAATCACTTAGTTGTCTTACAAAATTACCGCATAGCCTATTAAAATAAGCATTAAATGCGCTCATGCTCAAGATGAATCCGTTCATGAGTTAATATAACGTTCAACAATACTTATTTGTGCGCAGCTGATGGCCTTAAAAACAACCAAAATTACGCCGACAAAAAAGATAACTGTCCATACGGTAAGCGAAGCTTTGCCTCGTGCACATTATCAGCGTTGCCCGCAGTGCGATACGCTTTTTATGTTGCCGAAGATGAAATCGCATGAAAGTGCTTTTTGCCCCCGCTGCGACGCTAAAATTCGCGACGGCCGCGACTGGTCGCTGACCCGTCTCGCCGCGATGGCCATCACCATGCTGCTTCTTATGCCGTTTGCCTGGGGCGAACCGCTGCTGAAGCTGTACCTGCTTGGTGTGCGTATTGATGCCAACGTACTGCAGGGGATCTGGCAGATGACGCGCCAGGGTGACCCGCTCACCGCCGCCATGGTGCTGTTCTGTACGGTCGGCGCGCCGCTGGTGCTGGTCGCTGCCATTGCCTATCTTTGGTTTGGTAACATTCTGGGGATGAATCTCCGCCCCGTGTTGCTGATGCTGGACAAACTGAAAGAGTGGGTCATGCTGGATATCTACCTGGTGGGCGTCGGCGTGGCGTCCATAAAAGTGCAGGACTATGCATTCTTGCAGCCCGGGGTCGGACTCTTTGCATTTATTTGCCTCGTCTTGCTCAGCATCCTCACACTCATTCATCTGAACGTCGAACAGCTCTGGGAGCGCTTTTACCCTCAGCGCCCGGCCACGCGACCGGATGAAAGTCTCCGGGTCTGTCTGGGGTGTCACTATACTGGCTTGCCCGACCCACGTGGCCGTTGCCCGCGGTGTCATATTCCCCTGAGACTGCGGCGCAACAACAGTCTGCAAAAATGCTGGGCCGCGCTGATTGCCTCACTGGTCTTTTTGATCCCGGCCAATATGCTGCCGATTTCCATCATTTACGTGAATGGTGGGCGCCAGGAGGATACCATCCTCTCCGGGATCATCTCCCTCGCCCACAGCAACGTGGGGGTGGCGGCAATTGTGTTTATCGCCAGTATTCTGGTGCCGTTTACCAAAGTGGTGGTGATGTTTACCCTGCTCCTGAGTATTCACTTCAAATGTGAGCAAGGTTTACGTACCCGAATTCTGCTTTTGCGATTCGTCACCTGGATTGGCCGCTGGTCGATGTTGGATCTGTTCGTGATTTCGTTGATGATGTCGCTGATCAATCGCGACCAGTTATTGGCTTTTACAATGGGACCCGCAGCTTTTTATTTCGGCTCCGCGGTGATATTGACTATTCTTGCTGTGGAATGGCTGGATAGCCGCTTACTTTGGGATGCACATGAGTCAGGAAACGCCCGCTTCGCCGACTGAAGCGAGAATTAAAACAAAACGCCGCATTTCTCCATTCTGGTTGCTGCCTGTCATCGCCCTGATGATTGCAGGCTGGCTTATCTGGACGAGTTATGAAGATCGCGGAAGCACCATCACCATTGACTTTCAGTCTGCCGACGGCATTGTGGCCGGGCGAACCCCTGTCCGCTTCCAGGGGGTTGAGGTGGGTACCGTTCAGGACATCAGCCTGGGAAAAGGGCTGAATAAAATTCAGGTCCGCGCCAGCATTAAGTCCGATATGCAGGATGCGCTGCGCAGCGAAACGCAGTTCTGGCTGGTAACGCCTAAGGCCTCTCTGGCGGGTGTTTCAGGGCTGGATGCACTGGTTGGCGGTAACTACATCGGCATGATGCCGGGTAAAGGTGAACCGCAGGATCACTTTGTTGCGCTGGATACCCAACCAAAATACCGACTGAACAACGGCGATCTGATGATCCATCTGCAGGCACCGGATTTGGGTTCCCTCAACAGTGGCTCACTGGTTTATTACCGTAAAATTCCGGTAGGTCGCGTTTATGATTACGCCATCAACCCGAATAAACAGGGCGTGACGATTGATGTGTTAATCGATCGCCGCTTCACTAACCTGGTGAAAAAAGGCAGCCGTTTCTGGAACGTCTCCGGCGTGGATGCCGATCTCAGCCTGAGCGGTGCCAAAGTGAAGCTCGAGAGCCTGGCCGCACTGGTCAACGGCGCCGTTGCCTTCGACTCTCCGGAAAACTCCAGCCCGGCCACGGCAGATGACACCTTCGGATTGTATGCTGACCTGGCGCACAGCCAGCGCGGCGTGATCGTCAAACTCGCCCTGCCCGACGCTAAAGGGCTGAAAGCGGGTTCCACACCGCTTATGTATCAGGGATTGCAGGTTGGGCAGCTCACCAAAATGACGCTCAATCCAGGCGGTTCCGTGACCGGTGAGATGACCGTCGACCCGAGCGTGGTTGATCTCCTGCGTGAAAAAACGCGTATCGAGATGCGCAGCCCAAAACTGTCTCTGAACGATACCAGCCTGAGCAATCTTCTGACCGGTAATACGTTTGAACTGATCCCCGGTGAAGGTCAACCCAGCAACAGTTTCGTTGTTGCGCCGGCAGATAAAGCGCTGCTGCAAAAACCGGGCGTCGTAACGGTAAAACTGACCGCGCCTGAAAGTTACGGTATCGAAGCCGGCCAGCCGCTGATTCTGCATGGCGTCCAGGTGGGCCAGGTACTGGAGCGTACGCTCTCTGAAAACGGCGTGAGCTTCTCGGTGGCTATCGATCCGCAATACAGCGACCTCGTGCATGGCGACAGTAAATTTGTGGTGAACAGCCGCGTCGACGTGAAGGTTGGCCTCGACGGCGTTGAGTTCCTCGGTGCCAGCGCCAGCGAATGGGTTAACGGCGGGATCCGCATTTTACCGGGCAATAAAGGCCCGGTGCGCGACAGTTATCCGCTGTATGCCAACCTGGACAAAGCGATTGAAAACAGCATGAGCGATCTCCCAACCACGACACTGACGCTAAGCGCCGAGACGCTTCCTGATGTCCAGGCTGGCTCCGTCGTGCTGTACCGTAAGTTTGAGGTCGGGGAAGTGATTGCCGTACGCCCTCATGCGGACGCGTTTGATATCGAACTGCATATCAAACCGGAGTATCGCAAGTTGCTGACCCCGAATAGCGTGTTCTGGGCCGAAGGTGGTGCGAAAGTGCAGCTTAACGGTAACGGGCTGACCGTGCAGGCCTCCCCGCTTTCACGTGCGCTGCGCGGAGCGATCAGCTTCGATAACCTCAGCGGTGCGGGTGCAAACCTGCGTAAAGGCGATAAGCGTATTCTCTTCCCGTCTGAAACCGCTGCCCGTGCCGTTGGCGGGCAGATTACCCTGCATGCTTTTGATGCAGGGAAGCTGGCGGAAGGGATGCCTATCCGTTATCTGGGTATTGATATCGGGCAGATCCAGAAGCTAACGCTTATCACCGCGCGTAACGAGGTCCAGGCCACCGCCGTGCTCTACCCGGAATATGTTCAAACCTTCGCCCGCTCAGGCTCCCGCTTCTCGGTGGTGACGCCACAGATTTCGGCCGCTGGCGTTGAGCACCTCGACACTATCCTGCAGCCTTATATCAACGTCGAACCCGGTAAAGGGAATGCTCGCCGTGACTTTGAACTGCAGGAAGCCACGATCACTGACTCTCGCTATCTGGATGGCCTGAGCATTGTGGTGGAAGTGCCGGAAGCAGGCTCGCTGAACATCGGCACACCGGTGCTGTTCCGCGGGATTGAGGTGGGTACAGTGACGGGCCTGACGCTCGGTACGCTCTCTGACCGCGTGATGGTGGCATTACGCATCAGCGATCGTTACCAGCACCTGGTGCGTAATAACTCGGTGTTCTGGCTGGCCTCCGGCTATTCACTGGACTTCGGTCTGACGGGCGGGGTGGTGAAAACCGGCACCTTCAACCAGTTTATTCGTGGCGGTATTGCTTTCGCTACACCACCGGGGACGCCGCTGGCGCCGAAAGCGCAACCGGGCAAACACTTCCTGCTGCTCGAAAGCGAGCCGAAAGAGTGGCGTGAATGGGGCACTGCCCTGCCGCGTTAATCTCAGGGCTCCGGTGTCAACGCACCGGAGCCTTTATGTTACACTGCGCCCCTGAACTTTTCCCTGTGGTGTGCACGTGGCTCAAAACTCCGTATTTCTTCCTGAACAATTCCTGGCGCAGATGCGCGAGGCGCTTCCTTCTCACCTCTCGTTAGACGATTTTATCGCCGCCTGTCAGCGGCCGTTGCGCCGGAGTATTCGCGTCAACACGCTGAAAATAAGTGTCGCCGATTTTCTGGCGCTGGTCTCGCCGTATAACTGGCAACTGACGCCAGTACCATGGTGTGCAGAGGGTTTTTGGATTGAACGGGATGACGAAGCGTCGTTGCCATTGGGCAGTACCGCAGAACATCTGAGTGGTCTGTTTTATATCCAGGAAGCCAGCTCGATGCTGCCGGTTGCCGCCCTGTTTACGGATGATAATGCGCCAGAACGCGTCATGGATGTCGCTGCCGCACCGGGCTCCAAAACCACGCAGATTGCCGCCAGGATGGGAAATCGCGGGGCCATTCTCGCCAACGAGTTTTCAGCCAGTCGCGTTAAAGTTCTGCACGCTAACATCAGCCGCTGCGGGATCCATAACGTTGCCCTGACGCACTTCGATGGCCGCGTATTTGGCGCAGCCCTGCCAGAAGCGTTTGATGCCATCCTGCTGGACGCGCCCTGCTCCGGCGAAGGGGTGGTGCGTAAAGATCCTGATGCGTTAAAAAACTGGTCTGTGGAGAGTAACCTTGAGATTGCCGCCACCCAGCGCGAACTGATCGACAGCGCCTTCCATGCCCTGCGTCCCGGTGGCACATTGGTTTATTCGACCTGCACCTTAAACCGTGACGAGAACGAGGACGTCTGTCTGTGGCTCAAGGCGCAATACCCTGATGCCGTCGAGTTCCTGCCGTTAAACGGCTTGTTCGCTTCAGCCAATGAAGCCGTCACGCCTGAAGGATTTCTGCACGTTTTCCCCCAGATTTATGACTGCGAAGGTTTTTTTGTCGCACGGTTGCGTAAAACGCAGACGGTTGAGCCACTGCCAGCCCCGACGTTTAAGGTCGGCAATTTCCCCTTCGCCCCCATGAAAAGGCGTGAGGCGGAGCAAGTCACTACCGCCGCCGCTAAGGTCGGGCTGGCCTGGGATGACACATGCCATCTTTGGATTCGCGATAAAGAGATTTGGCTTTTCCCGGCAAATATTGAGCCGCTTATCGGCAAGGTACGTTTTTCCCGCATCGGGATCCGCCTGGCGGAAGTGCACAATAAAGGCTATCGCTGGCAGCATGAGGCTGTTATCGCCCTCGCCGGCAGCGAGAATACGTTCGCCCTGACGCACCAGGAAGCCGAAGAGTGGTACCGGGGCCGTGATGTATATCCGGACAACACGCCATCGCATGATGAAGTGGTGGTGACCTATCAGGGTTATCCGTTAGGGCTGGCGAAAAAGGTAGGCTCACGACTGAAAAACAGCTATCCGCGAGAGCTGGTTCGTGATGGGCGATTGTTTACCGGTAACGATCGCACCGGCTGAAAAAAGCGCATTTTTTTACTGGCGATTTTGCTCTCCTTGTCTACGATCAAAAATGGATGCCCATACTGGTCATACCAGATTTTGATAACACACCCGGAGAGCAATATGACGAAAACCAGCGTGCGTATTGGCGCTTTCGAAATCGACGACGCAGAATTGCGCGGCGAAGCACAGGGCGAACGAACGTTAAGTATTCCCTGCAAATCCGACCCGGATTTGTGCATGCAACTGGATGCCTGGGATGCCGATACCAGCGTACCGGCAATACTTGATGGCGAACACTCAGTCCTTTACCGTGAGCATTACGATAGTCAATCCGATGCCTGGGTCATGCGTCTTGCCTGACCTAAAGAGAACCCGCCCGAAGGCGGGTTATTTATTACTGAAGCTGCGCCAGCGTAAAGTAACCATCGAAAACGGCGCCGGTATCAATGTAGTGCAGGTTATTAAAATCATACCGCCGGTCAAGTGGCGTATGTCCGAACCAGAAATGGTCCGCACCGCCGATCCCCTGCCCTTTCCCGACCATAAACCCCATCAGCCGGTCGCGATCCCATAGTACGTGCTGGGCGCTTACGGGTTTTTGCCAGCGGTATTCCGCTGCGGGATAGTCAGCGTGAGCAATCACATTCAAACCGTTTGCACAGGTTATCTCGATTATGTGCGGCAGTTCCCGACACGCATTAAGTAACGTCAGCGCCAGCTGCTGCTGTGTGTGCTCAAGGCGGGTAAACCAAATTCCGCCATTCATTGTCCAGAGTGCGAAATCATTATTATCAAGGCTGTCGATAGCCATTTGTTCATGGTTGCCCCGTACTGCACGAAACCATTTTTCATTCATGAGCTGTAAACATTTAATACTATCAGGGCCACGGTCAATTACATCCCCTACGGAAATAAGCAAATCCTCATAAGGATTAAAATGCCGGCGTTTCAGTTCATCCATGAGCCACTGATAACAACCATGTATGTCGCTGACAACCCAGACATGCCGCCACTTCCCACCATCGATTCGCTGATACATAAAACCTCCTTGCTTAAGTATAGACGCAGCAGAAATTACAGCTGACACGCGCAGCATTCACAAAGCCAAACGAACGGTAAACCAAATGGAAATAAAGATCCGCGCGCTATTAATCCCTTTTTGCTGACTCTTTAGAATAAGGCATGAATTAAACGAGAGGTCTTAACGTGTCTAATATGCACCTGCACAACGATGTGTTCTATCCGCATCGCACAAATATCATTTCCGAGCTGGTGAAAGGAAAACGCGTTCCGGGTCCAATCTGGCAGAAGCGCGAGTATCGTCTGAAGTTCCTGCTGCGCTCGCTCCTGTTCTGGTCTTCCACCCATCGCGTGCTGGAAACGCTCTCAGGACGTGATGATTTTGACCGTCTGCTGGCCTCTCAAATTACCTTACCGAGTAAAACCCATAGGCAGTATCTGATGCGTGGCCTGACGGCCGGCGATCGGGCTGACGCTATCATCAGCCATTATCACTGGGTCGATAGCCTGAAAAATATCACCCTCGCCAACGCGCTGACCAGCCCGCAAGAGCAGACGATAGTGCAATTTCAGGCAAAAAACGACGCGACCTATACCGTGAGTGCCTCCTCTGCCGGCAAAGCCGAGCGGGAAGGTGAAAGCACGCTGTGGCTGCGCGACAGCGAGAATACCGTGCTCGCAAGCCTGACGTTTAGCGTCGCCCGCAGTAACGGGCAGCGAGTGCTGGTGATTGGTGGGCTTCAGGGGCCACGTCGCAACGTCTCGCATGACGCCATTAAACTGGCGACCCGCGCCTGCCATGGCCTGTTTCCAAAACGCGTGCTGATGGAAGTGGTTTTCCAGCTGGCCGCACATTCATCCGTCCGGGCAATTTTTGCTGTTGGTGATGAGGGACACGTTTTCCGCGCACTGCGTTACCGCCTGAGCAAAGGCCGTCATTTCCATGCCAGCTATGACGAATTCTGGGCAAGTCTGGACGGTAAAAAAATATCCTCTTTCTGCTGGCAACTGCCGTTACAGATGGAGCGTAAATCCCTGGAAGATATCGCCAGTAAAAAACGGGCGGAATATCGCCGTCGCTTTGAACTGCTTGACTGCATTGAGGCTGAGGTGAAATCACGCTTTTAAGCGCGCTGAGAGCTTTCTTCAACTCTGCACAAAAATTTAACAAAACCGGCAAAAAGGGCATGCTGTTTTGCCGGGTGATTGATGTCGATTCGGTCGAAGGGTATTTTTATAGGTAAAAAGTGATCCTTGAGGTTACGTCCGGCCAGAACAGACGATCTGTGGGATAAAATTGACCTTCCTCCCAGTTCATTTGCCCCGCTTTTCAATGTGATTTACTCTCCACTCTGCCGCTGTTGCAAAGGTATTTTACAATAACGGACTGAACATTAAGCTTGTTTCTGTTTTGGTTCGTTGATGAAAAATCCTGAAGGGGCTACCGTTGTGCGAAAGCGTGCCCTCTTGCCACGGGGTCTCACCTCCCGAAAGGTAGTACAATCATCGTCACAGAAATGCTGGTGCTATTCATTACTGAAGTGTCTAAACTTTGCTGATATTTCGTTGGGATACGATTATAATTGTATACTGATTTACGAATGCAATTGCTGTCTCCACCCTAATTTTCTTATATTTAGATAACCAACTATGTCCGTTCGGCTTTTACTGGTGTGTTATGCCTCTGATTGAAAACTATGCCTCACCTACGCCGGAAGACCTTGCTCTACTCAAGTCATCGCTCGGTCTTACGGGTACCCAAATGGCAAAGTTTGCCGGGCTTGCAGGAAGCAATCGCTGGCGAAAATACACCGGCGGTGAGTTACCTCGCGTAATGGGGATGTACAAGGTGTTTTTTGGCCGCTCATTTAGTTTTAAATGAAAACGAATTAAATAAAGTGACAGGAAAAATGCGCGATATCGGTGCAAAAGATTAAGGAATTGATGATGATTTATGATTGTTTTTTATATTATGATGAAGATATGTTGTTAGACATCCGTCTACACACACTCTCGGATGTCGTTGACAAATTCGTTATTGTTGAATCAACATATACTTTTACCGGGAAACCAAAGAAACTCAATTTCGACATCGAGAAGTTCACGTGTTTCGCCGATAAAATCATTTATGTTGTAAACGATACGGACCCAACAAAAATTCCGGGTGCAAAATATACCACTGATAATGAAGTTGATCCCTGGGCTGTAGAATCGCACCACCGCAATAGCATTATGCAAGGGCTTGTAAACGCACAGCCTGACGATATCATTCTTGTTTCTGATGTAGACGAAATTTTTGATCCCGCAGTGATCGACAGGATTAACCCACGCCATCTGTGCACGACTATCCATCAAAATTTTTATAATTATCAGTTTAATATGCAAGTATTTAATACTAATGGTACTCCCCGAAAATGCACGTTACCGAGAGCAACAACATATAAAAATTTATTAAATTATTTTGATGGTGAACCTGAATCTTTCAGAAATATAAAGCATGCCCGTAAAAATAAAAATTGGTCGTGGTTTAAATGGAACTTCTTTAAATTAAAGAATAAAACTATCGATAATGGTGGCTGGCATTTCTCCTGGGTAATGTCCCCTGAACGCATTTCTGAGAAGATGGCGACTATTTCTCATCAGGAATACAATACTCCTGATTTCAATAATCCAGAACACATTATGAAAGTACTCAAAAATGCAGAAGATATTTGGGGAAGAGACAGGAAGCTAATCAGGCAGGCGCTAGAAAAACCCGTATTCCCAGCCTATCTCGTTGACAATAAAGATAAGTTTAAAGACTTTATCCTTTAATCACGTCATATCTTTCCAGCAAACATAACGGGGTGTTGTGGTTATATCAACATTGATGCCATGCCCCCTCTCCTTTCCCGGTTGTCCTTAACGTAGTCTTTCCCGGATAAAAGATATAGCTCCGCAACAGTTGACGGTTAATGGCCGCGCATATGTGTGCTACACCTCTCCGTTACCCCAGTTCCTGTAAGCAAATTTGCAAGCGATCTTCCATGATTGCCACTGTCCCGACATACACTCAAGCGGCAAACAGCACTGACTGTCGTCGCATGGACACAATGGGATGCAGGATAAAAGAGTGCGTGATGATCCCTAAATTTGCGTGTAAATGAATTGTGAATGTTAAAAACGGTGTGGTATAACGGGAAATACCGAATATTCAAGTTCGGACAATTTTAGGGTACTTTGGTGGCAGATCGCTGTAAGTGACTGAAATTTAAAATAGATAAAAAGAGACCGAATACGATTCCTGTATTCGGTCCAGGGAAATGGCTCTTGGGAGAGAGCCGTGCGCTAAAAGTTGGCATTAATGCAGGCTAAGTCGCCTTGCCTTTTAAGAATAGATGACGACGCCAGGTTTTCCAGTCCTCAGTTAAAGCGGTCGGAAAAAAAGCGTATGAGCATCATTAAAAGTGAAAAACCGCAGTGCTTTCGCAAGCATCTGCGGTTTTTTATTGGAAACCCGAAGATTAACAAAGCGTGTCTGCACGCTCGATAAACGGTGCCAGGCTCATCTTCTGCCCCGGATGCGCGGGATCATCAATCTGAATAACGCTGATTGGCTGTCCACTGCTTTTTCCGCTGGCGACCTGCTGCTCTGCGACATCATTTAAAGGGTATTGCACCAGCGTGCTTGGGTTAATCGCATACAAGGCGTGCCCCGGACGGCAGGTCAGCATCACCTCTTCACGATTAAACGCCCATTTGTCCTTACCCACTTCAAAACGGCTGACGGTAATGACCTGTGGTGCGGCCAGGGCACTCCCCGTGCAGGCCAGCAAGATGAGAGAGAGTAGTGTCTTTTTCATAGGATAGTTAACCTTGTCAGAAGGGTTCCCAGGTCGCGAACAGACTGACTGTAGCCAGCACCAGCGCACCCAGCACCACTTCTGCTTGTGTCATTCTGATAAATATTTGTTGTTCTCGCCCGCTTTGCGCACGAAACCGTGGCACCAGAAAATACCGATTTGCCAGCGCAATTACCACCATCAAAGCCACCAGCGCACATTTGAACAACAAAAATTGCACGTAACGGGCCTGCCAGGGAATATCGATACCCAGAATAAACAGCGCATTGAAAACGCCGGTAAGCACCACGCCTGCTACGGCGTAATGCCCCATGCGTGAGAAGCGCATCATGGTGTAGATTGCGGCAGGCTGCCACTGCCCTTTCGCCAGACGCATGCAAAACAGCAGCGGCAGTAATCCGCCAAGCCAGGTTGCAGCACATAACACATGAAGAGCATGATTAAGACGCTGTAATGCGCCCACCGCGCCTTCGTTCATTGTCGCATGCCCTACTCCCGCCAGCAGGACGAACTGTCCCATGGCGAGCAGTAACAGTCGTGAGCCTTTATGCGGAGCCAGCCATGCTGTACCGGCAGTAAGGGCCGCGAGAATGATTTGCCACAGCCAGACGCTTCCAAACTGCGTCCCCAGCACGCTACGCCAGATGTCGGGGTTGACGACATCGCCCCAGCCATTCCCCATTAACCCACCCTGAAGCGTAAACATCAGGAGCGCTGTCACCAGGCTGATTAACGCCGCCATTCTCTGCTGCGACTGAAAACGCCGGGACATGAGCCGTTGCAGAGAGGAAGGAGCAAACCAGACGCTATACAGCGCATTGCCAAAAATAAGCATTAACGCGCCGAAATGGAGAAAGCGCAGCCCTACGTAGCACATCGCCAGCATGCTATTTCACGCTAAAGTGATAACTGCCTTTTGTCTTGTGGCCGTCTACCGACACCACATGCCAGTCAACCTGGTAGGTTCCGGGCGTCAACTCGCGATCCAGCGACACATTCAGCTGCGTCTTGTCTTTCTCGTCGCGTTTAACGGCACCGGTCCTGATGGTCTGCTTTTGTGCATCCGTCACCACCACACCGCTAAAACCGGGCTCAATACCTTCTGAAAACGTCAGCGTCAGCGTGCGCGGTGCCGTCACGAGGCTATCTGCTGCCGGAGTCTGTTGTTTAAGGTGAGCGTGCGCCAGCACGGAGGGTGACATCACGCAAGAGGCCAAAAAGACCAGTGCGCCTGCCGCGCGGGAAGAGGATAAACCCATCGCAATCATTCCTTTTTGTTATGCCTGTATGGCAAAGAATAACTCTGTATAATAAGCGAGTCGAGGATCATCCCACCTCTGCTTGTCATCGTCGAGCAATCGCGGTAACGTTGCCGCCGTCTAAAAAGGAGAAGGTAATGAAGATCAATCTGGCCGCCCTTCCTCAGGACGAGATGGATAAAGTGAATGTCGATCTCGCTGCCGCTGGCGTCGCATTTAAAGAGCGTTACAACATGCCCATCGTGGCTGAAGTGGTTGAACGTGAGCAACCTGCTCATCTGCGCGACTGGTTTCGCGAACGCTTAATTGCGCATCGTCTCGCCTCAGTTAACCTCTCTCGTTTACCGTACGAACCTAAAGTTAAATAAGCTTAACGAGTCGTTACACTTCCTTACGCGGAATATGGCAGGATAAGAAAACCCTGATTAAATTAGGTGTATTCTTAAATCACTGCGACTCTGTGTAAAGGAAGTCACGATGTCACAATGGAATATTGCTGCGGCCCAGTATGCCGGGCTGCACCACAATGTAGATGAACATGTCGCGCACCATCTCCGTTTCATTGCCGAAGCGGCACGCCAGCAGTGCGATTTGCTGGTATTCCCGGAGCTCTCATTAACTGGCCCAGGGACAACGACGCTCCCTGCCCCTCCCGATGATAAACAGCTGGCCCCGTTGCTAAACGCCGCGAAATTATACCGGATCACTATTATTGCCGGGCTTCCGCTCGACGTGAATGGCCGTCGTCAGAAAGGCCTTGCCCTGTTTACCCCTTCTCGCCATAGCATCCTGCGCTACCCTCAGGGTCGTGGTGCAAGCCTGATCCCGGGTGATAAACAGCTGACGATCATCGATGCACATGCTGATTCGCCAAATCTCGACCCACAGGCGACGCTGTTTACCAGCTGCCAGTCAGTGGGAGATAGCCGCTGGCGGCAATCCATCAGTACCCTGCAGCGATTCGCACACAAATATGCCATTGCGGTGTTAATGGCGAACGCGCGCGGCGGCAGCGCGTTATGGGATGAAAAAGGTCAGCTGATCGTCCGCGCGGACAAAGGTGAACTGCTATTGACCGGATCTCTTGGCAGACAGGGTTGGCAAGGCGATATCATTCCTTTAGGCTAGGCGTTTTAGGCTCAGGAGAGTTCAATGCTGCGCGTCATCGATACCGAAACCTGCGATCTTCAGGGCGGAATAGTGGAAGTGGCTTCTGTCGACGTGATTGATGGAAAAATAGTCAACCCAATGAGCCATCTGGTACGTCCCGACCGCCCGATCAGCCCGCAGGCAATGGCTATTCATCGCATTACAGAATCGATGGTGGCGGACAAACCGTGGATAGAAGAGGTGATACTCCATTATTACGGTAGCCCGTGGTACGTCGCGCACAACGCCAGTTTTGACCGCCGGGTGCTCCCCGACATGCCCGGAGAATGGATTTGCACGATGAAACTGGCGCGTCGTCTCTGGCCTGGGATTAAGTACAGCAATATGGCGTTGTACAAATCCCGTAAGCTGAGCGTCAGAACGCCGGAGGGTCTGCACCATCACCGCGCCCTGTATGACTGCTACATCACCGCCGCGTTACTCATTGATATTATGAATAACTCCGGCTGGACCCCAGATGATATGGCGACCATTACCGGGCGTCCGGCGTTGCTGACTACCTTCACCTTTGGCAAATACCGCGGTCGGGCGGTTTCCGATATTGCGGATAAAGATCCGGGCTATCTGCGCTGGCTCTATAACAACCTCGATAAGATGAGCCCGGAACTGCGTTTAACGCTTAAGCACTATCTTGGCGAAGCTTAACGCTCCGCACGGCCTGGCAGCGTCTCCTGCGCCAGGCCAATCAAAAACGCATACTCCAGTGCCACGCCTTCGTAAGATTTAAATCGTCCCGATTTCCCGCCGTGACCGGAGTCCATATCCGTGCACAGCAGCAACAGGTTGTCGTCGGTTTTCAGTTCCCGCAGTTTCGCCACCCATTTTGCAGGCTCCCAGTATTGCACCTGTGAATCGTGCAATCCGGTGGTCACCAGCATGTGCGGATACGCTTTCGCTTCCACATTATCGTACGGGCTGTACTCTTTCATGTAGCGATAGTAGATCTCATCCTGCGGGTTGCCCCACTCTTCAAACTCTCCGGTCGTCAGCGGGATGGATTCATCCAGCATGGTCGTTACCACATCGACAAACGGCACCTGCGCAATAATCCCTTTAAAGCGTTCGGGACGCTGATTGATGACGGCCCCCATCAATAATCCTCCCGCGCTGCCGCCCATACCAAAGCAAAGCCCAGGATCGCCATAGCCCTGCTCAATCAACGCATCGCAGACGTCGAGATAATCATTGAAAGTATTTTTCTTTTTCAGGAATTTCCCGTCTTCATACCAGTGCTGTCCCAGCTCCCCGCCGCCGCGAACATGCGCAATGGCGAACACAAAACCGCGATCCAGCAGACTTAACCGGCTGCTGCTGAAATCAGCGTCCATGCTTGAGCCGTAGGAGCCGTAGCCGTAAACCAGAATCGGATTCTTACCTTTCTGGAAATGCGCCCGATGATAAACAAGCGAGACCGGCACCTCGACGCCATCGCGGGCGGTAACCCACAGGTGTTCGCTTCGGTAGTTGTCGGAATCGAACCCTTTCACTTCGGACTGTTTAAGCACCTGACGTTGCCCGGTGTCCATATCCAGCTCAAAGAGCGTATCGGGCGTGGTCATAGACGAGTAGCCGTAGCGCAGACGCGACGATTCCGGCTCAGGATTAAACCCTATCCACGTAACATAGGCCGGGTCGTCAAACGCAATCCCGATCACTTCCCGCGTTTTGCGGTTAATTTGCCGCAGGCTGGTCAGCCCCCGCTGGCGCTCCTCAACCACCAGCCAGTCGGTGAACAGCGTAAACCCTTCGAGCATCACCTGCTCCCGGGCGGGGATTAACACTTCCCACTTACGTTCATCGCGTACTTTGGTTTTGTAGAGGCCAAAGTTTTTACCCTCCCGATTAGAGCGCAGGTAAAAGCTGTGCTGGAAGTGATCGAGGCTGTATTCATGATCTTTGCGCCGCGGCAGGAAGCATAGCGGCTGCGCATCGGGTAGTTCGGCGTCCAGAAGCAGAACTTCAGAGGTTGTGGCGCTGGCCAGGAAGATAATCACATAGTGGCGGGACGAGGTTTTGTGCAGGCTGACATAAAACGTTTCGTCTTTCTCTTCGTAAACCAGTTCGTCGTCAGCAGAATCCGTCCCAACGGTATGGCGCCACACCTGGTAAGGCAGCAACGTGGAGGCATGCTTTTTGACGTAGTAGACCGTTTCGGAATCATTCGCCCAGACAAAGTCCGGCGAAACGTTATCCAGCATTTCCGGATACCAGTTACCGGTTTCCAGGTTGCGAAAACGCAAACCGTACTGACGACGGGAGAGGTAATCCTCCGCCAGCGCCATAATGGTGTTATCGGGGGAGATGGACATGCCGCCGAGGGTATAAAACTCGCTGTGGGCGGCGCGCTGGTTGGCATCCAGCAGGATGTCCCACTCATCCCATTCGGCGCATAACACCGACTGTCGCTGGTAGATAGGGTACTCGTTGCCAGGTTCGTAGATATGGCGATATCGATAGCCATTTTTGGTCCAGGGCGCGGAAATATCGCGCTGGGGGATACGCTGCACCATTTCATTTAACAGCTGGTCCTGCAATGCCTGCTGGCTGGACATGACCTTGCGGCCATAGTCGTTTTCCTCGTGCAGGTAGTCGAGCACTTCTGGCCGGGAACGGGAGTCGTCCCGCAGCCAGTAATAATTGTCTATACGCGTATCGCCATGCGTGGTGATCGCATAAGGAGTACGTCGGGCTTTCGGTGGCATGTCATCATTCTTTTGAGTTTTACACCCTATAAGGTTGGCAAAACCCACGCATGATGCAAGCGAAACATGGCTGCGACGGTGGCAGTTAGCCCTGTAACGCCCGTTTTTGCTCCTGAATATCCTTCTCGATCCCGTCCCGGACATCTTGTGGGATCTTCAGGGCATCACCCAGCGCATTGAGATAGCTGCGCTCCATAAAGTGATCGATATCGATGGCGGCACAGCTCAGAAAATAGAGCTCAAGCGCCTCTTCCTCATTTTTCACGCTTTGCGCCAGACGCTGCGGTTCGAGTGGCTGTTCGATGGCCTGCGCCACCAGCGCTCTGCCCTTTTCTTCGACACCGGCTTCGCGCAGTTGCTGCTCAATCGCCGATCGTTCCTGGTCATCAATGTGCCCGTCGCTTTTCGCCGCGAACACCAGCGCCAGGATGAGCCGTTCGGTACGCAGATCCAGCGGCGAGGTCTGCTCACCAAAGTGGGGTTCGTCGCTGTGCGCGGTCCGCACTCTGTCCTTGTATTTGTTCCACAGTACGGTACCCGCAATAGCGCCGCCGCCCGCCAGCAGCGCGCCGGTACCATACTTTGCCAGTAACTTACGCGAGGATTTATTGGCAACCAGCAGTCCAGCCAGCCCGCCAAGCGCCCCCGGTACCAGGAGTTTGCTCAGCCCCTGCTCGCCGGATGACGACGTTTTCTGTCCCAACATGGATTGCAATTGATTTAGCCAGCCTGACATGGTTTCCCTCACTTAACGGTAAATATGTCTCCCAGCGTAAGCGAGCAGGCGTCAGGAAATGTCTGCCACGGCTAAAGAAGCGCAAATTTCTTAACCGCTCTCGGGCCCTGAACAAGACAGACGCAAACGTTTACGTTTATAATGCGCGCAACTTTTTCAGGGGGATTGTTATGACTCGTTTAGGAACCGCGCTGCGACCTGCGGCGACCCGTGTGATGCTGTTAGGATCGGGCGAACTGGGTAAAGAGGTCGCCATTGAGTGCCAGCGTTTGGGCGTGGAAGTCATTGCAGTGGATCGTTACGCTGACGCACCTGCCATGCATGTCGCCCACCGTTCTTATGTGATCAATATGCTGGATGGCGATGCCCTGCGTACGCTGATTACGCAGGAGAAACCGGATTTCGTGGTACCCGAAATTGAAGCCATTGCCACCGATACGCTGATCGCCCTTGAGCAGGAAGGCCAGCACGTGGTGCCCTGCGCAAAAGCGGCCAAACTGACCATGAACCGCGAAGGCATTCGTCGTCTGGCAGCTGAAGAGCTGGCCTTACCTACCTCAGGCTACCGTTTTGCCGGCGATAAAGCCGCTTTCCTGCAGGCTGTCGACGAAATTGGCTACCCGTGCATCATTAAGCCCGTCATGAGTTCCTCCGGTAAAGGACAGAGCTTTATCCGCGACAGCAGCACGCTGGATAAGGCGTGGGAGTATGCCCAGCAGGGAGGACGTGCCGGTGCCGGTCGCGTGATTATCGAAGGTGTCGTAAAGTTTGATTTCGAAATCACGCTGCTGACGGTCAGCGCCGTTGATGGCGTCCATTTCTGCGATCCGATTGGCCACCGTCAGGAAGATGGCGACTATCGTGAGTCCTGGCAGCCGCAGCAGATGAGCGACCTGGCGCTGGCACGTGCGCAGGAAATTGCCCGTAAAGTGGTTCTGGCGCTGGGCGGTTACGGATTGTTTGGCGTGGAGCTGTTTGTCTGCGGCGATGAGGTAATTTTCAGTGAAGTCTCCCCTCGCCCGCACGATACCGGGATGGTCACGCTGATTTCACAGGACCTTTCTGAATTCGCCCTGCATGTGCGCGCCTTCCTCGGCCTGCCCGTTGGCGGCATTCGTCAGTACGGCCCGGCGGCTTCGGCGGTGATCCTGCCGCAATTAACCAGCCAGAACGTCACCTTTGATAACGTCGAAGGGGCTATGGGTGCAGGCTTGCAGGTTCGTCTGTTCGGGAAACCGGAGATTGACGGCACGCGCCGCCTTGGCGTGGCGCTAGCGACCGGTGAAAACGTGGATGAGGCTGTAGCAAGAGCCAAAACAGCCGCCGCGAATGTGAAGGTTGCAGGATAAAAAAAACGGGCCAGCAGGCCCGTTTTTCATACTGTCTTCGCTTACTGCTTCGCGCCTTCAACCGCTTCGCGAGCCAGTTTAGTGATGCGATCCCAGTCGCCTGCTTCCAGCGCATCCGCAGGAACCAGCCATGAGCCGCCGATGCACAGGACACTTTTCAGCGCCAGGTAGTCACGGTAGTTTGCCGGAGAGATACCACCCGTCGGGCAGAAGCGAACCTGAGAGAATGGACCCGCAATAGCCTGCAGTGCTTTGGTGCCGCCGTTAGCTTCAGCCGGGAAGAATTTGAACTCTTTCAGGCCGTAATCCATACCCATCATCAGCTCAGATACGGTGCTGATACCCGGGATCAGAGGGATCGTGCCTTCGGTTGCAGCTTTCAGCAGCGGCTCGGTCAGGCCAGGGCTGATAGCAAACTGCGCGCCCGCTTCGGTCACGTCAGCCAGCTGCTGTGCGTTCAGTACGGTACCCGCACCGATGATCGCGTCCGGCACTTCTTTGGCGATAGCGCGAATAGCGTCCATCGCGCAGGCGGTACGCAGGGTCACTTCCAGAACACGAACACCACCCGCAACCAGGGCTTTCGCCATCGGGACAGCATGTTCCAGCTTATTCACCACGATTACCGGCACGACAGGGCCAGTGGTCAGGATTGCTTCTGCACTTGTTTTCCAGTTTTTCATCAGAGTTTTCTCTCGCCAGATCGATAAAATCAAGTCGTCTTAAAACGTAATACAGGTTGCGCCCTGCTCCGCACCGGAGAGTTTCTCACGCAGCGCGCCAAACATTTCGCGTCCGGTTCCCACGCGCGATGCGCTCAGGTCAGGAATATGTGGCTTACGTGCCGCCAGTTCAGCGTCATCCACCAGCAGGGTTAACTCACCTGTCTGACCGTTAACGCGGATCATGTCTCCATCACGAACTTTCGCCAGCAAACCGCCGTCGTAAGCTTCCGGGGTCACGTGGATAGCAGAAGGCACTTTACCTGATGCGCCAGAGAGGCGTCCATCGGTCACTAACGCAATTTTGAAACGGCGGTCCAATAATACACCAAGTGGCGGCATAAGTTTATGTAATTCTGGCATCCCGTTCGCTTTTGGCCCCTGATGGCGCACCACAACGACGCAATCTTTGTCGAGCAGACCGGTATCAAACGCAGGCAAAACGTCATGCTGGCTTTCAAACACCACGGCCGGCGCTTCGATAATCTGGTTCTCTTCCGGTACGGCGGAGGTTTTCATCACCGCACGCCCCAGGTTACCGCTGAGCACTTTGGTGCCGCCGTGACGAGAGAACGGTTGTTCAAAGGTGGCGATAACCTGTGCGTCAAGCGAGGCGGTGGCGCCTTCACGCCAGTCAAGCTCACCGTTATTGAGCCACGGCTCATGGGTATAACGCTGCAGACCAAAGCCCGCCACGGTGTTCACATCTTCATGCAGCAGACCGCCTTTCAGCAGCTCGCGCATCAGCACCGGCACGCCACCGGCAGCCTGGAAGTGGTTGATGTCAGCCGGGCCGTTCGGGTACAGGCGCGCCATCAGGGGCACCACAGACGAGATATCAGAGAAATCATCCCAGTTAATCAGGATGCCCGCCGCGCGCGCCATTGCCACCAGATGCATGGTGTGGTTTGTTGAACCGCCGGTTGCCAGCAGCGCAACGATACCGTTGACGATCACTTTCTCGTCGACCATTTTACCCAGCGGCATCCACGCGTTGCCGTTACCGGTCAGACGCGTTACCTGGCGGGCAGCTGCTTCAGTCAGGGCCTTACGCAGTGGCGCATCCGGCTGAATGAAAGAGGATCCAGGAAGCTGCATCCCCATAAATTCCACCACCATCTGGTTGGTGTTGGCCGTACCGTAGAAGGTACAGGTGCCCGGCGCATGGTAGGAGGCAGCTTCCGCTTCCAGCAGTGCCTGACGGTCTGCTTTACCTTCCGCAAACAGCTGACGGATACGCACTTTTTCTTTGTTTGGCAGGCCGCTTGCCATCGGACCTGATGGCACGAAGATCGCAGGCAGATGACCAAACGACAGCGCTGCCATGGCCAGCCCCGGGACGATTTTATCGCACACGCCGAGGTACAGCGCGCCATCAAACATATTGTGAGACAGGCCCACTGCGGCCGACATCGCAATCACTTCGCGGCTCAGCAGAGAGAGCTCCATCCCATCCTGACCCTGCGTCACGCCGTCGCACATGGCCGGCACGCCGCCCGCGACCTGGCCTACCGCATTGACGCTGTGCAGCGCTTTACGGATGATCTCCGGATACACTTCGTACGGCTGATGCGCAGAAAGCATGTCGTTGTAGGAGGTAATGATGGCGATATTGTTACGCAGCATGCTTTTCAGCGAGGCTTTATCGTCGGGCTGGCAGGCGGCGAAACCGTGCGCCAGGTTACCGCAGGCGAGTTGTGAGCGATGAACGGTATTACTTTTAGCCTGTTCAATCCGGGCGAGGTAGGCAGAACGGGTCTCTTTCGAGCGCTCAATAATGCGTTGTGTTACGCGTAACAATGTCGGATTCATAAAAGCTCCTCTAATTTATCTGTCCGGGCTCGGGAGTTTACAAAGTCGCTGGCGATTATTAACAACGCTGAAACGCTTGCTGTCCGGAGCTCAGGGGCAAAATCACTTCCGGCAGTGTAATAAAAAAAGCTCCGCGGGTGAATCCACGCGGAGCTTAAAAGTTTATAAATTGTGCCACGAGCTGTGTTAGATCATGTTACCGGTAAAATAACACCTAAGAGGCAGCTGATTATTTTACTCAAACTCATTCCAGGAGCGGCCATCACGGGTGATCATCGCGACGGACGCGACAGGCCCCCAGGTGCCCGCCTGATACGGTTTTGGCGCATCCTGATCCGCAGCCCAGGCTTCAGTGATGGAGTCGACCCATTTCCACGCTTCTTCCACTTCATCGCGACGCACGAACAGCGCCTGGATACCGCGCATGGTTTCCAGCAGCAGACGCTCGTAAGCATCGGCAAGGTGCGTCTGATTGAACGTTTCGGAGTAGCTCAGGTCCAGCTTGGTGGTCTGCAGGTTATGTTTGTGATCCAGGCCCGGCACTTTGTTCAGGATCTGGATGTCCACCCCTTCGTCTGGCTGCAGACGAATGGTCAGTTTGTTCTGTGGCAGCTCCTGCCAGGACTCTTTGAACAGGTTGAGTTCAGGGTTTTTGAAGTAAACGACCACTTCAGAGCATTTGGTCGGCAGACGTTTACCGGTACGCAGGTAGAACGGAACGCCCGCCCAGCGCCAGTCATCGATATCCACGCGGATCGCCACAAACGTCTCGGTATTGCTCGCCTTGTTGGCGCCCTCTTCTTCCAGGTAGCCCGGCACTTTTTTACCCTGAGCAAACCCTGCGGTGTACTGGCCGCGTACCGTTTTCTCACGCACGTTTGAGCGATCGATGCGACGCAGTGACTTCAGCACTTTCACTTTAGCGTCACGAATGCTGTCCGCCGTCAGGTCAGACGGTGGAGACATGGCAATCATGCAAAGGATTTGCAGCAGGTGGTTCTGGATCATGTCGCGCATCTGACCGGCCTGGTCAAAGTAACCCCAGCGGCCTTCGATACCTACCTCTTCGGCCACCGTGATTTCCACATGGTCGATGGTACGGTTGTCCCAGTTATTCACAAACAGGGAGTTGGCAAAACGCAGCGCCA
Source organism: Enterobacter sp. PTB (assembly GCF_051130085.1). Lineage (NCBI taxonomy): Bacteria > Pseudomonadati > Pseudomonadota > Gammaproteobacteria > Enterobacterales > Enterobacteriaceae > Enterobacter > Enterobacter sp. PTB. The sequence goes on from NZ_JBDKEE010000001.1 coordinate 117,763, forward strand.
GCAGGTTCAGTACCGTCTCTTTACCGAGATAGTGGTCGATACGGTAGACCTGGCACTCTTCGAAGTACTCGCCGACCTGGTCGTTAATTTCACGTGAGGTTGAAAGAGAGGTCCCCAGCGGTTTCTCCATCACCACGCGTGCCGGTTTAGCGTTCAGCTTCGCTTCGCCCAGGCCTTTGCAGATTGCACCGAAAGTGCTTGGCGGCATGGCGAAGTAGTTAATGGTGACACGGTTTTTCTGATCCAGCATCGCGCCTAAACGGTTAAACGCGCTGACGTCGTTCACGTCCAGGTTACAGAAATCAAGACGTCCGCTGAGGGTATCCCACAAACTTTCATCAATCTTTTCCTTCATGAAAGTTTCGAGCGCCTCGCGTACGACCTTGGTATAAGCTTCCTTGTCCCAGTCGGCGCGCCCAACGCCCAGGATACGCGTATCCGGATGAATTTGGCCCGCTTTCTCCAGTTGATACAGGGAAGGCAGCAATTTCCGGCGTGCAAGATCGCCTTTCGCGCCGAAAATGACCAGGTCACATGCCTGGGCTGTTTGCGTTACCGCCATGTCATTCTCCTCAGTTGGATCACCTGGTACTTCTGCCAGGTATCGTTGTAATTTTATTACGTTGCACTGTACTGCTTTTACGTCATTCCCGAAACCATTAGCGCTTAACCTCGCGTGCGATACCGCGATTTTTTCGCCGTCAGACGCGTGTGGTGGCGGAATCACGTAAAAAGCGTTGATTCTTTGAACTACAGGGTCATAACAAAACCCGACACCGATCAAGTAATGAAAAAAAACAACAACATTATCTTGTCGACTGTTACCCTTTATGGAAGCCGCAGGGGTAATATCGGCTAAATCGAATCATGATTTCATGAATTAATGAAATCGTTTCCACCCATGAGCGCCCTGTTAACAATGAACATGCTGGAAAAAATCCAGTTCCAACTGGAACACCTTAGCAAATCCGAGCGAAAAGTGGCCGAAGTCATTCTTGCCGCTCCTGCTCAGGCGATTCATTCAAGCATCGCCGCTCTGGCGCAGGAGGCAGGCGTCAGCGAACCGACGGTTAACCGCTTCTGCCGTAGCCTTGAAACGCGCGGCTTTCCTGATTTTAAACTGCATCTTGCACAAAGTCTGGCAAACGGCACGCCTTATGTTAATCGCAATGTGGATGAAGACGACAGTGTTGATGCCTATACGGCAAAAATATTTGAGTCGGCCATGGCTACGCTGGACCACGTTCGCCAGTCCCTGGATATGAATTCCGTGAACCGCGCGGTGGATTTACTGACCCAGGCCAAGCGCATTGCGTTCTTTGGCCTCGGCTCGTCGGCGGCCGTGGCGCATGACGCCATGAATAAATTCTTCCGCTTTAACGTCCCGGTCATTTATTCCGATGACATTGTCCTGCAACGCATGAGCTGTATGAATTGCAGTGAAGATGATGTCGTGGTACTCATTTCGCACACTGGGCGCACCAAAAGCCAGGTGGAGCTGGCGCAACTGGCGCGTGAAAACGATGCCATGGTTATTGCCCTCACGACGGCGGGCACGCCGCTGGCAAGAGAAGCGACGCTCGCCATCACCCTTGACGTCCCGGAAGACACCGACATGTATATGCCGATGGTCTCCCGTCTGGCGCAGCTCACGGTGATTGACGTGCTGGCAACCGGTTTCACCCTGCGCCGTGGCGCAAAATTCAGAGATAACTTGAAGCGTGTCAAGGAAGCGCTTAAGGAATCGCGTTTTGATAAAGAATTGCTTATGAAAAGCGATGTTCCCTAAATAGTTTAATAACTACGATGTAACGATTTACGGCATTCGGTCCTCTCTCTGTTGCCTTGCAGCAGATGAAGGCCGATTTAATGTTCACGCAACACCAAAGTTGTTTCAGTCAACGGAGTATTACATGTCCAGAAGGCTTCGCAGAACCAAGATCGTAACCACCTTAGGCCCGGCCACTGACCGCGATAACAATCTCGAGAAAATTATCGCCGCGGGTGCCAACGTGGTGCGTATGAACTTCTCTCACGGTACGCCAGAAGACCATAAATTACGTGCCGACAAAGTGCGTGAAATTGCGGCCAAACTTGGCCGTCATGTTGCTATCCTCGGGGACCTGCAGGGTCCAAAAATTCGTGTTTCAACCTTCAAAGAAGGTAAAGTCTTCCTCAATATCGGCGACAAATTCCTGCTTGATGCCAACCTGGGTAAAGGCGAAGGCGATAAAGAAAAAGTTGGGATCGACTATAAAGGTCTGCCGGCTGATGTTGTGCCTGGCGATATCCTGCTGCTCGACGACGGTCGCGTTCAGCTGAAAGTGCTGGAAGTTCAGGGGATGAAGGTATTCACCGAAGTCACCGTCGGGGGCCCGCTCTCAAACAACAAAGGCATTAACAAACTCGGCGGTGGCCTCTCAGCCGAGGCGCTGACCGATAAAGATAAAGCAGATATCGTGACCGCTGCGCTGATTGGCGTTGACTACCTGGCCGTCTCCTTCCCACGCTGTGGCGAAGACCTGAACTACGCGCGCCGTCTGGCACGTGATGCGGGCTGTGATGCCAAAATCGTTGCTAAAGTGGAACGTGCGGAAGCCGTTTGCGATCAGGACGCGATGGATGACGTGATTCTGGCGTCTGACGTGGTGATGGTTGCCCGTGGCGATCTGGGCGTGGAAATTGGCGACCCTGAACTGGTGGGGATCCAGAAAGCCCTGATCCGCCGTGCACGTCAGCTTAACCGCGCCGTGATCACCGCAACCCAGATGATGGAATCCATGATCACCAACCCAATGCCGACCCGTGCAGAGGTGATGGACGTGGCTAACGCCGTGCTGGACGGTACCGATGCCGTAATGCTTTCTGCAGAAACCGCAGCCGGCCAGTACCCTGCTGAAACCGTAGCCGCGATGGCACGCGTTTGCCTGGGTGCTGAAAAGATCCCAAGCATCAACGTCTCTAAACACCGTCTGGACGTGCAGTTCGACAACGTGGAAGAAGCGATTGCGATGTCTGCCATGTACGCCGCTAACCACCTGAAAGGCGTAACGGCGATTATCACCATGACCGAATCTGGCCGTACCGCGCTGATGACCTCCCGTATCAGCTCCGGTCTGCCCATCTTCGCCATGTCCCGTCACGAGCGTACGCTGAACCTGACGGCGCTGTATCGCGGTGTCACGCCGGTTCACTTCGACAGCACCAACGACGGTGTCGCGGCTGCCCACGACGCCGTGAACCTGCTGCGCGACAAAGGCTATCTGGTCTCCGGTGATATCGTGATTGTGACTCAGGGTGACGTGATGAGCACCATCGGCTCGACCAATACCACTCGCGTATTGACCGTCGAGTAAGTACGTCCCTGTTAAAAAGCCCGCTCTTTTCGAAGCGGGCTTTTTTTTATTTCTGCTTATTTCTTCGGGTAAAGCTCTTTGCGTTTGTACGGCTCTGTTTCACCGGGCTTACGCGTTTTGAGCAACTTCAGTATCCACGTGTATTGCTCAGCATGCGGTCCCACCAGAATCTCGACCTCTTCGTTCATTCGACGCGCAATGGTGTGATCGTCCGCCGTCAGTAAATCATCCATAGGTGGACGCACTTCAATGCTCAGGCGATGGGTTTTCCCGTCGTATACCGGAAACAGCGGGATGACGCGCGCACGGCAGACTTTCATCAGGCGGCCAATCGCCGGCAACGTGGCTTTATACGTCGCGAAGAAATCCACAAACTCACTGTGCTCGGGGCCGTGGTCCTGATCCGGCAGATAGTAACCCCAGTAGCCCTGACGCACGGACTGTATAAACGGTTTGATGCCATCATTACGCGCATGCAGACGGCCACCAAAACGGCGCCGCACGGTGTTCCAGACGTAATCAAAGATCTTATTGCCCTGGTTATGGAACATTGCCGCCATTTTCTGCCCCTGTGACGCCATCAGCATCGCAGGGATATCCACACCCCAGCCGTGAGGAACGAGGAAGATCACCTTCTCGTTGTTGCGGCGCATCTCTTCGATGATTTCCAGCCCTTTCCAGTCAACACGCCTCTGAACTTTCTCCGGCCCTTTGAGCGCCAGTTCGGCCATCATTGCCATGGCCTGAGGCGCGGTTGTGTACATGTCGTCAATCAGCGCTTCGCGCTCGGCGTCACTCTTCTCCGGGAAACAGTACAGGAGGTTAATCTGCGCACGGCGACGGGCACTTTTACCAAACCGACCCGCCAGTCGGCCTATTTTTCCCAGTACCGGATCGCGAACCGAGGCAGGTAACATCGCAATCCCCGCAAATGCGTAAACGCCAAGCCAGGCACTCCAGTTGCGCGGGTGGCGAAAAGATTTTTCAAACTCAGGAATGTACTCAATATTGTTTTTTTGGGTTTCCATGCTGGTTCCAGGGTCTGGTGACGCAAAATTTCATTCAGATAGTGTAGCGAGGCAGCCGCTCGCGTACAAAACAAAAAGCCGGCACATACTGAGGCCGGCTTTTTCACTAAACAGAGGGCTTAATCAAAGCGCAGCTGCGGAATCACCTCTTTCACCTGCGCCAGGTAATCGGAACGATCTTTACCTGTCAGGCCTTCGGTACGCGGCAGTTTCGCCGTAAGCGGGTTCACTGCCTGTTGGTTAATCCACACCTCATAGTGCAAATGCGGCCCGGTAGAGCGCCCGGTATTCCCGGAGAGCGCGATACGGTCGCCACGTTTCACTTTCTGTCCCGGCTTAACCAGCAGCTTACGCAGGTGCATATAGCGGGTGGTATAGGTACGACCATGACGCACCGCGACATAATACCCGGCTGCACCGCTACGTTTTGCAATCACCACTTCGCCATCACCCACAGCCAGCACAGGTGTCCCCTGCGGCATGGCAAAGTCAACGCCACGGTGCGGCGCAACACGCCCGGTGACCGGGTTCAGGCGGCGCGGGTTAAAGTTGGATGAGACTCGGAATTGTTTAGCCGTCGGGAAGCGCAGGAAGCCCTTCGCAAGCCCGGTACCGCTGCGGTCGTAGAACTTACCGTCTTCGGCACGAATGGCGTAGTAATCTTTGCCATCAGAGCGCAGACGCACACCCACCAGTTGGCTCTGCTCACGCTTGCCGTCAAGCATTTCACGGGACATGAGAACGGAGAATTCATCGCCTTTCTTCAGTTTGCGGAAGTCCATTTGCCACTGCATAGCTTTGATTACCGAGCTGATCTCGGCGCTGGTCAGCCCCGCATCGCGCGCGCTGGAGACAAAGCTTGCGCCTACGGTCCCTTTCATCACGCTGTTCACCCAGTCGCCTTTCTGCATTTCACTGGTCATTTTGAAACCGTTTGCAGTGCGATCGTAGGTGCGGGTTTCGCGACGGGACATTTCCCAGGTCAGGCGTTGCAGATCGCCATCAGCGGTTAACGTCCAGGAGAGCTGTTGACCAATTTTCAGGTTACGAAGATCTTTATCAGCCGCCGCCAGCTGGCTGATGTTTCCCATGTCGATACCGTACTGGTTCAGAACGCTGCTTAACGTATCACCCGTCGAAACGACATATTCGTGGATCCCCGCTTCATTCTCAGTTTTATCGTCCAGCTCATCCTGCGGGATGGCTTCATCTTCCTGAGCCGCCTGGTCGATAGGTTCACTGGCCTCAGGGAGGAGAGAGCGGATCTCGCTCTTCTCAAGCTCGATGGTTTTGATGATTGGGGCAGAACTCGGATGGTAAACATAGGGCCGCCAGACGGCGACCGCTAACGTGAGAACTGTAAGAGACCCCAGCATAACGCGATGGGGTCGAGGCAGATTGTTAAATGCCAGGGCGACAGAGCGGGCTATCTGTTGCACGTATTCACTTCCTCGTTAATCTCCTTTCAGGCAGCTCGCATACTGGTTCGCCAGTTGGCTGAGAAACTGCGAATAGCTCGCTTTGCTCAACTGGATATTCGTACCTAGCGGGTCAAGGGTTCCCATGCGCACGGATGTTCCCCTGGCCACGGCTTCTACGACCGCTGGCCTGAACTGTGGCTCAGCAAAAACGCATGTCGCTTTCTGCTCAACCAACTGTGTTCTGATTTCATGTAAACGCTGCGCACCAGGTTGAATTTCAGGGTTGACGGTAAAGTGCCCCAGCGGGGTCAGGCCGTAGTGTTTCTCGTAATAGCCATAGGCGTCATGAAAAACGAAATACCCTTTTCCTTTCAACGGTGCGAGCTCATTACCCACCTGCTTATCGGTTGCGGCTAATTGTGCCTCAAAATGCTTCAGGTTGGCGTCTAGTTTGGCTCGACTTTGCGGCATAAGTTCCACTAATTTGTCATGGATTGCAACCGCCGAAAGCCGCGCTATCTCTGGGGATAGCCAAAGGTGCATGTTGTACTCGCCGTGATGGTGATCCCCATCACCTTTTTCGCCGTCGGCGTGTCCGGCATCATGTTCATCACCGTCGTCGTCAGCCCCTTTCATGAGCAACGGTTTCACGCCCGGGAGTTCGGCAATGGCGACCTGTTTTTCGCCCGGCACCTGTTTTGCCGACTTCTGCATAAACGCTTCCATCTCTGGACCAATCCAGACAACTAAGTCCGCGTTTTGTAAGCGTTTTACATCAGATGGACGCAGGGAATAATCATGCTCGGAAGCCCCATCAGGGAGCAGAACCTGGGTGTCAGTAACCCCATCTGCAATCGCGGAAGCAATGAAACCGAGCGGTTTAAGCGAAGCGACAACAGCAGCGTTAACATCTTGTGCTGTTGAACCCCAAAGGGCAGCGGATAATGCTGCGAAAAGAAGCGTATTTTTATGTAACATAATGCGACTAATCATCGTAATGAATGCGTGGGATGTGATATTATAACATTCGTTGACTTCTGCAAGCTTAAATTGACATGACAACTTTGGTTTCTCTCGACAATATTTCGGTCTCATTTGGCCAACGTCGCGTCCTCTCTGACGTGTCGCTGGATCTGAAACCCGGCAAAATTCTGACGCTGCTCGGCCCCAATGGCGCAGGGAAATCCACCCTGGTGCGTGTGGTGCTGGGTCTGGTAACACCTGACGAAGGGGTTATCCGCCGTGAGGAAAAATTACGCATCGGCTATGTGCCGCAAAAACTCCACCTCGACGCCACACTGCCGCTGACGGTTAGCCGCTTCCTGCGTCTGCGCCCCGGGACACATAAAGCCGATATTCTTCCGGCGCTCAAACGCGTGCAGGCAGGCCATCTGATTGATGCCCCGCTGCAGAAACTGTCCGGCGGTGAAACCCAGCGCGTATTGCTTGCCCGCGCCCTGTTGAGCAGCCCACAGCTTCTGGTGTTGGATGAGCCGACGCAGGGTGTGGACGTCAATGGTCAGGTCGCACTTTATGATTTAATCGACCAGCTACGCCGCGAACTCAACTGTGCGGTGCTGATGGTATCCCACGATCTCCATCTGGTGATGGCCAAGACCGACGAAGTCTTGTGCCTTAACCATCACATCTGCTGTTCCGGCACGCCGGAAGTGGTGTCAATGCACCCTGAATTCATCTCCATGTTCGGCCCTCGCGGCGCTGAGCAACTGGGAATTTATCGCCATCATCACAATCACCGCCATGATTTACAGGGACGAATTGTCCTGCGCCGGGGAAATGGACACTCATGATTGAACTTTTATTGCCCGGCTGGCTGGCCGGGATTATGCTTGCCTGCGCCGCGGGCCCACTGGGCTCGTTTGTGGTGTGGCGCAGAATGTCCTATTTTGGCGATACGCTGGCACACGCGTCTCTGCTGGGCGTTGCCTTTGGCCTGTTACTGGACGTGAATCCCTTCTACGCGGTGATTGTGGTCACGCTGCTGCTAGCCGCAGGGCTGGTATGGCTGGAAAAGCGCCCTCACCTCGCCATCGATACGCTGCTTGGTATTATGGCCCACAGCGCCCTGTCGCTGGGTCTGGTGGTCGTGAGCCTGATGTCGAACATTCGTGTTGATCTGATGGCCTACCTGTTCGGTGACCTGCTGGCCGTGACGCCTGAAGATCTGATCTCCATCGCCGCTGGTGTGGTGGTCGTGCTGGGTATTCTGCTCTGGCAGTGGCGTAATTTGCTGGCGATGACCGTCAGCCCGGATCTGGCGTTTGTCGACGGCGTGAAGCTGCAGCGCGTGAAGCTGTTGCTGATGCTGGTGACGGCGTTAACGATTGGTGTGGCGATGAAATTCGTCGGCGCGCTGATCATCACTTCCCTGCTGATTATCCCCGCGGCCACTGCGCGTCGTTTTGCCCGTACGCCGGAGCAAATGGCCGGTGTCGCGGTTATCATCGGGATGATTGCGGTAACGGGAGGGTTAACCTTCTCGGCGTTCTACGATACCCCTGCCGGCCCGTCTGTGGTGCTGTGTGCGGCGGTGCTGTTTATCTTCAGTATGATGAAGAAGCCTGCAAGCTGATCGCCTCTCCCACCCGGGAGAGGGGACCTCTGCTACGGCATCGCTGGCGGGGTAATACCAAAATGGTTCCACGCCCGCACCGTTGCCATACGACCGCGCGGGGTACGTTGCAAGAAACCCTGCTGGATCAGATACGGCTCAAGCACATCTTCAATTGTCTCGCGCTCTTCACCAATCGCTGCCGCCAGGTTATCCAGTCCGACCGGACCGCCAAAGAACTTATCCAGTACCGCCAGCAACAGCTTACGGTCCATGTAGTCAAAGCCTTCAGCATCAACATTCAGCATATCCAGCGCCTGCGCTGCAATCTCAGCCGAAATCGTGCCATCGTGCTTTACTTCGGAAAAGTCACGTACGCGACGCAACAGGCGGTTCGCAATACGCGGCGTCCCCCGGGAGCGCTTCGCTACCTCAAACGCCCCTTCCTCGCTCATCTCCAGCCCCATATAGCGGGCACTGCGGCCAACGATATGCTGAAGATCCGCAACCTGATAGAACTCCAGACGCTGAACGATACCAAAACGATCGCGAAGCGGAGAGGTCAATGACCCGGCACGCGTCGTCGCGCCAATCAGGGTAAACGGAGGCAGATCGATCTTGATGGAACGTGCTGCCGGACCTTCACCGATCATGATGTCCAGCTGGTAATCTTCCATTGCCGGATAGAGCACCTCTTCCACGACCGGCGACAGACGGTGGATCTCATCGATAAACAGCACGTCATGCGGTTCAAGGTTGGTCAACATTGCCGCCAGATCGCCCGCTTTTTCCAGCACCGGGCCAGAGGTTGTGCGCAGGTTAACGCCCATTTCATTGGCGACAATGTTCGCTAGCGTGGTTTTCCCCAGACCGGGGGGGCCAAAAATGAGCAGGTGATCGAGTGCATCGCCGCGCAGTTTTGCCGCCTGGATGAAGATCTCCATCTGAGAACGAACCTGCGGCTGGCCAATATACTCATCAAGCAGTTTCGGGCGGATAGCGCGATCCACCACGTCTTCTGCCTGAAGGGTGCCTGCCGATACCAGGCGATCTGCTTCAATCATCCTTTACCTCACAATGCCGCGCGTAGCGCTTCACGAATCAGGGTTTCACTGCTGGCATCCGGTTTGGCAATCTTGCTCACCATCCGGCTGGCCTCCTGAGGTTTATATCCCAGCGCCACCAGCGCAGCAACCGCTTCCTGTTCAGCATCGTCAGAGGCTTGTGCGCCCGGCGAGGTAAGCACCAGATCAGCGGCTGGCGTAAACAGATCGCCATGCAGACCTTTAAAGCGGTCTTTCATCTCGACAATCAAACGCTCCGCGGTTTTCTTGCCGATACCCGGGAGTTTAATCAACGCAGCAGGATCTTCGCGCTCAACGGCATTGACGAACTGCGGAGCGGACATGCCGGACAAAATAGCCAGCGCCAGCTTCGGCCCGACGCCGTTGGTTTTGATCAGCTCGCGAAACAGCATCCGTTCCTGTTTGTTGTTGAAGCCATACAGCAACTGGGCATCTTCACGCACCACAAACTGGGTAAAGACAATTGCCTCTTTGCCCGCGTCCGGCAACTCATAGAAGCAGGTCATCGGCATATGGACTTCATAGCCCACGCCACCGACTTCCAGCAGCACTAACGGGGGTTGTTTTTCAATGATGATGCCTCTGAGTCTGCCTATCACGTGACGCTCCTGCGTTCTGGAAGAAATTAACTGCCGACATAATAAAAAAAGGCTGGATAAACATCCAGCCTGATTTGTCATTATCGTAACCTGCCTCGCGCCAGATTAAGCCGCGATTCGCTCATCTGAATCGCGTTCTGGCTTATATGACAGTGGGTAATGGCTATCGCCAGCGCATCGGCGGCGTCTGCCTGCGGGTTCGCGGGAAGCTTCAGGAGCGTACGCACCATATGCTGCACCTGACTTTTCTCCGCGCTACCAATCCCCACGACGGTCTGTTTGACCTGTCTGGCTGCGTATTCGAACACCGGAAGATCCTGATTCACCGCCGCAACGATGGCGACGCCCCGTGCCTGACCCAGTTTTAACGCTGAATCGGCGTTTTTCGCCATAAAGACCTGCTCAATGGCAAAAAAGTCGGGCTGAAACTGGGTGATGATCTCCGACACGCCCGCATAGATTAGCTTCAGGCGCGACGGCAGATCGTCCACTTTGGTCCGAATACAGCCGCTGCCAAGGTAGGTTAACTGGCGCCCTACCTGCCGGATGACGCCATAACCGGTGACGCGCGAGCCGGGGTCAATCCCGAGGATAATCGACATCACGCGTCTCCCGTAAACGGTTTATACGCTCTCATCAGAGAGTCGCTGCAACCTCATCAGAGATTTCACCGTTATGATACACTTCCTGCACGTCGTCGCAGTCTTCGAGCATGTCGATCAGACGCAGCAGTTTAGGTGCCGTTTCCGCATCCATGTCCGCTTTGGTTGACGGGATCATGGAGACTTCAGCGTTGTCGGCTTTCAGACCCGCCGCTTCCAGCGCGTCACGTACTGCGCCCATCTCTTCCCACGCGGTGTAGACGTCGATTGCGCCATCATCATAGGTCACAACGTCTTCTGCACCGGCTTCCAGCGCCGCTTCCATGATTACGTCTTCATCGCCTTTCTCGAAGGAGATGACGCCTTTTTTGCTGAACAGATAGGCCACGGAGCCGTCAGTGCCCAGGTTACCACCGCATTTGCTGAAGGCATGACGCACTTCCGCTACGGTACGGTTACGGTTGTCGGACAGACATTCAACCATCACCGCCGTACCGCCAGGACCGTAACCTTCATAAATGATGGTTTCCATGTTCGCGTCTTCATCACCGCCTACGCCACGTGCGATAGCACGGTTCAGGGTGTCACGCGTCATGTTGTTGGACAGGGCTTTATCCACAGCCGCGCGCAGACGCGGGTTAGACGCCGCATCGCCGCCGCCCAGACGTGCCGCTGTAACCAGCTCACGAATAATTTTGGTGAAGATCTTACCGCGCTTGGCATCCTGTGCCGCTTTGCGGTGTTTGGTGTTGGCCCACTTACTATGACCTGCCATAAAAATTTCCTCAAAGAGCGCGCCTTTTCAGGCTACGTTAATTACAAATTCTTCAATCGCCTGCCGGTTGCTCCACGATTTGGTCAGTGCAGCGGCATCCGCCGCATCCACCCAGCGGTAGGTCAGGTGTTCGGTAAACACGATCTCCCGTTCATGGGGGAGCGCGAGACAGAACCACGATTCCGTATTGCGCTCAATACCCGGCGCATAGCGATGACGTAAATGGCTAAAAATTTCAAACTCCACCGTGCGCTGACAGTCCTTCAGGGTCAGTTGCTCGCAAGCAACGTCAATGGTGACCTCTTCCTTTACTTCGCGCGCGGCGGCCTGCGACGCGGTCTCCCCCTCTTCCAGGCTGCCGGTAACCGACTGCCAGAAATCAGGGTCATCGCGCCGCTGCAACATCAGCACCCGTTTCGTATCTTCTGCATAAATGACAACCAGAACCGAAACGGGACGCTTATACTGCATATTATTCGTTCTCCGAAATCTCTTTTGAAGCTTTCGGAAGCACCTGAATGCCCAGCTCAGCCAGCGCGGCCGGGTTGGCAAAGCTTGGGGCTTCCGTCATCAGACAGGCCGCAGCCGTGGTTTTCGGGAAGGCGATAACATCACGAATGTTGTCGGTGCCGGTCAGCAGCATGGTCAAGCGGTCAAGACCGAATGCCAGACCCGCGTGTGGCGGCGTACCGTATTTCAGGGCATCCAGCAGGAAGCCGAATTTCTCGCGCTGTTCGTGCTCGTTGATTCCCAGAATACCAAACACGGTTTGCTGCATTTCGCCGCTGTGAATACGCACGGAACCGCCACCCACTTCGTAGCCGTTGATAACCATGTCATACGCGTTTGCTACCGCATCTTCCGGTGCCGCTTTCAGCTCTGCCGCCGTCATGTCTTTTGGCGAGGTGAACGGGTGGTGCATTGCGGTCAAGCCGCCTTCACCGTCGTCTTCGAACATTGGGAAGTCGATTACCCACAGCGGAGCCCATTTGCTCTCGTCCGTCAGGCTCAGGTCTTTACCCAGCTTCAGGCGCAGCGCGCCCATCGCGTCAGCAACGATTTTCTTGTTGTCTGCACCAAAGAAGATCATGTCGCCATCCTGTGCGCCGGTGCGCTCGAGGATCGCTTCCACGATTTCCGCGTTCAGGAATTTCGCCACCGGGCTGGTAATGCCTTCCAGACCTTTCGCACGTTCGGTCACTTTAATATAGGCCAGACCTTTCGCGCCGTAGATCTTGATGAAGTTGCCGTAATCGTCAATCTGCTTACGGCTCAGCGCCGCACCGCCCGGTACACGCAGGGCAGCCACGCGACCTTTTGGATCGTTAGCCGGGCCGGCAAATACCGCGAACTCAACGGATTTCACCAGGTCTGCAACGTCCACCAGCTCCATCGGGTTACGCAGGTCTGGTTTGTCAGAACCGTAGCGACGTTCAGCTTCAGCGAAGGTCATGATGGGGAAATCACCCAGTTCCACGCCTTTCACGTCATTCCACAGACTGCGCACCAGGGCTTCCATCACTTCACGCACCTGCTCGGCCGTCATGAAGGAGGTTTCCACATCGATCTGGGTAAATTCTGGCTGACGATCAGCACGCAGGTCTTCGTCGCGGAAGCATTTTACAATCTGATAGTAGCGATCGAAGCCGGACATCATCAGCAGCTGTTTGAACAGCTGAGGAGACTGTGGCAGCGCGTAGAATTTGCCTTTGTGTACACGGGAAGGAACCAGGTAGTCGCGCGCGCCTTCCGGCGTGGCTTTGGTCAGCATCGGGGTTTCGATGTCGAGGAAACCGTGGTCATCCATAAAGCGACGCACCAGGCTGGTGATTTTCGCACGGGTTTTCAGGCGCTGAGCCATTTCCGGACGACGCAGGTCCAGATAGCGGTATTTCAGACGCGCTTCTTCAGTGTTGACGTGGTTGGAGTCCAGCGGCAGCGCTTCAGCACGGTTGATGATAACCAGATCCGACGCCAGCACTTCAATTGCGCCGGTCGCCATGTCTGCGTTAACGTTTTTCTCGTCACGCGCACGTACGGTGCCGGTGACCTGAATGCAGAACTCATTACGCAGCTCAGAAGCCAGCTTCAACGCATCTGCGCGATCTGGGTCGAAGAACACCTGAACGATACCTTCGCGGTCGCGCATATCGATGAAGATAAGGCTCCCAAGATCACGACGACGATTGACCCAACCACACAGGGTTACCTGCTGTCCAACGTGGGACTGACGCAGCTGCCCGCAATATTCTGTACGCATGAGATATCCCTTAATTAGCCGCAGGCTAAATGTCGCCTGGAATGCAGGCTACTATGTCGCAGCTTTCTGTATGTCACAACTGGATGAAAAAAGGCGGCTATTATACTGGAAATTCCGCCAGACGATAAGAGCGAACCACGGCCAGACGGTCGTTTGCTGCGCGCTTATTGCGTATTCTCACAAAAATTAACAAAATTATCCGACCGATAACAGGTCATTACGTCGTAAGGTGTAGCGGAAGCGACTCATTTCACTGGAGTTACCATGTTAACACTTAATGCCCGCAAAACCGCGCTTGTGGTGATTGATTTACAGGAAGGGATCCTGCCGTTTGCCGGAGGCCCGCACAGCGCCGAAGATGTTGTCAGCCGCGCCGCGCGTCTGGCAGAAAAATGCCGTGCCAGCGGTGCCCCTGTGATCATGGTGCGCGTTGGCTGGTCAGCGGATTTCGCTGAGGCCTTAAAACAGCCTGTCGATGCTCAGGTTGCAGCACATTCACTACCTGAAAACTGGTGGACCTATCCGGTTTCGCTCGGCAAACGGGACAGCGATATCGAAGTGACCAAACGCCAGTGGGGCGCATTCTACGGCACCGATCTTGAGCTGCAGCTGCGTCGGCGCGGTATCGACACCCTGATTCTCTGTGGGATCTCCACCAACATTGGCGTGGAATCCACTGCCCGGAACGCCTGGGAGCTGGGCTTTAACCTGGTGATTGCTGAAGATGCATGCAGCGCAGCGTCTGCGGAGCAGCACCAGGGCAGTATGACCCACATCTTCCCGCGCATTGGCCGCGTGCGTAGCACGGACGACATTATAAGCGCCCTATGATCTACCTTGGCCTGCCCCAGTGGTCGCACCCGAAATGGGTGCGCCTGGGTATTACCAGCCTTGAAGAATATGCCCGTCATTTCAACTGCGTCGAGGGCAATACCACCCTCTACGCGCTACCCAGAGCAGAGATTGTTGAGCGCTGGCGCGACCAGACGACCGATGATTTCCGCTTCTGCTTCAAGTTTCCGGCGACGATCTCCCACACCGCTGCGCTGCGAAACTGCGGTGATTTGACCGACGAGTTCTTTGGCCGGATGTCGCCGCTGGCGAACCGCATCGGTCAGTACTGGTTGCAGCTTCCGGCCACCTTTAGCCCACGCGACCTGCCTGCGCTATGGCAGTTCCTTGATACCCTGCCCAAGGACTTCACCTACGGCGTTGAGGTGAGACATGCGGCGTTTTTTGCCAAGGGAGAGGCTGAAACGGCCCTTAACCGTGGCTTACATGCGCGCGGGGTGAACCGGGTGATTCTCGACAGCCGTCCCGTGCACAGCGCCATCCCGCATAACGAGGCCATCATTGATGCCCAGCGTAAAAAGCCCAGAGTGCCTGTTCACGCCGTGGTCACCGCGCAAAACCCGATGGTCAGGTTTATCGGCAGCGATAACATGCAGCAAAACCAGGAGATGTTCGCCGTCTGGCTGCAAAAATTAGCGAAATGGGAGCAAACCACCACGCCGTATCTCTTTCTCCATACGCCGGATATCGCTCATGCCCCCGAACTGGTCGATGTTCTCTGGCAGGCCTTGCAGGCTGCGGTTCCGTCCGTTGGCAGCGCCCCTTCTATCCCACAACAATCTTCTCTTTTCTGATATCAGCCCCTATCATAGGAAGGTGCCATCTGCCAAAAACAGGGAGTTAGTATGGTCAGCGCGCTGTATGCGGTGTTAGGTGCATTACTGCTGATTAAGTTTTCATTTGATGTTGTGCGCCTGCGAATGCAGTACCGTGTTTCTTATGGTGACGGCGGTTTTTCGGAGTTACAAAGCGCTATCCGCATTCACGGTAACGCGGTTGAGTACATCCCCGTTGCGTTAATTTTGCTGCTGTTTATGGAAATGAACGGCGCGGAAACCTGGATGGTGCACGTCTGCGGCCTGCTTCTGATTGCCGGCCGGTTAATGCATTATTACGGCTTTCACCACCGCTTATTCCGCTGGCGTCGTTCCGGCATGAGCGCGACCTGGTGTTCGCTTTTGCTGATGGTGCTGGCTAACCTTTGGTATATGCCGTGGGAGTTGGTTTTCTCCTTCCATTAGCGCACAATACGCCACTTTATTTTTCCCGGATTTTTACGTTATGTCAGATCGCGACACGCTTTTTTCCGCGCCTATCGCCAGCCTGGGCGACTGGACCTTCGATGAACGGGTAGCCGAAGTCTTCCCGGATATGATCCAGCGCTCTGTTCCCGGTTATTCCAATATCATCTCTATGATCGGCATGCTGGCTGAGCGTTTCGTTCAACCCGGCACGCAAGTATATGATCTGGGCTGCTCGCTCGGCGCGGCAACGCTGTCTGTTCGTCGTAACGTTCACCATGAAGGCTGCAAAATCATTGCCGTCGATAACTCCCCGGCCATGGTGGAACGCTGCCGTCGCCATATCGACGCGTATAAAGCCCCGACGCCAGTCGAGGTTGTGGAAGGTGATATCCGTGATATCGACATCAATAACGCGTCGCTGGTGGTTCTGAATTTTACTCTGCAGTTCCTGGTGCCTGAAGACCGTCAGCTGTTGCTGGACAAAATCTATAAAGGCCTGAAGCCCGGTGGCGCGCTGGTGCTGTCCGAGAAATTCAGCTTTGAAGATGCCGAAGTGGGTGAGCTGCTGTTCAATATGCACCACGACTTCAAACGGGCCAACGGCTATAGCGAACTGGAAATTAGCCAGAAACGTAGCATGCTCGAAAACGTGATGCTGACGGACTCCGTCGAAACCCATAAAGCACGCCTGCGTCAGGCAGGCTTCGAGCACAGCGAACTGTGGTTCCAGTGCTTCAACTTCGGCTCGCTGGTGGCGCTGAAAGGTGGGGACATCGCATGATCGAGTTCAGTAATTTCTATCAGCTGATTGCCAAAAACCACCTCTCCCACTGGCTGGAGACGCTGCCTGCACAAATTGCTGCCTGGCAGCGGGATCAGCAGCATGGTCTGTTAAAGCAGTGGTCCAACGCGGTGGAGTTTCTGCCGGAACTGACCCCACACCGTCTGGATCTGCTCCACAGTGTTACCGCGCAAAGCGAAACGCCGCTTCCGCCCGGGCAGATAAACCGCATTGAAACGCTGATGCGTAACCTGATGCCGTGGCGCAAAGGTCCGTTCTCACTCTACGGCGTTAACATTAATACTGAATGGCGTTCTGACTGGAAATGGGATCGCGTGCTGCCTCACCTTTCCGACCTGACCGGGCGAACCATTCTGGATGTTGGCTGCGGCAGCGGTTACCACATGTGGCGCATGATTGGCGCAGGGGCACATCTGGCGGTGGGGATTGACCCTATGCAGCTATTCCTGTGCCAGTTTGAAGCGGTGCGTAAATTGCTGGGTAACGACCAGCGCGCGCACCTGCTGCCGTTGGGTATTGAGCAGCTCCCTGCCCTGAAGGCGTTTGACACCGTGTTTTCGATGGGGGTCCTGTACCACCGCCGCTCCCCACTCGAACATCTGTGGCAGCTGAAAGATCAGCTGGTCAGCGGCGGCGAACTGGTGCTGGAAACGCTGGTGGTAGAGGGTGATGAAAATACCGTTCTGGTGCCGGGCGATCGCTATGCGCAGATGCGGAACGTTTACTTTATTCCTTCCGCGCCGGCGCTGAAAAACTGGCTGGAGAAGTGCGGTTTTGTGGATGTCCGAATTGCCGATGTTTGCGTAACGTCAACTGAAGAACAGCGTCGCACCGACTGGATGATCACGGAATCACTGGCGGAATTCCTCGACCCGGCAGACCACAGCAAGACTGTCGAAGGGTATCCTGCGCCAATGCGCGCGGTGTTGATCGCGACGAAACCGTAGATTCCCCCGGTCCTCTTCCCAAAGGGGCGAGGGAGAAAAGACCGCACCGTACTGTCCCCTCTCCTCTTTGGGGAGAGGGTTAGGGTGAGGGGCATAAAAAAAGGCCCCTGTTGAAATTGCAGGGGCCTGGTACAAGCAAGCATCATATTGGGCGACATGATGCGCGGTAAAAATCGGTACGTTGCTACACGTGATGACGTTCAATCATCGATTTCATTACCGCAACCGACGCTCCCTCTACACCGTAGCGTGAGTACTCATCCGCTTCAGCATCCGTCGACATTGACAACCCTGTGTTGCGATAACGCATGGGCGATGGCATCCATTTGCCCGCAGAGCTGTGAAGCTCCTCTACCCCGGCGTTTAAAAACAGTTCCATATTGCTGGCACGCACTCCCGCACCCGCCATTATTATTGGAACACCGGAATGTGCTTTTAGTTCCGTAATTAATTGCAGTCCTTTTTCAGCAGAGGACTGCTGACCCGATGTCAGGACCCGCGCCACGCCAAGTTCAGCAAGAATATCAAAGGATTGCAGGGGATCTTTACACATATCAAACGCGCGATGAAAAGTGACCGCCATCCCTTTTGCCGCGTTCATGACCTGACGCATGCGCGGCAGATCGACATTGCCGTCTTCATCAAGCAACCCAATAACCAGGCCGGGGAATCCCAGATCGCCAACGAGAGTGATATCTTCAAGCATGGCACTGAACTCGCCCGGCGTGTAACAGAAATCGCCGCCGCGAGGACGAATAATCGGGTGTACCGGAACGGTGACAGCCTGACGGGCAGACTTCAGCATCCCGTATGAAGGCGTTAACCCACCCTCTTTGGGTGCGGCGCACAGTTCAATGCGGTCAGCCCCGTGCTGTTGCGCGGTGACGGCACACTCCACGCTGTAACAACAAATCTCCAGCAGCGCCATTACATCCTCCTTAATATCCACTTAACGCACCATCATGACACGCAGGCTACGCCCGGTCTCAGCGTACGGTCACATCTTATGCTTCGCTGGCAACAATCTGTTCAATCGTCCAGGGATGGAACTTCACGGTAACCTGTCCGTCAGTGACGGCCAGAGTAGGATTTGGCAGACGCTCACGTTCGCCTTTCGGGGAACTTGTTTTCACAAAAATGCCAGGCTTGCTCAGACCCTCATCAGACAACAGCGCCAGTGCACGAGCATTCAGCGTTTCGGGCTCACCCGGCAGGACAATTTCGATATGCTCCCAGCCTTCATGCGGATAGCGTTTCTCGCCCGGCCAGGGCAATTCGACCACACTGAACTGCCAGTGAGCCACGCACACCGGTTCATGCAGTTTGAACAGGCAGATGGGGCGACCGTTAATGACGTTCTCTGAGAGCAACTCGCCACACTGTTCAAATCCGCGACGCCAGCGCTCGGCGGTTGCGTTCTGATGGCAGCGCAAGGAGATGTGATCGGCCTCAAGCGGCGCAATATCCAGACCAAGGCGGGTGGCAAGTTCTGTGAACGCCTGGGTGAAGCGCGGTAAATCTGCGGAAATATCATGCAGTTCGTCAATGGAGTGCCAGTTCGCCATACGTCAGTCTCTTATCGTGTCGCAAAGCCGCTAATTTACTCTGTTGCCCTCTTTCGACCAACCTCTGAATAGCGGTTTTTACGACTGCATGTTTATGCATGCTTTCTTAGCCTGGATTCTGAGCAATCTTCGGCCCCCGCAATGCTGACGCCAGAAGGCATTTGCAGTATACTCCCGCCCTAAATTCTTTAACTGGCGCGGGCGGTTATTTGCCCGCATCAAAAATGTAAGGTATCCAGGTGAATATTCAGGCTCTTCTCTCCGAAAAAGTCAGTCAGGCACTGATTGCAGCAGGTGCGCCTGCGGATTGCGAACCGCAGGTTCGTCAGTCAGCAAAAGTACAGTTTGGCGACTATCAGGCTAATGGCGTGATGGCAGTGGCTAAAAAACTGGGTATGCCGCCGCGACAACTCGCCGAGCAGGTGCTGACTCATCTGGATCTCACCGGTATTGCCAGCAAAACTGAAATCGCCGGCCCTGGATTTATCAACATCTTCCTTGAGCCTGCTTTCCTGGCACGCCACGTTGACGCGGCGCTGAAATCTGACCGTCTGGGTGTCTCCCAGCCAGAAGCGCAGACCGTGGTGATTGACTACTCAGCGCCAAACGTGGCGAAAGAGATGCACGTCGGGCACCTGCGTTCCACCATTATCGGTGACGCAGCCGTGCGTACCCTGGAGTTCCTCGGACACAAAGTGATCCGCGCGAACCACGTGGGCGACTGGGGTACCCAGTTCGGGATGCTGATTGCTTACCTGGAAAAACAGCAGCAGGAAAACGCGGGTGAAATGGCCCTGGCAGACCTGGAAGGGTTCTACCGCGAAGCTAAAAAACACTACGACGAAGACGACGCTTTTGCCGAGCGCGCGCGCAGTTACGTGGTAAAACTGCAGGGCGGCGACCCGTACTTCCTCGAGATGTGGCGTAAACTGGTTGACATCACCATGTCCCAGAACCAGCTCACCTATAATCGTCTGAACGTTACCCTGACCCGTGACGATGTGATGGGTGAAAGCCTCTATAACCCGATGCTGCCTGGCATTGTGGCCGACCTGAAAGCCAAAAACCTGGCGGTTGAGAGCGAAGGCGCTACGGTCGTGTTCCTTGATGAGTATAAAAACAAGGAAGGTGAACCGATGGGCGTGATCATCCAGAAAAAGGATGGCGGCTATCTCTACACCACCACCGATATCGCCTGTGCGAAATACCGTTACGAAACGCTGCATGCGGACCGCGTGCTGTACTACATCGACTCCCGTCAGCACCAGCACCTGATGCAGGCGTGGACTATCGTGCGCAAAGCAGGCTACGTGCCGGATTCCGTGCCGCTTGAACACCATATGTTCGGCATGATGCTGGGTAAAGACGGTAAGCCGTTCAAAACCCGTGCAGGCGGTACCGTGAAGCTGTCCGACCTGCTGGACGAAGCGCTGGAACGCGCTCGCCGTCTGGTGGCCGAGAAGAATCCGGATATGCCTGCCGATGAGCTGGAAAAACTCGCCAACGCCGTGGGTATCGGTGCAGTGAAGTACGCGGATCTCTCCAAGAACCGTACCACCGACTATATCTTCGACTGGGATAACATGCTGGCCTTTGAAGGTAATACTGCGCCGTATATGCAGTACGCCTACACCCGCGTGCTCTCCGTGTTCCGTAAAGCCAGTATCGATGAAAGCGCGCTGGCCAATGCTGAGGTGATCATTTCCGAAGATCGCGAAGCCCAGCTGGCGGCACGTCTGCTGCAGTTTGAAGAGACGCTGGCCGTTGTCGCACGTGACGGTACCCCGCACGTGATGTGCTCTTACCTGTACGATCTGGCGGGTCTGTTCTCCGGTTTCTACGAACACTGCCCTATCCTGTCTGCGGAAAGCGAAGCGGTCCGCAACAGCCGCCTGAAGCTGGCTCAGCTGACGGCGAAGACCCTGAAGCTGGGTCTGGATACCCTGGGTATCGAAACCGTAGAGCGCATGTAATAAACAAACCCGGCCATCGCCGGGTTTTTTATGTTCAAAAATATTTGCGCAGGTATTCCGTTAAACACAGGATTGCCATGGCCTGTCCATAGGGCATCGACGTGAGTGGGATCTGGCGATAGAACGCCAGATCGCTGCCCATCCCCGTACCGAACGACGTCTGCAGTAACTCCCCTTCCGGCGAGATATTTTCCACAATGCCGCGAATCGCTTTCTCCGCCACCTCAGCATATTCCGCGCCGACATAGCGTTTACGCACCGCTTTCAGAATACCGTAGGCAAAGCCTGCCGTGGCTGACGCCTCAAGGTAGGCGTGCGGATCGTCGAGCAGCGTATGCCACAGGCCGCTATCGTCCTGACATTTGGCGAGGGCCGCAATCTGCGCGTTCAGCACCTGCACAAGGTAGCGGCGAACGGCGTTATGTTCAGGCAAATCCACCAGCTCAAGGAAATCCGGGATCACGATGGTCAGCCAGCTGTTGCCTCGTGCCCAGCGTGCCTTCGCAAAGTTATGGTGGCCTTCGTAATTCCAGCCGTGGAACCACAGGCCGGTTTCACGATCCATCAGGTTTTGCACGTGCAGCAGAAACTGATACACCGCCTCTTCAACGTACTCCGGTTTATTAAGGAGTTTGCCGATTTTCGCCAGTGGCAGAACCGTCATCATCAGCGTGTCATCCCACATCTGCTGAGAATTCTCTTCCGCCAGGGTGATGTGCTGCATGCCGCCATGGTCGGTGCGCGGCATCTCATTCATGGCCCACTCCGCCCAACTTTCCAGCCACGGCAGCCAGGCCGGGTTTCTGGTCTCTTCGTAACGATAAGCCAGCGTCAGGAACGGTGACATGGTATTCACGTTTTTGGTGGTCGCCCCTTCCCTGAAACGATCGGCAAACCAGCGGTCAATGATGTCACGCATCGCTTCGTCGCCCGTCTGGCAGTAATACTGCCAGATACCGTATAACCCCACGCCGTGGGTCCACTCCCAGCCTGCCCATCCTTTGGTGTCAATGACCCGCCCGTCGTCCAGGCGCAGTAAAAACTCACCTGTCGTGTCGTGGATATTAACGAGGTTATGCGTCACCTTTTCAATCAGCGATTTCAGCTCGTCCCGGGCGATGAAATGCGCAGGCTGACGCAGGAGTGGACTGTGTTTGACCGGCCAAACTTTCATTATCTTAACCTCTGTTGTATGTCGAATTCAGTACCGCGCGCCCCTTCAGCGAAGGTGCCGCAGGCTTATTACGATTCAGATAACCGATGTTGTTATTGCCCCACAGCGACGCATAAGGCATACCGGCCAGCATCTCTACGGTGGCGCGGGCTTCTGGTGTCGCACTCTCAGGAATGGCGCGGCCAGACGCGCGCATTTTGGCGGTCTCTTCACGCAGCGTGGTATGGGTGTGCAAATTGAGTTTGAAACGCAGCGAGACCAGGAAGCCGCAGAACAGAACCAGAAGCGTTCCCACGCTCAGGATCAGCAGAATGGTGTGGCTCACTTCCGCGGGCTGGGTCTTCTGTCCGCTGACAAAGCCGGACATCTGCATCACAATGCCCACCAGCATTACCGCCCCCGCCTGCGAGGCTTTGCGGGTCAGCGTCATGATGCCGGCGAAAATCCCTTCGCGGCGCTGGCCGGTGATCACTTCATCGACATCAGCAATGTAGGTGTAGGTATTCCACGGCACATAGTTGATCCCACCGCGTCCCAGACCGGCAACTGCAGAGACCAGCAATAACAGAGAGTAGATATCACTCAGGCCCGCGTAATACAGCACGGCGTAGGAAAGCGATGCCAGGCCAAACAGCACCACGACCATTCGATAGGACGGCGCGGGTCCGAAGCGAATGCACAGCGGGATCATGGCGATAACCGCAATAAACTGGAAGATGGCCATCGTGCCCAGCAGGCTGGAGGCCATGGATGCTTCCTGCATCAGCACGAAAACCACGTAGTAGGTAAACACGGCATTAAAGACGTCCTGGGCGATATACCCGCCAAGGTACATCCCCAGATGCTGACGGAAAATTCTCACGCGCAGCGTAGAGCTCAACTCCACAAACAGGCGGTTGAGGCTCTGCCCGAGCGACAGTTTCTTCTTCTCTTCTTCGGCACGCAGGGCGGCTTCGCTCCACTCTTCCCGCGGTCGCTCCCAGGTGAAGAACCAGACGAGCATCAGCATCAGCGCGCACAGCACGGAGAAGACCAGGCTTGCATAGAAAAAGGAGACCGCGTTGTCTTTGCCGAAATGCGTGAGCAGGATCCCCGGCAGGAATGAGGCCAGGATGGCAGACATTTGCGCCATCGAGATACGGGCACCTGAGAAGCGGGTTTTCTGTTTGAAGTCATCGGTCATTTCCGGCACCAGCGTTTCATACGGCACCAGAATCATGGTGTAGACGATATCGAACACCAGATAGGTCAGCAGGTAATACCAGAAACTCATCTCCCCCACCCACATCAGGGAGTAGCTGAACACGCACGGGATCCCCAGCAGAATAAAGAACTTACGCCGACCGAAGCGCTTGCCGAGCCAGGTCGTGCCAAAGTTATCGGTCAAAAAGCCCATCAAAGGGCTGACGACAGCATCCAGTACCCTTGCGGCGGCAAAGATGAAGGTTGCTTCAATCGGGGAGAGTCCACAGAACGTTGTATAAAAATACAAAAGCCAGGCCGCCGTCAGGGCGGTGGTTCCCGCCCCGAGGAAATCGCCTGACCCGTAAGCAAGATAATTTGCGAGTCCAATTTTTCGTGTTTTCATTGCCGTCAACCCTACTCAGTTTTGGGAGACTCCCTGTAAGCAAAATCTGATCCGGGAGTTATTACACGGCTACAGTAAGAGTATCCACCTGGTGATACCTTTCTGTTTTTGCCATCACCGGCAAGCGGCTGGCAAAAATGCAAAGAGTGTCGTTACGCGTGTCACTGATTTATAAAACAGCGTTTCTTTTACATCAAAAGAGGAGGTCATTTTTTGCGAGCCAGCCATCAGAAATGGCTGATGGCTGACGCAGAAGGCGGGGTATTAGCGGTAGTTGACGATGACGGAATTACGCTGAACTTTCAGCGCAGGGATCAGGCGTCCGCCGCCCGGCACTTCCCAGATAAAGCGCAAAGGTTCGACAGCAGGCACGCCGTTGAAGGCCTGAGTGGTGCCATTCTCTCCATCAATTTCCGTACAGCGTGTCTGGGAGCACAGCCGTACCCGAAGCCCGGCAGGCGTTGGGCCAATAAGCGTGTAGTTCCAGACCACCAGGGTCATCAGACCGGACACCGGCTCAGTCGGTGATAGTGGTCGCGAAGACATGGCGACACCGCGGTTGCTGAGGGTCACGCCAATGCTGCTGGCCTGCCAGGTCCCTTCCCCGGCGGCCTGGGCCACCAGCGGAAAAAGTAAAATCCATAACCACTTACGCATTATTTTCCTCCGATCGTCGCCGTCATACGGATATGACGGTTATCCGACAACTCCATATTCGACAGCACGACCAGCTGGTTCAGGCTACGGCGCAGGAAGCGCGACAGCAGCGGACGCAGCGCATGGTTCACCAGCAGAACCGGTGGCGCACCCAGCATCTCCTGACGCGCCAGCGCCTCTTGTGTTTGCTCCAGCAGACGGTCGGCCAGGCCAGGTTCCAGCCCTCCACCGCCCTGCAGAGCCTGCAGCAGCAGACGTTCAAGCGGCGTATCGAGGCCGATAACCTGCACTTCCCCGGTGCCCGGGAACCACTGCTGCGTGATCGCCCGCCCCAGTGCCACGCGCACCACCGCCGTCAGTTCGTGCGGATCGCTTTGCAACGGTGCATGCTCGGCGAGGGTTTCCAGAATGGTACGCATATCGCGGATCGGCACTTTTTCCTCGAGCAGGTTTTGCAGCACCTTGTGCAGCGTGGTCAGCGTCACGACGCCTGGCACGAGATCTTCCGTCAGCTTCGGCATCTCCTGCGTGACACGGTCGAGCAGTTGCTGGGCTTCCTGACGACCAAACAGCTCTGCCGAGAATTGTCCAATCAGATGGTTCAGGTGGGTCGCCACCACGGTACTCGCCTCCACCACGGTGTAGCCCTGAATTTGCGCCTGCTCTTTCAGCGCGCTTTCAATCCAGATAGCAGCCAGGCCAAAGGCCGGGTCGATGGTTTGCTCGCCCGGCAGCGTACCCGCCGCGGTGCCTGGGTTAATGGCCAGCCAGCGGCCAGGATAAGCATCACCGCTGCCAATCTCTACGCCTTTCATCAGAATACGATAGCGCGCAGGCGGCAGATCCATATTGTCGCGGATGTGAACCACCGGCGGCAGGAAGCCCATGTCCTGGGCGAATTTTTTACGGATGCTGCGGATTCGGCCCAACAGTTCGCCATCCTGCTGGAAATCGACCATCGGGATGAGGCGATACCCTACTTCCATTCCCAGCGAGTCTTCCAGTTGAACGTCGTTCCAGGTCGCTTCCACGGCCTGCGTGTTCTCCGGCATTTTTACCGGGGCAGGTTCCGCTGCCGGGGTCATCTCACGGCCACGCATCCACCAGGCAAGGCCCAGCAATGCCGCAGTGAACAGCAGGAACACCAGGTTTGGCATTCCCGGCACCAGACCGAGCAGGCCCAGCACCGCGGCGGCCAGCAGCATCACGCGCGGGTTACTGAAGAGTTGCCCGACCATCTGCTCGCCAACATCCTGATCGGTACTGACGCGGGTCACGATAACCCCCGCCGCCGTTGAGATGACCAGCGCCGGGATCTGCGCCACCAGACCGTCACCAATGGTCAGCAGCGTATAGCTTTCCGCCGCGTGGCCCATGTCCATACCGTGCTGCAGCACGCCCACCAGCAGGCCGCCGACCACGTTAATCACCATGATCAGGATGCCCGCAATGGCATCACCGCGAACAAACTTACTCGCACCGTCCATTGAGCCGTAGAAGTCAGCTTCCTGCGTCACTTCCGAGCGGCGCTTTTTGGCTTCATCTTCGGCAATAAGCCCGGCGTTCAGATCCGCGTCGATGGCCATCTGCTTGCCCGGCATCCCGTCAAGCACAAAACGCGCGCCCACTTCCGCGATACGTCCGGCACCTTTGGTGATAACCATAAAGTTAATGATGACGAGAATGACGAACACCACGATACCGATGGCAAAGTTACCGCCGACCAGGAAGTGGCCGAATGCCTCAACCACTTTACCCGCCGCGGCAGCACCGGTGTGGCCTTCCATCAGAATGATACGGGTTGACGCCACGTTCAGCGCCAGCCTTAACAAGGTGGTAAACAGCAGAATGGTCGGGAATGCGGCGAACTCAAGGGTGCGCTGGGTGAACATCGCCACCAGCAAAACCATAATGGACAACGCAATGTTGAATGTGAAAAGCAGGTCGAGGATGAACGCCGGAAGCGGCAAGACCATCATCGACAGAATTAGCAGGATGAGAATCGGTCCGGCAAGGATCTGCCATTGCGTCGATTTCAGGTTGCCGGGCAGGCGCAACATTGCCACCAGATTAGCCATCAGTGTCCTTCTCGTTCATAAAATCCAGCGCGTCAGGCACCGGAAGGTTCTCAGGTTTCACAGGCCGTTGACCGCCAGCCAGACGCCAGCGTTTCAACTGCCATACCCAGGCCAGCACTTCCGCCACCGCGGCGTAGAGTTGTCCTGGGATCTGTTGTCCAATTTCCGCATGGCGATACAGCGCTCGCGCCAGCGGAGGCGCTTCGAGTATGGGCACCCGGTTTTCGGTACCAATTTCACGAATACGCAGAGCGATGAGCCCCGCCCCTTTCGCCACCACTTTCGGCGCGCTCATTTTGTTTTCGTCGTACTGCAGCGCAACGGAATAGTGTGTCGGGTTAGTCACAATGACGTCGGCTTTTGGCACATCTTCCATCATCCGCCGACGGGCGGCAGCACGCTGCATCTGGCGGATACGCCCTTTCACGTGCGGGTCACCTTCCATCTGCTTATATTCATCCCGAATATCCTGACGAGACATGCGCAGTTTCTTGAAGTGGCTGTAAAGCTGGAAGATAACGTCAAAACCCACCATGGGAATAATGCTGAGCACCACCAGCAGTGCACAGAGCCCGGCCAGGTTCAGCGCATTGCTCATCGCGGTTAACGGCGATTCGCTGATAAGGCGCATCATTTCCGGCCAGTGGTGCCACAGAAAAAAACCGCCGGTACTGCCCATCAGGACCGATTTCAGAATCGCTTTAAGCAACTCCGCACCGGTTTGCGCCGAGAACATTTTCGCAATCCCCGGCAGCGGGTTCAGTTTCGAAAACTTGGGTTGCAGCGATTTCCCGCTAAACACCAGACCGCCCAGCATCACGGGCGAGACCAGCGCCACCAGCACGACGCCGGTAATCAGGGGCAACAGCGCAAGCATGGCATCTTTAACGAGCAGGATTATCTGGCTGAGGATCAGGTTAGGGTCGTTGACCATACTGTGGTCAAAACGTAGGCCAGCCGAGAGCATTCCCGCCAGTTTGCGGGCGAGCGCCTCCCCACCCCACCAGATAATGCACACGCCTACGATGAGGATCAGCAGGGATGTCAGTTCTCGGGATCGGGGGACCTGCCCTTCCTCACGCGCTTTTTCTAGTCGGTGGGGTGTGGGGGCTTCCGTTTTGTCGTCGTTCTCTTCTGCCACAGTGCCTGCTCGCAGCCCATTTAGTCACGGGTATCATGCCAGCCTGACCTTTCATCAATGGGTTGAAAAAACCCAATAACCGGGTTCTTTTAGCCAGTTCAGCGTCGGAGCAATCGGGTGATGAGTAAAAAACGGCAAAAAAAAAATTTGAGATAGCGTTTGGCAACACTGTCAGCAAGCAGGGCGTGAGCAAGGGCCAGCCACCCCAGCGTTATGCACTCAAAATTAAGCGGCATACCCTCAGGTTGCGTACGCAACCTGAGGGTCATCACCTCAATCAGAAACCAAGGCTGTCCAGCAGGTCGTCTACCTGATCCTGGCTTGCCACAACGCCCGCTTTGGTGGCGTCGAGCTGTGGACCGTTGAGCAGGCTTTCGTTCTCGCGTTTTGGACGAGCGGCCGGTTCCGGAATGTTCTCCAGCAGCACCATCAGCAGCTGACGTTCAATTTCCTGAATCACATCCATCATGCGCTTGATAACCTGGCCCGTGAGGTCCTGGAAATCCTGCGCCATCATGATGTCCAGCAGCTGCGCGTTGGTAAAGCTGGTGTGGCCCGGCACATCGCCCAGGAACTGACGGGTATCCGTGACCAGCTCGCGGGCATCCGCCAGCTCGATTGGATTCTCAAACCACTCATCCCAGCGTTTGGTCAGCGCTTTCGCGCCTTTCTCCATCGCATCCTGATGCGGTTGTGACGCTTCAACGCTGTTCAGCGCACGTTCAGCCGCCTGAGCGGTCATCTGCACAACGTAGTCCAGACGATCGCGGGCATCCGGAATGGCTTCCGCCGCTTCAGCAATTGCCTGGTCCAGCCCCAGTTCACGCAGGCTGTCACGCAGCATGCGTGTCAGGCTGCCGATGCGGGCAATGATATCGCTGGGCGAGTGTTCTTCAACGGGTTTCATAGCAGGTTGCATCATCATAACCAACACCTCACATGCCGAGTTTCTCGAAGATCTTACCGAGCTTCTCTTCCAGGGTGGCCGCAGTGAACGGCTTCACAACATAGCCACTAGCGCCCGCCTGTGCTGCGGCAATAATGTTCTCTTTTTTCGCTTCTGCGGTCACCATCAGAACCGGTAATGACGCCATTCCCGCGTCCGCACGGATGGTTTTCAGCAGTTCCAGACCATCCATGTTTGGCATGTTCCAGTCGGAGATAACAAAACCAAACCCGCCCGCCTGCAGTTTGTTCAGCGCATCAACGCCGTCTTCTGCTTCTTCAACGTTGTTGAAGCCCAGCTCTTTCAGCAGGTTGCGTACGATACGACGCATGGTGGAAAAGTCATCCACAACCAAAAACTTAAGCTCTTTATCCGCCATAAAATAATACTCCTGAGTCAAATACGTATTGCCTGTCCGGCACTGATTTTCGCCAGCATCTGCTGGCTTACCTGGCTAAGATCGACCACTTCGCTCACGCCACCCATATTGATGGCCTCGCGCGGCATGCCGAACACCACACAACTTGCTTCATTCTGCGCAATCGTCCAGGCGCCAGCCTGGTGCATTGCAAGCATTCCGGCGGCACCGTCGTTACCCATCCCCGTCAGGATCACCCCAACGGCGTTGCGCCCCGCATGTTTCGCCACCGAATGAAACAGCACATCCACCGACGGACGGTGCCGGTTTACCGGCGGCCCGTCATGAATTTTGATTTGATAGTTAGCGCCACTGCGCGCCAGCTCCATATGCTTGTCACCCGGTGCGATATACGCATGGCCGGGGAGTACGCGCTCACCGTCTTCCGCCTCTTTCACGCTGATCTGACACAGCTTGTTCAGACGCTCGGCGAACGAGCGGGTAAAGCCTGGCGGCATATGCTGCGTGATCAGAATACCCGGACTTGAAAGCGGCAATGGCTGGAGTACATGACGAATTGCCTCTGTTCCCCCGGTTGACGCCCCAATCACCAGCAGTTTTTCCGAACTGAGTAAAGGACCGGCCTTCAGCGTTACCGGTGCATCCATCGGTTTGTGCGCGGCAAGCTTCGCACGTGACGCGGTGCGGATCTTCTCGGCGATCATTTCGCTGTACGCCAGCATCCCTTCACGAATGCCAAGCTGAGGTTTGGTGACAAAATCCACCGCCCCTAACTCCAGCGCACGCAGGGTAATTTCAGATCCTTTTCCGGTCAGGGATGAGACCATCACCACCGGCATGGGCCGCAGGCGCATCAATTTTTCCAGGAAATCAATGCCATCCATGCGCGGCATTTCGACATCCAGCGTTAACACGTCGGGGTTATATTTTTTAATTAAATCCCGCGCTACCAGCGGATCAGGCGCTGTCGCCACCATCTCCATATCGCTGTGGCTATTGATAATTTCAGTCATGATCTGGCGCATCAGCGCAGAATCGTCGACAGACAACACCCTGATTTTACTCATGCTTTTTCCTTACTCAGCGCATATACCGTTTGCCCACGCAGGCTAAACTCACGCACGAGGTTGCTGAAGTTTTCCGAGTGCCCGGCAAACAGTAAACCGTCAGGCTTGAGCAACGGAACAAACCGACGCAGAATGTCCTGTTGCGTCGTTTTATCAAAATAGATCATGACGTTACGGCAAAAAATAGCGTCGAATGGCCCCGGCACGTTGTACTGCTTATCCAGCAGGTTAACGGGCGCGAATTCGACACAGTTCGCCAGCTCCTGGCGCACGCGCACCAGGCCTTCATGCGGGCCGGTTCCGCGCATGAAGTAACGCTGCAACTGCTGAGGTGACAGCGTTTTCAGTTCATCCTGGCGATACACGCCGTTGCGTGCCTTTTCCAGCACTTCGGTATCAATATCACTGGCGTAGACTTTCCAGCGTCCAGGCGCCATGCCCAGCGTGTCGGCAAGGGTGATCGCCAGCGAGTACGGCTCTTCCCCGGTTGAGGCGGCCGCACTCCAGACGCGATACTCCCCGCTGCGGCGACGCGCGTGCTCCGCCAGGACCGGGAAGTGGTGAGCTTCACGGAAAAATGCGGTCAGGTTGGTGGTTAACGAGTTAATAAAAGCCTGCCACTCTGCGCTGTTCTGGTTCGCTTCGAGCATGCTCAGATAGCGACCAAAATCGTCCAGCCCCAGCGTACGCAAGCGCCGCACCAGACGGTTGTAGACCATGTCTCGCTTATGATCGGCAAGCACAATCCCCGCACGCTGGTAGATTAACTGACATATCCGACGAAAATGCGCGTCGGACAGCGCGAGGCGCTGTGTCATCTGCAACAGTAATGACGTTTGCCCTGGGGGCATTGGTGATGTCATAGCGCCTTCTTAATTACATTCAGGATACAACTGGCACGGCCTGCGACCGCCCGACTTCTGTTACTGCTTCAACGTGCTCTTTCACATTAAATACCGCGACCAGCCCGGTCAGATGATCCGCCTGGCTGGCCAGCTGATCGGTTGCCGCTGCCGCTTCCTCCACTAACGAGGCGTTTTGTTGCGTGACCTGATCCATCTGGCTTACCGCCTGGGCCACCTGCTCAATTCCGCGACGCTGTTCATCGGACGCAGAAGCAATCTCACCCATGATGTCGTTAACCCGCGTAACGGAGGTGACGATTTCGTGCATGGTTTTCGCCGCCGTGTCCACCAGGGCAGAGCCTTGCTGGACGCGTGAGACGGACTCTTCAATCAGTCCTTTAATTTCTTTCGCGGCGTTGGCGCTGCGGCTCGCCAGATTACGGACTTCACCGGCCACAACCGCAAAACCACGCCCCTGCTCACCGGCTCGTGCCGCTTCAACGGCCGCGTTCAGCGCCAGAATGTTGGTCTGGAACGCAATACCGTCAATCACGCTGATGATGTCGCCAATTTTCTGTGAACTGGCGGCAATATCCTGCATGGTACTGGCCACGTGAGAGGCCTGATCGCCCCCTTTCTTCGCCGTCATCGCCGCCTGTCTGGACAGGTCAGACGCCTGACGCGCGTTATCCGCGTTCTGGCTTACCGTCGCGGTGAGCTGCTCCATGCTGGCAGCCGTTTGCGCCAGCGAAGCTGCCTGCTGCTCGGTGCGCGACGAGAGATCGTTATTGCCTGCCGCAATCTCCGAGATCCCGGTGTGCATGGCATAACTGCCCTGTCGCACATCGGAGACCGTTTCCCGCAGGGCGCCCTGCATCGCCTTCAGGCTGGCAAAAATCGCCGAAATTTCGTTCTTGCCGTACACCGCCACCGGACGCGCCAGGTTACCCTTCGCAATACTGTCGAAGTGGCTGCTGACGATCGCCAGCGGTTGAACAATCATTCTGCGCGACCAGTACAGGGCACCGCCGGTCAGCAGCACCGCCAGAATCACCACCACGGCAAAAATCACGCCTGACATATGGTAGTTTTTACGGCTGTCATTCCCGGCGCGTTGGACAAACTGGTTAATGTTCTGCTGCCAGGCATTAAAGCTCGCATCAAACGCCGCCTGGGACGCCTGGACCGGCGCGGTCATAAAGTCCGAGAGCTGGTTGTTCTCAAGCCAGGTCGCCTGGTGATCCAGGTCGCTGTGCCACTGATCAAAACGCTTCTTCATCGCGACTTTCAGCGCTTTCACTTCCGCGCTGCCGGCGTCCTGTGCCGCGAAGGCGTTAAACTGCGCGTCAGCCAGCTTCAGGCTGTCGCGCGCGGTCACCATTAACGCCTTGATGTCATCCGGCGGATAACTCAGGGCGGTTAAGGTTCCCGCTTTGTTCAGCGCCGTGCTTGCCTGCAACAGTACGGCGCGCGTCTGTGCCACGGCGGCGCGCTGCTGGTTACTCGCCTCAACTTCCTGCAAATTCTGATAGCCATCGCGAAACGCCCAAAAAGACAACCCGTTACTGCCAACCTGCAACACACCGCAAAGGATCAGAATCAAAAACAGTGTGGTCGAGATACGAATACGATTTAACATCCACGCTCCCATCATGCGGCAAGCAGCCGCGGTTTAAATGTCAGTCAAAATGTTTCCCAGTTTTCATGTCCGGTCGTCGCTGCAGGTTTACGGGTCGCTGCCGCTGCTGCGGCAGGCGCGAGATACGTTGCTTGCGGGGTGACCGTGTTTCCAGCGAGTGAAGCGAGACGAAACGCCGAGACGGCCATCTTCAGACGGCTTGCCTGGTCTTCCAGCGCAGCGGCCGCCGCAGCGGAT
Organism: Enterobacter sp. PTB; assembly: GCF_051130085.1. Lineage (NCBI taxonomy): Bacteria > Pseudomonadati > Pseudomonadota > Gammaproteobacteria > Enterobacterales > Enterobacteriaceae > Enterobacter > Enterobacter sp. PTB. The sequence goes on from NZ_JBDKEE010000001.1 coordinate 150,595, forward strand.
TCCTGCACCAGCGCGGCGTTTTGTTGTGTCACGCGATCCATTTCCGATACCGCCAGAGCGACCTGGTCGATACCACGACTCTGCTCATCCGACGCAGAGGCGATTTCACCCATGATGTCCGTTACGCGGGTAACGGCATTCACGATGTCATTCATGGTTTCCCCTGCGCTTTCTACCAGCACGGAGCCGGTATCGACGCGGGAAACGGAGTCTTCAATCAGGGCCTTGATCTCTTTCGCCGCGTTGGCACTGCGGCTGGCAAGGTTGCGCACTTCCCCGGCCACCACGGCAAACCCGCGCCCCTGCTCGCCCGCACGTGCGGCTTCAACGGCGGCGTTGAGGGCGAGGATATTGGTCTGGAAAGCGATGCCGTCGATAACGCTAATGATGTCGGCGATTTTCTTCGAACTGTCGGCGATTTCGTGCATGGTTTTCACCACGCCGTCCACCACGCGACCGCCTCGCTGCGCCGTTTCGGACGCGCTTTCCGCCAGCTGTGAGGCCTGACGGGCGTTGTCCGCGTTCTGCTTCACGGTCGCGGTAAGTTGCTCCATGCTGGCGGCGGTCTCTTCGAGCGCCGACGCCTGCTGTTCGGTGCGCGACGACAGATCGTTGTTGCCCATCGCAATTTCGCTGGTACCGGTATAAATGGCTTCCGATCCGTTACGCACGTTGGCGACGGTCTCAATTAGCGAGCGCTGCATATGATCAACGCTGTTTGCCAGCTCGGTAATTTCATTGCGCCCGGAGACGGTCAGCGTTTTGGTCAGGTCACCACCGGCAATCTCGCGAATGTGGGCAATGACGCGACCGAGAGGATTAAGCAGGATGTGGCGAATGCCATACCACACGCCCACCAGCACGATGACCAGCGCCAGCGCCATGACGGCCATCTGCCATTTGGCAAAGCGGTAATCATTCTGGCTTTGCGTAAAGGCCGAGTGATACAGGTCGCCACTGGCTTTGGCATATTCCCCGAGTGCCGCACCGAGGGCGTTTTGCATCCCCTGGGTAGGCTGCGCGAAATACGCGTCCATGTTGCCGCTTTCCAGGAACTGAATAAGCTCCGTCAGACCGGTGTAGTAGGCGTTGTACTTTTCATCGATATTCTGGCTCACCTGCGCCATGGCAGGCTGTGGCGTGATTTTCTTAAAGGCGTCGTAGTGTTTCGCGGCGTCAGCAAGGGTCGCCCGCGCATTTTTCAGCAGTTCCGTTTTCGCACTGCTCTGCTGATTATTTGGATCCATCATCATGCGGGCGGAAGAGCGGCTCAGGTTGATACGCGTTTGCAGCATCAGATCCCACGTCGACGTCAGTTCACTCTGCTGTACGCGGAGATCGTTCGAGGCGGCGAAACTGTCCTGGTTTTGTTTAAGTGACGAGAAAAAAAGCCCGCCGGAGGTAAGCTGAAGAAGTGCGAAAATGACCAGCACCATCATAAGCATTGTGACAACGCGGATACGGTTCAACATACAACACCTTCTCATAGATTTATTAACGGTGTTATCGGCACTGACTACAGGAACTTTACATTTGAGAAAGGGAAAAGCGCGGGGTTAAAACGCAACGTCAACGATCAGTGTATCGGTATAGGTGCCGGCAGGCGGCGTAGACTGGCTGGTAAGGACTTTGGCAGTGTAGTTGTAGGTTCGCAATAAACCGTCGGTACTGACCTGCGAGGAGGTTGCGCTGGTCCAGCGCTCGGTACCGCTGCCACCCCAGCGGTTGGTCGTGGCTTCTTTATAAATGTCGTAACTCATGTAGTTACTGCCGCTCACCATGCGGCGAACATTATTCAGCGCGTTGGCACCATTATTAATTCCGATAGTGTAAGTGCTTCCTTTGGTACAGGTGACGGCAATCGCCTGCGAGACAGTGGGGAAACTTTGCACCAGCGGCGCACTGTTGAAGTTGACGTCCGGCGTGGTCATGGCGCTGCAGTCGTTGGTGACGGTCATGTTGAGAAGAATACTGGTGGTCGCCGTGCCTGTCTGGGGAACGGTGCAAAGGCCCAGCACGCCCACGGAACAGACGCTGTAGTTGATGCTGAAGGTGAGCAGCACCTGATAAGGACCGGCCGTGACGTTTTGTCCGGCAACGGTGCGGAAATAAAGCGGAATGCTGTACTGTTTTGACCCCAGTAATCCCAGCAGGGTGTTGCCGCTCCAGGTATAAGCTTTGCTGATTTGCACTTCGCTATTGCTCGAACACCCCGTTAACCCGCACAACCGGGTGGGGATCACATCCGTGATGGCCGCATTGTCGGTGCGTTTCATGGTGGCACGGCTGTTGCCTGAAACCGACGCGGCGGTGTAGTTCAGCGTCACCGAGTCGTTGGTCAGAAGATTGAGCACAGCGTCGCATGCCACGATCAGCCTGCCGGTGGTTTCGACCTCCCCGGTTCCGCTGAGCGCGAACGAGGTGACGCTACCAAATGACGCATTTACCGTACTGACGGTACACGCCGCCCAGCCGCCGCCGGAAAACAGCAGCAGTATCAACAGCAGTAAGCGCTTCACCGTTCCTCCCGGCAAATCAGCGGTCCGTATGTCTGCAGCTTATGTTCCGGGTTGGCCCCCACGGTCAGCGTGGCCGAGCAGTGTTTTCCGTCTGGCGTAATCACCTCAAGCGGGTTCACATCGCTGAGATTTTCCAGCCAGGCGATGCCGTCATACCCCACCACCGCATTGTTGCGCGAGGCGCGTCGAACCTGGCTTCCCACCGGGATAGCCTGCCCCTGCTTGTCATGCAGAATGACGCTTGCCACCCGCTCCTGCTCCATCGGGAAATCGACCAGATAACCGCTGTGGCGGCGAATAGCGATCCGCCGCTCTGTCTCTTTCAGCCGGGTATCCGCGGGCAGATTCAGGGTATCAATGCGATAACTGGCCGGGTAATAAGCCGATACACCGCTGACCAGCAGGTAGCCGTTATTGTTCGTTTTGCCGACCGGCTGGTTCTCATAGCTGACGGGAACGTCCGGGTGACCGTCGGTGCTGATCACCACAAACGCATCGTTGATTTTGTTTGCCGCAAACAGTTCGCCGTCCATCAGCACAATCGCGCCCATCGCCTCTCCCCACCAGGTCATCATGCCCCTTTCGCCATAACCACCGCCCTGAAGTTCGATGTTGTTATTGCGCCAGCCCAGCGTTCCCTGCTGATAATCATTGGCTTTCGACTGGTTGGCCCATGCCATGTTCCAGCTAAAGCCACCGTCGGAAGGCATGGAGTGGTTGTAGTTGATACGCTGCGTGCTGCCGGCATCTGGCGTGTTTTCATAGGTTACGGCCGCACTGTCACGCTCTCCCAGCGGCACCTGAAGCGACATGGCCACCGTCCAGTCTCCCCGCTGCTGATCGCGGCTTGCGGCCAGATAAATACTGCTCGCCCCCCACAAATTGCGGCTCCAGGAGAGATTCAGCAGTTCGGTTTTTTGGTTGTCAAAGCTCTCCACGCCGATCCAGGCAGCACCGAGACTGCCATATTCGCCCAGGTTAAAGGTGAGAGAGTACTGGTCGGTGTTGCGACTAAAACTGGCGATGGGCCGGTCATTTTCGTCATAGACCGTCGGTTGGTCGTAGAGGGCGAGGTTGCCAAAGTCGCGATCGCGCCGCGTATGCTGTGTCGCTACACTAAATTCACTGGTACTGTACTGATAGCCCCAGTTGATTTGCCCGCCATTATCTCCGCGCATGCGGCTTTGAGAATACGCGGTATTCACGACGCCAAACCGACCCAATTTAACCACCGTCCCCATCCCACCCAGGGCCAGCGTTTCTGCCCCTTCGGCATGGCCCTCCAGCGTCAGCCAGTCCGTAACGCCATAGCGATACGACCCACTACCCGCCGCCGGGCCGTAGTCAAAATTCTTGATGCCGTAATTACGCCGCAGGCTGCCGAGCGTCACCGCCCCGTCGCTCAGGCCTTGTTTCAGCAATTCGCTGGTGACGTAAAACGGCAGCGTGGTACTCACCTGGCGGCCCAGCGCATCGGTGGTGACCAGTACCGCGTCCCCTGCTCCGTTGATATAGGGCAGATTGGTCAGGGTGAACGGTCCCGGCTGAAGCTGGGTCGAGCCGGAACGATAGCCATTGATAAAGAGATCCACCGAGGTGGGAACCGCCGCTTCGCCCGAGAACTCTGGGAGTGGCCAGGTCACGAGATCAGGACGCAGGGAGAAATCCCGCCCGTAGCTGATCCCGCCCATACGCACACTGGTGCTCCAGCTCAGGGCATCGCTGATCACATCCCCGACGGTCCAGGTCGTTGCCTCGTCCTCGTTCGTTATCAGAAGCGTCGTGTCATAGCGCACATACCCTTCCTGCTGACCGTCGTTTCCGGTGAAATTTTCCCGGGCATAGCCGGTTGAAGAAAAGGAGCCGTTCTCATTGAAGTAGCGGAATTCATGCCAGAGCGAGGCCTGTCCGCCAACATGTTCCGTATGGTTGGTGTAGAGATCGTAATTAAGCAGTGCTCCCCGCCCGAAGTGCGGTTTGCTTTGTGACATTTGTCCGCTGAAAGGGGTCACGCGTGAGGCGACCCAGTCGGCCGGAACGCCCAGCAGCAGACGCTGCGCGGCGCTGTCGTACTCTACGCGCACCTGCGGCAGGGTAGAAAGGTTCACGTCTCCGGCAGGCACATGCTCCGGCGGAAGCCCTGCCCGCAGCAGGTCGGCGCTGGAAATAAAGAATGCCCCCTCGCGCTGCGTCACGGGCACCACCATACCGGTGTCGTAGTGATTCAACACAATCGAGAGCTGAAAGACCGCTTCGCCGTTCAACGCCTGAGCCTGCGGCGGCGGCGGTAAACTGTCATCCCCGGGCTCAGCCCAGGTGCTGGTACTGACGAAGAGCAGGATCATCATCGCCGGTTTCAGTTGACGGGCGTCGACTGCCATTGCGTATCCCTGGCATTAATCTGCGCGCTCAGCCGGTCTGGCTGACCTATTCCGGCCGGGATTGACCAGGTGCGGGTGCTGCCCGCAAGAACATACCCGAGTAATCCGTCTGCAACCGTCCGCTTCTGCCCGCCCTGCTCCAGCGCCACCTGGCTGAGTTTGACGTGCACATCCCCCTGATTACGGACCTCCAGGGCAGGCTGTCCCTTCTCCTGCGTCACCCGCCAGCTCAGATTTTTGGTCTCCACCAGCGCATGATGTGCCCCCTCTTTTAGGGTCGGGATCCCCTGTCCATAAACGAACAAAGGAATGGAGTAGCGCATTTGCAATTTCAGGCCAATGGCCGGCTCGGCTTTGGCATCCGGCTGGGGGATTTCATCCACAATAATGCGGTAGGCCTGTTCGACGCCGAGCGGCACCGAACCCTGCTTAATCAGACGAATAAGCTGCTTACTGCCTTTGCCAATGGTGACGATGGGCGGGCTGGCCACCACGTCCTGCTGTGCGGAGTAGCGTTCATAACCGCCCTCCTGCTTCCAGCGCACAATGCGGACCTGCATTGTCGTTGCGCTGTTCCCCTGATTCTGGATCCATAATTCAGTGGCTTTGGCATCCGCTGACAGCCACGGATCGATGGGCCACAACAGAATGGTTGCCGCCGCCTGCGCCTGGCCTGTCGCCGCAGCCATTCCCCCCAACAAACTCACCAGACAAAGGTGTCTGAAAAATGGCTTCATCGACTGTCTCCCTTTATCACCATGACAAGGTCACGGTGAGCTGATCAGAATACGTTCCTGCCGGGCTAAACCCGGTCAGCAGCGCCACGCCAAAAAGCGGCAGCGCAATGTTATTACTGTTGGTATAGGTCACCGGTATTGCCTGATTGACGCCAATTTCGCTGTTCGCCGCCAGCGAACTGCTGCTGTAAAGGCGATATCCCACCACTTCCGTTCCCCCTGAGCGCTTCATACGCCGAACGGAGGAGTAATTCTGTCCGCCGTTAATGCTCATACTCAGCGCCACGCCGGGCGTGCAGGCGATGGACAAGGCCCCGTTAGGCACAAAACTGGTGCTCACCGGGGCACTTTCCACCCCGTTGTGGGTACCGAAATCGAGCGTACCGAAAACTCCTCCGCTGCCCGTGGATACCGCGCACCCGGGCACAATGGTCGCGCTGACCTTAAATGACTGTGACGTCACAGCCCCCGCCGCAGGCACCAGCATCAGGCAGACGATCAGCGCGTACAACGGGTGCACGATCCCCTCCGCGCTGTTGCGCAGACGCAAAATGGATGCCTTCATGGCTGCGTGAAACTAGTAGGTGACGCTGACGTTAATCGTGTCGGTGTAGGTGCCCGGAACGACCGTAACGCTGTTACCGCCCCCGGTAATTCGCCCGTAAAGTGTGTAACTGTCGATGCCCCCGGCGGTTGACGCTATTGGCAGTGCCGCGTTGTTGGCAACGACGTTGTTAAATCCGCTGTCGCTATACAGGCTGTAAGCCACACCCTGTGCAGCATTGGTGGTGTTGACCAGATAGCGCGCAGGCGTGCCTGGCGTCCCCACAACGGTACCCGGCGCGGTGGAGTTGGTATTCCCGGTGATCGCCACCGTATAGCTGGCGGTCGTGCATTGAATGGTGAAAGTGTTACCGCCGCTGGCACCGGTCAACTGCGTCGTCAGGGTGGAAAACGTTGCGGGGTGGGTGCCGAAATCCAGGGTCCCGAAGTTAATGCCATTTTGCGTGGGCGAGCCGTTTATCAGACAACCGTTCGTCAGGGTTAACGTCGCGCCAATAGTACCGCTGCTGGTCACCGCCAGCGCCTGTTGGGCTGTTGTCACCGTCAGCAACGTGCCTGCACAGATCAAAAGGAGTTTTCTTTTCATTTACCACCCTCCAGAAGACATTTCCGTTCGCTTGCCACATTTTATTTTTGCTGTTCAAGATGTTAGCCCCACTTAACGTTCCTCTTCCGGGGGTTATTGAGAATTTAGTTTATGGATACCGCTTCGACCACCCGCGCCGCGGAGGGCAAGACTGATGGCTTATTGACTGAATATTTATTTATAAAACAGGATGTTAATACTTTGTGAATGCCTTATTTCTCGTATACGCAGAGGATATATCCATCGAAATGTGATCTGCATCACAATATATCGTCGAGGCATTAACAACAAAATTAATAAAAATTAAAAACTAGTTGTATCTCCCTCCGCTTTACTTCAATTTATGTGCCGAATAATTTCCTGCGTCGTAATAAAAAATCTATATACATCGGCGCAGACGGCAACCAAAGCGCATAGAGGGTCTTTTTTCGTGGCAAGTGCAAACAAACTCACACTCTTCATCGTGATATTCATGCTGGCGGGTATTCTTTCAGGGGCGGCGATTCATGAGTATGCCTCTGCGGATGCTATCAAAGCATGGTCGGATAACATCACGCTGCTGACCGATATTTTCCTGCGTCTGATTAAAATGGTTATTGCGCCACTGGTCTTCAGCACGCTGACCGTGGGCATTATGAAACTGGGTGAAACCTCCACCATTGGTCGCGTGGGCGGCAAAGCGATGGTGTGGTTTATTAGCTCATCCGTGCTTTCCATTCTGGTGGGACTGTTTATCGTCACGCTGGAGCGTCCGGGCAGCGGCCTGAACCTGGCTATCCCGAAAGAGGCGGTAGACACCGGCCTTGCGGTGGGGGGGATGACGCTGAAAGCGTTCTTGTCCCATACCATTCCGACCAGTATTGCCGGTGCGATGGCGAACAATGAAATCCTGCAGATTGTGGTCTTCTCTATGTTCTTCGGCATCGCCGGCGCGTCGCTGGGGCAAAAATTCAATGCCCCGCTGGTGGCCGCGCTGGATGTGGTCTCCCATATCATGCTGAAGGTGACGGGTTACGTGATGTACGTCGCCCCGCTGGCCATTTTCGCCGCCATCTCATCTGTGATTGCCACTCAGGGTCTGGGCATTCTGCTGAACTACGCCTCCTTTATTGGCGGCTACTACGTGGCAATCCTTCTCACCTGCATGGTGCTGCTGGCCGTCGGCTATATGGTGCTGAAGAAAGAGGTGTTCCGCCTGGTCAGCATGCTGAAGGACCCGGTGCTGGTGGCGTTTACCACCAGCAGTTCAGAAGCGGCGTATCCAAAAACGCTGGAGCAGCTTGAGCGTTTTGGTTGCTCGCGCAATATCGCCTCTTTCGTTCTGCCGATCGGTTACTCCTTTAACCTGGTGGGCTCTATGGTGTATTGCTCTTTCGCCTCGATGTTTATCGCCCAGGCGTACAATATTCACCTGAGCTTCACCGAAGTGACCGTGCTGATGCTGACGCTGATGCTGGCTTCAAAAGGGATTGCGGGGGTGCCTCGTTCGTCGCTGGTGGTGCTGGCGGCAACCATCCCGAGTTTCAATATTCCGGTGGCGGGTATTTTGCTGCTGATGGGGATCGATCATTTCCTGGATATGGGACGTTCAGCGATTAACGTGCTGGGTAACGGTATTGCGACTGCGATGCTGTCGCAAAATGAAGGGGCGCGTGAAGCGGAGACTGAGCTGGTAGAGCAGGAAGCGTAACGGGTTGGCCGAATGGTTTCGTTCACCTTAAGGCCAGCAGAAAATACTACGCCTGCAGTAAGTGAATAAGATAAGGGGGCTGCAATAGCCCCCTTAATACGTTCACCGCAGCGGGCGAATCAGATAACCGAAATGCCCGACTGAACGAAACGGTTCCACGAAAGCCTCACAGAACCGTTTAGAGAAACATTACGCCACGTGATTCGTCGCGATATCCAGCAGCGCCATCTCATCACTGTTCAGCAGCTTCTCAATATTCACCAGAATCAGCATACGTTCACCCAGTGCTCCCAGCCCCGTCAGATACTCGGTAGACAGCGTGACCGCAAACTCCGGCGCCGGACGGATTTGATCGGACGTCAGAGACAGCACATCAGATACGCCATCCACCACGATCCCAACCACGCGCTGCCCCAGATTCAGGACAATCACCACGGTGTTCTCGTTATAGTCCACGTCGCCCTGGCTGAACTTCACGCGCAGGTCAACGATAGGCACAATCACGCCGCGCAGGTTGGTGACACCTTTAATAAAGGCAGGCGTGTTCGCGATGCGGGTAACCTGGTCGTAACCACGAATTTCCTGCACTTTCAGGATATCGATGCCGTACTCCTCATCGCCTAAAGTGAATACCAGGAATTCCTGCCCTGATGGCTCGCCCGCCAGTTTCGTTACATTACTCATACCGGTCATGTTATTACCTTCTACTTAATCAGGCGGCTGTGTACGCCACACGTTGTTCACGATTTAATCCCTGAAGCGCCGACACATCAACGATCAGCGCCACGCTACCGTCACCCAGAATAGTGGCGGCAGAAATACCTGGCACTTTGCGGTAGTTGCTTTCGAGGTTCTTCACGACCACCTGGTGCTGGCCAATCAGTTGATCAACCAGCAGCGCGTAGCGGCGACCCGCACTTTGCAGGATCACCACGATCCCCTGCGTGGCCTCGGTTTTCGCGCCATCCACTTCGAACACTTTCCACAATTCGACCAGCGGCAGGTACTCACCGCGCACTTCAAGAACGCGCTCGCCACCCGCCAGCGGATGCAGATCTTCTTCACGCGGCTGCAGCGATTCCATCACTGCGTTCAGCGGCAGAATAAAGACTTCGTCCGCCACTTTCACCGACATGCCGTCGAGGATTGCCAGCGTCAGCGGCAGCAGGATACGAATGGTGGTGCCGGAACCTTGCTTAGACTTGATCTCAACGTGGCCGCCCATCTCCTGAATGTTACGCTTCACCACGTCCATTCCCACGCCGCGGCCGGAAACGTCCGTCACCTGCTCTGCGGTCGAGAAGCCTGGCGCGAAGATCAGCATGCCCACTTCTTCGTCAGTCATGTTTTCGTTGACCGCCATTCCCTGCGAAATGGCTTTCGCCAGAATGCGCTCACGGTTCAGGCCCGCACCGTCATCGGTCACTTCGATGCAGATGTTCCCGCCCTGGTGTTCGGCGGAGAGGATCAGATTCCCGACCGGGGATTTTCCGGCGGCAATGCGGTTTTCCGGCAGTTCGATACCGTGGTCGAGGCTGTTACGCACCAGGTGCGTTAACGGGTCGATAATGCGTTCGATCAGGCTTTTATCCAGCTCGGTGGAGCTGCCCATCAGCGTCAGTTCAATCTGTTTATTCAGTTTGCTGGCCAGGTCACGCACCAGACGCGGGAAGCGGCTGAAGACATATTCCATCGGCATCATACGGATGGACATCACCGATTCCTGCAGGTCGCGGGCATTACGTTGCAACTGCCCCATGCTGGTGATCAGATCGCCGTGGGTCACCGGATCCAGTTCGTTAGACCGCTGTGCCAGCATCGACTGGGTAATCACCAGTTCACCCACCAGGTTAATCAGCTGGTCAACTTTCTCGACGGCGACACGGATGCTGGTGGATTCACTGGAACGCGCGGCCGGTTTGTCACCACGGCCTGGCGCGGCAGCATCTTTTGGCACCGCTTTCAATACCGGCGCCGCAGGCGCAACGGCAGGCGCGGCCGCCTGAGGAACAACCGCCACCTCTTCCACTGCCGCTGGCACGTCAACCGCCGCCGTTTCAGTTTCAAACGCGATCTGGTCGGCTTCGATAACAAAGCACAGGACCGCCACGATATCGTCCTGGCTGATCCCCTCTTCCAGCGTCGCACTCAGGCTGTCTTTGCCTTTCACCACGTTGCTTAATTTCGCCAGGTTACTCAGCTCTTCTTCAAGCAGGTCAACTTCGTTCTCTTTGAGGCGTGACAGCACCACGCGCACTTTACTCGCAGCGGCGGCCGGGGCCGCCTCTTGTGCGGTAACGGCATCGACAACGCTCAGTTTGGCTGCCGGAACAACGGCTGCGGCTGCGTCACCTTTGGCTTCCAGCGCGAGCTGGCGCAGCGCATTGCAGATGTATTCAAAGCTGGCGGCATCAGGCTCTGCCGAGCTTTTATAGGCGTCGAGCTGTTCCTGCATAATATCTTTGGTTTCCAAAAACAGGTTGATAATGTCGGTATTGAGCTGCATCTCACCGCGTCGTGCTTCATCCAGCAGGTTTTCCATTAAATGGGTCGTTTCCTGCAGGATGGTAAATCCAAACGTTCCGGCTCCGCCTTTAATCGAGTGCGCCGCACGGAAGATGGCATTGAGCTGCTCGGAGTCCGGTGCTTCAGGCACCAAATCCAGCAAGTGTTGCTCCATATCGGCCAACAATTCGTCGGCTTCATCAAAGAATGTCTGGTAAAAATCGCTAATATCCATGCTCACGCTATCACCTCGGATTGGCTGGTGGCGATGTTGGAACGGCAGCCGAAGGAACGGCCCCAGGCTGTTTTAAATCGTCCAGTGACTCATTCTGACTTTCGGCGTTTTCGTGCAGGATGGCCTGCTCCGCCTGCTGGTTCAGCACTAAAAGACTGATACGACGGTTGATGGCGTCATCCGGCCCGCGGTCAGTGACACGCATGGTTGATGCCATGCCGACCACGCGCAGTACCTTGCCATCATCAAGCCCACCTGCCACCAGCTCGCGACGCGAGGCGTTGGCACGATCGGCAGAAAGCTCCCAGTTGCTGTATCCCTTCTCACCCGTGGCGTACGGGAAGTCATCCGTGTGTCCAGACAGGCTGATACGGTTAGGAATACCGTTCAGCACTGGCGCAATGCCGCGCAAAATGTCGCGCATGTATGGCTCAACTTCCGCGCTGCCCGTTTTGAACATCGGGCGGTTCTGGCTATCAATAATCTGTATACGTAAACCTTCCTGCACCAGATCGATCTTCAGGTGTGGTCGCAGGGCACGCAGTTTAGGATCCGCCTCAATCAGCTGATCGAGATCGCCGCGCAGTTTCTTCAGGCGCGCTTGCTCCATGCGTTTTTTCAGCTCGTCGATGTTCGGCTCTTTCTTCACCTCACCCTTCTGCTGGGTGTAATCATCGCCGCCGCCAGGGATCGGGCTGTCGCTGTTAGAGATTCGCTGCCCACCGGTCACGGCGGTCGCCAGCGGCGTTCGGAAATACTCGGCAATCTGGATCAACTCTTTCGGACTGGAGATGGAGATGAGCCACATCACCAGAAAGAATGCCATCATTGCGGTCATAAAATCGGCGTACGCGATTTTCCAGGAGCCATGCGCGCCGTGCCCATGCCCCTTGTGCTTGCGTTTTTTTACGATGACGATCGGATGGGACTGATTTTTCATGCGTCCTCAGTTGTCGTCTGTTGGTTTGGGTTTTTCACCGCACGCACGTGTTCTTCAAGCTCGATAAACGACGGGCGCTCGCTGGAATAAAGCGTTTTACGGCCGAATTCAACTGCGATAGGTGGCGCATAACCGTTGAGGTTAGAGAGCAGCGTGATCTTCACGCACTGCATCATTTTGGTCGTTTCCGCGCTCTTCTGACGCAGAACGCTGGCCAGCGGAGAGATAAAACCATACGCCAGCAAAATACCGAGGAAGGTGCCCACCATCGCATGCGCAATCAGCGCGCCCAGCTCTGCCGCAGGACGATCCGCCGAGGCCAGCGCGTGTACCACGCCCATCACCGCCGCGACGATACCGAACGCAGGAAGGGAATCGCCCACCAGCGCCAGGCTGTTTGCCGGCACTTCGGATTCGCTTTCATGCGTTTCAATCTCTTCGTCCATCAGCGCTTCGATTTCGAAGGTATTCATGTTGCCGCTGATGATCAGTCGCAGGTAATCGACGATGAAATCCAGCATCATTGCGTCAGCGAGAATGCGCGGGTAGCTGGCAAAAATTTCGCTCTCTTTCGGGTTTTCAATATCCCGCTCAAGCGAGAACATGCCCTGCTGACGCGACTTCGCCATCAGACGATAGAGCAGCGCAAGCAGATCCATATACATGCTTTTGGTGTATTTAGAGCGACGGAACAGCAGTGGAATAGCTTTCAGCGTGCCCTTGATCGATTTACCGTTATTACCAACGATAAAAGCCCCTACCCCTGCGCCGCCGATGATAATAAGTTCAGCCGGTTGATAGAGTGCTCCAAGGTGCCCGCCGGTCATCATGTAACCGCCGAAAACTGTACCGAGAACTACCAGGTAACCTAATAAGATAAGCACGACATCATCCTTCCGCTAGTGACTATGGCAAGGATGTTCAGCTCGCAGCGTTTACCGTTTGCGGGGTAAAAAAAAGCAGCGGTAATTGCTTACCGCTGCTGGAATCTTGCCCACACGTTCGGGTTAAACAGCTTGTTCGATCTGTTCATCCAGCAGTTGTGGAATAATATCGGCAGCTTCCCGGGAAAGTTTACGTCTTTTTACTGCTCGGGATGGAGGCTGGCATAAACTACAGGCGAAGCTGCCTGCAGGCTGATGCGCATGGGTAATAAAATTGCCATCGCAGCAGTTACAGCGCGACAGCTCAAGCATTCCGCTTTCAACAAAACGCACCAGCGTCCATGCGCGGGTGAGCGCCAGCAAAGGACCCTCGTCCTGCTGCGGGCATTGTTCAAGGTAAAGTTTATACGCTTTGATCACGGCATCAACGCCGCTACACAAACCGGTTTTGAGAAGATACTGCCAGGCATTACAGAACATGGAGGCATGAATGTTCTGTTCCCAGGTCATAAACCAGTCCGTTGAAAACGGCAGCATTCCTTTCGGCGGGGGACTACCACGTAACTCTTTATACAATTTGATGAGGCGACCACGACTCAGCTGAGTCTCGCTTTCCAGCATTTGTAAACGAGCACCGAGCGTAATCAGCTCCATTGCTAACTGTATGTCACGCGCTTCCTGAACAATGCTTTTCTCGCTCATTGCTAGGCCCTTTTCTTACGGGCTGCGTCATCAGGCTGGCTGATTTCGGTAAGCAAGCGAGTGGAAAGAAGAATACCGGTATGGATCTGTTGAAGATCGTCAACACGGGAATCCTGCGTCAGACGCGTGATAGTCTGAGGATTGTCAAAACGGAACTGGCAAACCAGTTGGTTTGTTTCCGCCAGTTTAACCATTTGAGGAAGGGTTAACCCACCCAGCATGGTTGCCATTTCTTCATTAATACCCAGACGAAACATCGCGGACGCCTTGTCCTGACTAATCAAACGCTGCGCGAGCAGTAAATACGACAAATTGATGTCATAGATATGTTTTAGCAACTCGGATGTATGCATTGTTCCCATCCCGAATAACCAACTATTATTTTTATGCGGAAAGACCGCACCCCGTGATGTCGCCGGGAAATCACCCGGTATAAAAAAGAAAAGGCTAAATGCATAGTCGAATTTAGGTTTGTATTCATTGAAACGCGCAACAGCTGAAACGCGGTTACGTCTCTTACACGTTTTATCATTTCTTACAAATAACTAAGATTTTTCCTAATTCGACGCAAACTCTACTCGTCAGTTTTGACACATACAATGCAGCCACCCCCAAATTTAAAAAAAATGTGATCTACGTCACACAATTTAAGTGAATATCTCCCATAAATCCATCAGTATGACTTGTAAGTTGGTTGTTTTTTGAACAATCAGCACTGTTTTCTATTCTTTATGGGCGAATACTCATGCAGGAGTATGAGCAGAAGTGGCATGACATGTGCGGTTCGAAACGTGTCAGCGACCGGATGCGCGTCACAGCGAATCCATCTTAAGGTCACATTTTCATTACCTATAAAAAACATGTAGTTATGCAAAACGCCCATAACAATTGTTTCACATGGTAATCATTAGAAATGTGTTTATAACGCGTTAAAACGATTTAACACCGGAAACGTAAAAAAGTGTGATTCAGGTTAAGTTGTTAATTTTTTTCATTTAGGCACGTTTTCCCGTTATTCTTCTTATAAGAATAATTAATGAATAATTATGATTAGCTTCACACTTATGTCGTATTCACCTCTTGCAGATCCGGTGAAATCGCGGTAATGGTGACTAAGACGCTGTCTTTCAGACACCTAAGGAGTGCGTTATGAGTTACTCCCATCTTCTTGTTTCTGTTGCGGTTTCGCCCGAAAGCCATGAACTCATCGCCCGGGCGGTTTCCATTGCCAGACCGCATAATGCCCGTATCAGCCTGATCACCCTCGCGGCCGAGCCTGAGATGTATAATCAACTGGCTGCCCCCATGTTGGAAGATATTCGTGAGGTATTACAGGAAGAAACGCAGCAATTTATGCGCGAGCTGGTAGAAAAGGCGAAATATCCTATATATGACACCATTATTGCGACCGGGGAGCTTAATGCGCATATTCTCAGCATATGCAGTAAGCAGAATATTGATTTAGTAATATGCGGGAATCATAACCACAGCTTTTTTTCTCGCGCAGCCTGTGCGGCGAAATCGATTGTGGCCTCAAGCCAAGTGGATGTGTTGTTAGTGCCTCTTGGGGGTCGTTAAACCCCCAGAGGAAAATCAGGCGAGTTTAGGGAATGTCGCGATCTTTTTTTGCAGATGGCCTTCATTACTCTGCGGCACAATATCACGAAGATCGCGAATAAAACGCGCCTGCCAGTGGTTAATATCGTTCTTACGGATCGTTTCCATCATCTCGGCATGGCGGGAAATACGCTCCGTGAGCGGCATCGTCAGCGCACGGTTGAGGGCATTCGCCACGTCGTCACGATCGTAAGGGTTGACGATAAGCGCAGACGTCAATTCATTGGCGGCCCCGGCAAACTGGGAAAGCACCAGCACACCCGGATCGGCGGGGTCCTGGGCGGCGACGTACTCTTTCGCGACCAGGTTCATCCCGTCCCGCAATGGCGTAACCAGCCCGACATCCGCATAGCGGAACACTTTCATCAGGATCTTACGGTCAAAGTGTTGATTGAGATAAAACAGTGGCGTCCAGCCCAACTGACCGTAGCGGCCATTAATGCGCCCTGCTTCCGTCTCCAGCTGGTGACGAATATCCTGATAAGCCTGCACTTCACCGCGCGAGGTGGGCGCTATCTGCGTATAGCGGATTTTACCGTGATGCTGCGGATACTTCTCCAGCAGCGTTTCATACGCCAGGAAACGTTCTGGCAGCCCTTTGGAATAATCAAGACGCTCCACCGAGAAGATATTCTTCACGTGCTTGAGTTCATTCTTAAGCTGCGCCAGTTTGGGCGGCAGCGGACCGGAAGCCTGCTCGGCAATCTCTTCAGGTTCAATACCGATGGGATACACTTCTGTGTGGAATGTCTTGCCCCAGGCCGTATGGGTTTTACCCCCTTTGGTCACCACTCGCGTTTTGCCGGACACAGAATCAAGGAACGCAAGTCGGTCATTCTCGGTCTGGAAGCCCAGCAGATCGTAGTCACACAGCGCATCCAGCAACTCTTCATGCGGCGGCAGCGCGGTAAAGATTTCCGGCGTCGGGAACGGAATATGCAGGAAAAAACCAATCCGGTTATTCACTCCCCTTTTACGCAACTCTCTGGCGAAAGGCAGCAGGTGATAATCGTGGATCCATAAAATATCGTCTTCCTCGATTAAAGGCAGCAGTTTATCCGCCAGCAGCGAATTCACCCGCGTGTAGCCTTCAAAGGACTCGCGCTGGAATTTGACCAGATCCAGACGATAGTGAAACGCTGGCCACAGCACAGCATTGGAGAACTGCGAGTAATACTCGTCATAATCTTTTTCGTTTAACGCAAACGACGCCCACGTAATATTTCCGCGCGTCACTTTCTTGAGCGGTTTCTGTTCTTCACTGATTTCACCATTCCAGCCAAACCACAGCCCACCGGCGGCTTTTAAGGCACCTAATACCCCAACCGCCAGGCCACCTGCACTGGATTTTTTATCATCAGGCGGTGCAATTCGGTTAGAGACGACGACTAAGCGACCCATAATGGTTTCCCCCTTTGTTTTGCGCTATTTGTTGTTGTTGCTGGTTAGCGATGTCAGATATCCACTGCCAGACGCTGGCGACATCCGCCAGACGCCATTCGGCGACAGTCTCACCAGGCCCGACCTTGATGGCGATCCCTCCGGCCTGATTCACCACACGAAACCCTGCCTCATCGGTCAGGTCATCCCCAATAAAAACGGGCGTCCTGCCGTTAAAAGGCGGTGTCGCCATAAACGCCGCAATCGCCGCGCCTTTATTGATCCCTTTAGGTTTAAGCTCCACCACGCATTTACCCGGCTGCAGCGCCAGCTCCGGATGTGCATTTGCTATAGCGGTCGCAAGCGCAAGCACAGCCGCTTCGTGCTGCGGCGCCTGGCGATAATGCAGGGCAAAAGCCATCCCTTTGGCTTCAAGCTCCGTACCGGGCAGTTCTGCCAGCGCAGACGAGAGTTGTACCTGTAGCGCCTGGATTAATGCGTCGGGGAGTGAAACGATATGCGTTTGATCATGGATGTCGCGGCGCTCCGCTCCGTGTACACCGGCCAGCGGAAAGCGATAAGGCCTGGCAAGCTGGTCCAGTTCGGCCATCGAGCGCCCTGATATCAATGCCACTGCTCCCTCAGTCATCTGCGAGAGCTGATGCAACTTCTGAAGAACCGTGGCGGGGATCGCCACCAGGTCAGGATGCGGCTTTATCTCGGCGAGCGTACCGTCGAGATCAAAAAAGAAAGCATAGTGTCCGGGCAGTACAGGCGGTGCAGTTAACAAGTCAGCCACCCTATTCCTCCTTACGGTTTACGAGAGGTAAACGCCTTTACCTCTTTCATAGCCATGTAAGTATAGACAGTGTGACGTCGCTCGCCATTTGACAACCGCCCCGCCAGCAAAACTGGCGAGGCGGTTCGGGGGTCAGCTAAGGTTATTAGTTGAGCAATATAAAGATAGGAAAAACCTCAGACGGTACGCTTCGCTTTTTGCTTGTAACGGTCGAATATCACCGCTGCCAGCAGGATCAGGCCACGAACGACGTACTGAGAGAACGGCGAAATATTGAGCAGGTTCATGGCGTTCTCTACCGTCCCCAGGATCAGGATACCGGCCACCACATATGAGATTTTTCCGATGCCGCCTTTCAGGGAAACGCCCCCCAAAACACAGGCTGAAATGACGATCAGCTCATAACCGATAGAGGTCATTGGCTGGCCACTGGTCATTCGCGATGCCAGAATAATCCCTGCGGCTGCAGAGACCAGCCCGGAGAGAACAAAGATAATAATCTTGGTACGCACAACCGGCACACCGGCCAGACGTGCGGCTTCTTCATTGCCCCCGATAGCCAGGGTATTACGGCCAAACGTGGTCCGGTTGAGCAGGAACCCGAACAGGATAAGACAGGCCACGGTCAGCCAGATTGGCGCTGGCAGCCCCAGCCAGTTAGCGTAACCAAGGGTAAAGAAGCGCTCGTCTTCAATCCCCACCGCTTTACCGTCAGAGATGATATAGGCAAGACCTCGCACAATTTGCATGGTCGCAAGCGTTGTGATCAGGGCGTTAATCTTCAGACGAGCAATGACAAAGCCGTTCACCAGACCGCTGAGCACGCCCAGTAACAGACCCGCCAGCACGCCAATCCACAGGCTCTCCGTCATGTTGATTACCACAGCCGTGGTGACACCGGCACAGGCAATAACCGAGGCCACCGACAGGTCAAAATCGCCCGAGGCCAGACAGAACAGCATACCGCAGGCCACCATGCCGGACATGGAAATGGCCAGCCCCAGCCCTTTCATATTAATAAAGGTGGCAAAATTAGGAACGAAGATCGCACAGGCGACAAACAGGGCGGCAAAGACCACCAGCATGCCGTACTGATCCCAGATTCGGCCAAAACTGAACGCCGACTTTGGCGCTCCGGATGTAGTAACAGAGGACATCATTAACTCCTTACTCAGGCGACAGCCTGGCTGACTTTAGGCATGGCGAGATTCAACGCCTGTTGTTCATTCGCCTGTTCATGAAGCAATTCACCGGCAATTTCCCCTTCACGCATGACGACAATGCGATCGGCGACGCCAAGCACTTCAGGCAGATCGCTGGAGGCGAAGAGCACCGCCACGCCGCGTTTTGCCAGTTCATAGATCACGTTATAAATCTCGTGTTTTGCCCCTACATCGATACCGCGCGTCGGTTCGTCCAGTAAAATGACCTTCATATCCTCCGACAGCCAGCGGCCCAGAATGGCCTTCTGCTGGTTCCCCCCGGAAAGATTCATGATCAGCTGTTCCGGTCCCGGCGTTTTGATATTGAGTGAACGAATGTGGTGATCGGCATTGCTCGATTCCCAGCTATCGTTGATCAGGCATCCTGCGCGGATAAATTTGCGACGGGCGGAGATATTGATGTTGTCACGCACCGAATGCACCGGAATAATCCCCTCCGCTTTGCGATCTTCCGGGCAGAGCATCATGCCTGCCTTAATCGCGTGGGCGGGCTTCTGAATATCCACCGGTGCGCCGTCAATAGACACCACGCCCTCGGTAATGCGCGTGCCGCCGAACAACCCTTTCATTAACTCGCTACGCCCTGCGCCCACCAGGCCGAACAGCCCGACGATTTCACCGCTGCGTACCGATAACGAAACCGGCATGCGTACTCCCGGCGCTTTTACATTATCCAGTCGCAGGCGTTCAGGGCCGTACTCACGCGGTTTCCAGTGGTAAATGTCCCCCAGATCGCGTCCGACCATCGCCTGGACAAGCTGGTCATGGTTCACCTGCGCCATATCGCTAAAGGTGCGCACATAGCGGCCATCTTTAAACACGGTGATGGCATCGCTCAGGGCAAATATCTCTTCCATACGGTGCGAAACATACAAAATCGTGCGCCCTTCCTGGCGCAACTCCCGGATCACGCGGAACAGGTTTTCGATTTCACGTGCGGAAAGCGAACTGGTGGGTTCATCAAAGGCAATAATTCTGGCGTTACGCGCCAGAGCCTTGGCAATTTCAACCATCTGCCACTGGCCGATGGAGAGGTATTTCAGCGGCGTCTGAGGATCGACGTCCAGCCCAAGATGTTTAAGCTGCAGCCCTGCTTCATAATTAAGTAGCGAACGATTAACCACGCCGCTTTTGTGCGGGAGCTGTCCTAAATAGATATTCTCGGCCACGGTCATCTCTGGGATCAGGTGCAGTTCCTGATAGATAATGGCCACCCCAGCATTAAGCGCCGCCGTGGTATCAGCGAAAGCCACCTCTTCGCCACGAATGGCCAGTGTGCCGGTCGTAGGGGAATAGTTGCCGCTGAGGATTTTCAACAGCGTGGATTTTCCCGCGCCGTTTTCACCCATCAGGGCATGAACCTGGCCGGCATAGCAGTCGAAACTGATATCGGTCAGCGCGTTAACACCGGGGAACGTTTTCCCGATGCCGCGAAATGAGAGATACGGATCAGACTGTCGCATAACGTCTCCGTGATTCCTGTAGTGTGTACGTCTGGCCCCTCATGGTGAATGAGGGGCGCAATCACAGCGTATTACTTACCGCCCAGTCCTTTTTTCGCCAGTTCCTCTTTGAAGTTGTCGCGGGTAATCAGCACCACGTCGGTCACTTCAGTAAATTTCGGCGGTTCAGCTCCTTTGGTCACCCAGTTGTAGAGCATTTCACTGGATTTGTAGCCGTGTACGTCCGGGCTTGGCAGCAGAGAGCCATAGAAGCCGGTCGCCTGCGCTTTGGACAGTTCGCTGACGGCGTCAACGCCGTTGATGCCGATACCGATAACATCCGGAGCTTTGAAGCCCTGACCTTCTGTCGCACGCACGCCACCCAGCACGGTGTTGTCGTTCATACCGACCACCAGCCAGTGTTTAACTTCCGGGTGTTGAACCAGCATTGAGTTCGCGGCGTCGAACGCGCCGGGGATATCGTTGGATTTGGTAGGAACTTTATAGATCTGTTTTTCCGGGAAGCCGGCGGCTTTCAGAGCGTCCATGGAACCGGTAGTACGACGACGTGCAGTATCCAGTTCATCGGCCGTGATGGCCATGACGCCCGTCTCTTTTACATCCCAGCCGCGCTTTTGCATCTCTTTATAGAGTTCCTGACCCTGGCGCTCACCAATTTTGGTCGCGGCCATCATTACCAGCGGCACGGTGTCCATTGGCTTGCCTTTGGCATTGACGAACTGATCGTCAACGGCAATAACCTTCATGTCGTAACCGCGCGCTTTAGCCGCAATTGCCGACCCCAGTTTTGGATCGGGTGTACAGATAACGAAACCTTTCGCACCGCTGGCCGCCAGGCTGTCGATGGCGTTCAGGGTTTTTTCACCGTCAGGGACGGCGATTTTAATGACGTCAAAACCTAAATCTTTTCCGGCTTTATCGGCGAATTTCCACTCAGTCTGGAACCACGGCTCTTCTGGCTGTTTTACCAAAAAACCGAGTTTTAAATTCTCTGCGATAGCGGATTGTGACATAACAGCAGCCAGACCAACGGCCGCCAGCGCTTTAGTAAATTTGTGCATGGTAAACTCCAGCTTTAGCATTCTTTTCTGTAGGGAATATTTGCGTGCTTCTTATTTAATCGGACTTAAAACAAGGCATTAGCGCTTACCTCGTCATAAGCGTTATTGCTGGTGATAGTTTTAGCGGGAAATTAATCATCCATAAGAGAGCGCCATCACACCGCAGAATTACAGTAATTGCGTACATAAATTCAGCGGAAAATGACATAAAAATGGCAGGAATTGTCGGACAAATGAAACGGGGTTAAGCAGAATTATCCATAAGATCAGCTAAGAAGTCCCTGAGCGCCGGACGCTCTAGCATCCGGCGGGAAATTTACCAGGCGTAATAGATGTGGTCAGCGTGATCGCGAACGGGCGTTTCGTCACCCAACAGTCGAGCAGCAAGGGCCAGCGCAAAGTCAAAAGCATGACCAAGACCTTTGCCGCTGAGCAGGTTTTTATCCTGGACGACCGGTGCATCCACATATTCACCGTCTTTTACCGTCTCCCATAAATCCCCGGAGCAGACGTAGCGACGCCCCCGAAGCAGCCCATTTCCCCCCAGCACGCGCGCCGCTGCTGAACAAATAGGGCAAATCAGCTTTCCGCGCGCGTCATGTGCAGAAATAAAACGGATAACCTGCGGATCCGCGGCCAGATTTGCGCTGCCCTGGGGTCCCCCGGGTAGAACAATCGCATCGTAAAGCGAATCGCTGCGTTCTGATAAGGTGCTGTCTGCCACCATGGGAATGTTATGGTAACTGACCACTGCACGCGACTGCGCGCAGGCCAGAGTTTCCACGTCGATGTTCAGCCGGCGCAAAATATCAATGGTGATAATCGCCTCTGCTTCCTCAAAACCGGGTGCCAACAGCACCGCAACCTTTGCCATCATAAACCTCAATGATTGAAACAAGATAAAACAGTGTTTCATTTTTACATAATCATTAATAACAATCTTGCACGGCGATCACACACTCACCTTTTTGCGATAAATTGATTTAGCGCAATTTTATTCCTCAAAATATATCCTGATTGATTGATCTGTTTTTCACATCGTCACAGAAGATTCTGTTGCCTTAATATTTTCGCTCTTGAAAAAACAATACAAACAATACACAAACACACAAAAATCAATTAGTTATTAATGTGTTAATTTATCTCTATCTGTTTTCATTTCTGTACTATATTAAATTTTGTAATGTATGGTAAACACAGCCTAATTAAGAGTTTTCTTAGACAGAATACAAGGGTATGCTTATTTATATCGAACACAGGAAGTGAATATTCGATCGACTTTTGTCGCAGCAGAAATGCCATTTCTGCATTCCATTATATGTGCCTGCCGGGTCAGGTTAGCCGCGGACATCACGTCCCACAGTCAATAAGGATATGAGTATGACTACCCAAACGATGATGCAAAAACTCAATGCCCAGTTGAACCTCGAGTTCTATGCCTCGAATCTGCACCTGCATATCAGCTCGTGGTGTTCCGAAAACAGTCTCAATGGCTCCGCCACTTTTTTTCGCAGCCAGGCGCAAAGCAACGTCACCCATATGATGCGTGTTTTTAACTTCATGAAAGCCGCAGGTGCGAACCCAACCGTAAAAGCGCTTGATACGATCGACGATAACTACTCTTCTCTGGAAGAATTGTTTGAGAAAACACTGGAACAGTACGAACAGCGTTGCAGCACGCTTAACAAACTGGCCGATGAAGCCAGAGCACAACACGACACCAAAACCCTTAAATTCTTACGCGATATGGATAAAGCGCAACAGCAGGACGGCATGCTGCTCAAAACGCTGGCGGACGAAATCCATAACGCGCAGCAGGCGGGTTTATGTCCGGAACAAACCGACCGTCATCTGCTTGACCTTGTGACGGTACAGCACCACTGATCATTTTTCCTGCTCCCTGCCAGGCGCGCTTTTCGGCCTACCGGGAGCAGGTTCCCCTTCTCGTCGCCAACCTTCTGCTTTTGCTCAGATTTAACAAATCAGATCTCGCTCTCAATGATTAACCACACAACATGTAATGATTTATTTAATTACATTATCATTGACGAGGGAGCATCATGATCACCATTGAGTTTATTGTCATCCTCCTCTGCCTGCTGACAGGTACGCGTTTCGGCGGCATGGGGCTTGGGTTGATAAGCGGTATTGGCCTTTTTATTTTATGTTTTGTCTTTGGTCTGCAACCCGGCAAACCGCCGATTGACGTGATGCTGACCATTCTCGCCGTCATTGGATGTGCCGCAACGCTTCAGACCGCAGGCGGCCTGAACGTCATGATGCAATTTGCTGAGCGCCTGCTGCGCAAACATCCTCAACACATCACGCTTCTCGCCCCTTTTACCACCTGGATGCTGACCTTTCTCTGCGGGACCGGACACGTGGTGTACACCATGTTTCCCATCATTGCGGATATCGCCCTGAAAAAAGGGATCCGCCCGGAACGCCCAATGGCCGTGGCATCAGTGGCATCGCAGATGGCAATTACGGCCTCGCCGGTCTCCGTGGCCGTTGTGTCACTGGTCTCCATTCTGGGCGCGCAGCATGGGCTCGGCCACGCGTGGGGAATACTGGAAATTCTCGCCGTCTCGGTTCCTGCCTCACTGTTCGGTGTGGCGATTGCTGCGCTGTGGAGTTTGCGTCGCGGGAAAGCGTTAGCGGACGATAAGGAGTTTCAGGAAAAGCTCAAAGATCCGAAGCAGCGTGAATTCATCTACGGCGGGACGGAAACGTTAATGAATCAACGTTTTCCAAAACAGGCCTACTGGTCCACGTGGATTTTCTTCGCGGGCATTGCCGTGGTTGTCCTGCTGGGGGCATTCCCTGACCTGCGCCCTGCATTTGAGATAAAAGGAAAAATGACGGCGCTGTCGATGAACCTTGTCATCCAGATGATGATGTTAATTGCCGGTGCCGTAATGCTGATGGCCTGCAAGGTCAATGCGTCTGCCATTTCTAACGGCGCGGTGTTTAAGGCAGGTATGGTCGCGATCTTCTCGGTGTTCGGGGTGGCGTGGATGAGCGATACCTTTTTCCAGGCGCATCTTGATGAGTTAAAGCTGGCGCTGGAAGGCGTGGTGAAAAGTCATCCGTGGACCTACGCGATTGTGCTGTTCCTGGTATCAAAGCTGGTGAACAGCCAGGCGGCAGCCCTGACGGCCGTTGCGCCTATGGGGCTGATGCTGGGAATCGACCCGAAAATGCTGATCGCCTTTTTCCCGGCCTCTTACGGCTATTTTGTCCTGCCGACCTACCCAAGCGATTTAGCCTGCATCGGCTTTGACCGTTCGGGCACAACCCGCATCGGCAAATTTATCATTAACCACAGCTTTATTCTGCCGGGATTAATTGGCGTTAGCTGCGCGTGTGCGGCGAGCTATCTGCTGGTACAGACGTTCTTTTAAGGTGAGCGAAGGGCGACAAACGGTCGCCCTTTTTAGCGTCAGGCGGGCTTTAGTGAGACTCGCCCTGCGGCGTGAATCGCAGTTCAATCAGCGCGATGGCTTTCTGAATAGCGCGAAGCGTGACCGGGTCAGCCGCTGCTGGATGGCTGTTGAAATCGATATTTTTCAGCTGCGTGGACATCTTCTCGCGCACTTCAACCGGCGCAATAACGTCCAGGACATCAAGGATTTGTTTGATAACTAACTGACAGGCGACAACGTCAGACACCAGCTCCTGATCGGCGCTCAGGTTTTGTGACATGGGGCTTTCTCCTTATTTAAAGGCCGCCATAGTAACAAAACGCAGGCCCATTCATCTCCCTCTCGTCGCTTACGGGCACAAAAAAACCCGCCGAAGCAGGTTTTTTTCATCAGAACATTGCGCCCGGTGGCACGTCTTTAAAAGTGTTGCAGTAGTTAGCCCACATACTTTTCAGGATTTTGCGAAGTTTCATCAGGTAGCTCCATTAACTTGTTATACAACTTTATCGTCAATGTGCTTATAATATGACCATCGTCACAAAAATCAATATTTTTGCGACGCACATCACAATTTTATTCTTCGTGCCAAACCTGAAAAGTGGGGCTCACGGCACCTGAAAGCGTCAGCCTACGATCCCGCGAACAAAAGCTTCAATCTCTTTGTCCTGGCAATTCTCAAAGAAGCACTGCTGGAAACGCTGACCCGAAACGGCCGTCTTCACCAGCTCGGGATCGATTGCGCGCAGCGTATCCAGATAGTTCTCTTTCACGACCGCCGCTTTAACCTGGTTCAGAATACCGGCGTTACGCACCTGCGGCTCCTTGCGCTCGGGCGGATAACCTTCACCATTTCGACCAGTGAACGCTTTTTCAAAGATAAACCGAACGTTCAGTTCTGCCCCCCAACCGAAGCCTTTGGCAAACGGCAGGGAGAGCGCGTTACCGTTGTTAATCTGAGCAAACAGGAACGCATCCGCAGGATCAATGCAATAGCCGCAGATAACGCCCGGGTGGATGTTCAGCGACATCAATGCTCCCTGCCCCGTACCGCAGCCGGTCACAACAAAATCAACGGCTTTCGCATTCAGTAAAATGCTCGCCATAATCCCCAGATGGATATAGGTCAGGTGATGGTCATTCTCGTCGCTCATGCCCACGTTATAAACCGGGAACCCTTTTTCATCGGCTACCGTTTTCAACTCTTTCAGTATCACTGGGTTTTTCGCGGCCTGGCTGTTTTCCATCATCAGTGCAATTTTCATTTCATCTCTCCTGAATGCGTGGCGGGAGATCCCGCTATGGATACCTTTACCTGTTCACCCTACTATCAAACAAACAACCTTTCAAATTAAATGAAAGGTTGTTTTAAAAAACAAAGACGGGTTCACAATTTAGCGAGAATGAGACCGTACGCCAAACGTGCATTAAAAAGTTAAAGCAAACCTGTTGCCGCTTCAGCCCGTTAGCTAGACTGCAAAAGTACACGCTAAAACCGTATGGGGTTGACCTGTGAATCAGCGCTGCCGGATGCTTCGCTCCCTCTTTCTACTCGCGTTGACGGGTCTGTTGCTTGTTTGCCCCCCTGCCCGGGCAGAAGAGCCTGTACCGGTCTGGATCTTTGATGCTAACAACTTCGAATTCTGGCGCACACCGCAAGGAGAGTGGCAGGGTTTTTATCCTGAACTGATTAAGGCCATCAATAAACAGGCGGGTACGCAGCTGCAGCTGCGGCCGCTCTCCGGAGCCGATATTAGCCAGCGTTTTGCACAAAATGAGTATGGCGTGTATGCCGGGGTATTGCGCACGGAGAAGCGAGCCAGAACCAAAATTCTCTCAGCACGTTTGTTTGATAACGACGTGGTGGCCGCCAGTCCATCGATGACGGTGACAACAGCCGAACAGCTCAGCCATGCCCGGGTGCTGTTCCGTAAAGACGACGCGACGCTCGACAGCGTGCAACAACGTTATCCCGACCTTAAATTTCGTTCTCTGCGCCTCGTCGCCACCAGCGACGAGGCTTTTCGCTTACTGAGCGACAACCAGGCTGATTTCTATATTAATGACGCTCCGGAGATGGAGAATACCCAGCGCTATTATCTGGTCTCCCGGCCCTTTCCTGAGCTACGCATTCCTGTCGTCCTCGCCTTCAGCCCTGACCTGCTTCCCTTGCGGGATAAAATCAATGCGCTGATTGGCACCTGGTATCGCAACGGCGAAATCAACACGATGCTGGAGGAGAGCAAGCGCAATTACCTGCTAAGCCGTATCACCCTGTCAGAGGAGGAGCGAACCTGGATCGCGCATAACCGCCTGCAGATCAACCTGCCCAAAAACGAGAATTTTGCCCCGCTTATCTGGCGGGACAGCAAGGGCTACCACGGCACAGCCATTGATATGATTAACGACATGCGCGATTTACTGGGCATGAAGGTTGAGGTCAATTTTATCGATCACTATTCGAGTCTTCCGCGACAGCAGTGGGCGGTTCGATTGATTGATATCGTTGATCGAAGCGACAGTGCGCATGCACAGGGTCGTATCGGCCCCGACATCGCCTGGCACAACGCCTATTACAATCGCAGCAGTCAGCCCTTCTTGTGGAACGAAGAGAGTATTCGCAGCCAGCGCGTCGGCGTAATCGACGGTTCGTTTGCCGCAGCCTATTTACGCCAGCGTTTTGGTAGCGATGTGATCATCGTGACCCGGCCAACCATTGACGGTCTTATCGACGCGATTGAGAACGATGAGATTGACTATATTCTGGGCGACCTCAGTTCGCTGGAGTCCACGCTTCGCGGCAACGAACTGTTTCGCGGGGTGCTGAAAGTCGCGGGGGTCACCCGCTCTGAATTTATTATTGGCCCCTGGGTGGATCCGCAGCATCCGCTCTTTCATCTGCTGACTCAGGTTCATCGCCTGTCAGAATACCGCACGCAAATAGAACGTCAGGATGAGCAGAGTTACTTACCCGATTTTTCTAAAAACACGCTGAAGATTATCAGCGTGATTTTGCTGATCGTGGCCCTGTTCAGCATCGGTATGCTGATCATGATGCGTCGCCATTTACGCCAGAACCGGATGGTTAACCGCAATATGGTGCAGGCGCTGGAGAAGGTAAACCGCGCGCACGATGACGAGACCGGCAGCCATATTCAGCGCGTCGCCCGATATTGCGGCTTAATGGCGCGTGAGCTTGGGCTTTCGCGCAAAATGACCCGTGAGATAGAACATTTTGCCTCACTTCACGATGTCGGAAAAATTGCCGTGCCGGAGCGTATTCTGCGTAAGCAAGGCCCGCTGACCCAGGACGAGTTTGCCGAGATGAAACTTCATACCGTGAAAGGGTGGCGGATTATTCAGGGCTTAGAGCTGGGCGCAGTTGCGGAGAATATTATCCATTTCCATCATGAAAAATGGGATGGCAGCGGATATCCGCAGGGGCTACGGGGAGAACAGATCCCGCTGGAAGCCCGCATTCTGGCGCTGGCCGATGTGTATGATGCCCTGAGGCAAAAGCGGGTCTATAAGCCGGGATTCACACACGAGCAAGCCTGCAAAATCATTCTGGAGGGTGACGGCCGCCATTTTGACCCGCAGCTTATTGCGCTGTTTCGCCTGCATCATCTTAAGTTTAAAACCATTTTTGACAGCCTGGCCGACTAAACGGCCCGTCGCAAAGAGAAAGCGCAGATTGCCCGGCTATTCCTCGCATTGCGACTCACATCAGCAGGTACGATAACGTATTTCCACTCACTCAGAGCGAACCATGAAAAGAGTCTTCGTCGCCGGTACGATCCTGCTGCTGGCGGGCTGTAACATTAATCGCCAGGCTGAGGTCAGCACCCTGGACGCGCCAAACGGCATCGTCCGCCTCGACTACGGGCAAGCAATGCTGCAAAACGCCTATTCCGATGAGTATGTTAATAACGGCACCGCAGCTAAAGCGTGTCAGAGCATGGGGTATGCCACCGCCTCTGCCTATGGCCAGCCCATTAAAACCTGCACCCTGACCAGCGGCTCTCTGTGTCTCAATGAGAGCGTGACGATCCAGTATAAATGCATGGGCTTTGCCGTAAACCCTAAAGCAACTAACCCGTGGTATTAATCTGTGCTGCCAGTATTGGCTGGCAGTGTATTTCACTACGAACAAAAACAATTCTCATTAATAAAATATAAATCGGCAATGCGTTTTATTCCCATTCGTATTTTAAATAAAGAAATAATTATTTTACGTTTTGCAAATAATTAAATAACAAATTATAGTGTCGCTCATTGTGAACCAGAATTAATAACCCGGAGCGTCACCATGCTGAAAACTGAAATGATCGACAAGCTCAATGCGCAAATGAACCTTGAGCTTTTTTCATCCCTTCTCTACCAGCAGATGAGCGCCTGGTGCAGCTACCACAGTTTTGAAGGCGCTGCCGCCTTCCTGCGCCGCCACGCGCAGGAAGAGATGACCCACATGCAGCGTCTGTTTGATTATCTGACTGACACGGGCAGCCTGCCGCGCATCGATAACGTTGCGTCCCCGTTTGCCGAGTATAATTCGCTTGATGAGCTGTTCCGTGCGACCTATGAGCACGAGCAGCTGATTACGCAAAAAATTAACGAACTGGTTCATGCGGCAATGATCGGCCAGGATTATCCGACCTTTAATTTCCTGCAGTGGTACGTGGCAGAGCAACACGAAGAAGAGAAACTGTTTAAATCCGTGCTGGATAAATTGTCTCTGGTGGGGAAAACAGGCGAAGGTCTTTACTTTATCGATAAAGAACTTTCTACCCTCGATACACAGAAATAATATTGCTGCGGTGCTGTTTTCAGCGCCGCACTTTTATTCTCCGCGCACAGATTTACATACACCCCGCACAGCTTGTACACCGCCAGTCCTGCGTATTGACCGCCTGGTAAAAATACCGGTAGTTAGCCGTCTCCAGCGGAATACCGGCGTCAAAAAAAACATCTGTCAGCCAGTCTACGTTTTCGATGATCCACTCATCTTCTTTTAGCCCCTGCGCAAAGGTGTCGTCCTCAGGATCGATGATCGAATAAATGGCCCAGGTGCCCATATCCTTTTCAAGACGCGATTCAGGAAGCTGCAGGGCCTGGTTCTGCCAGCTGATTATCCAGTGACCATGGCACAGTAAATTACCGCCCCGGCTCCACGCCGCGGTAAAGGGATTATTTCCCGCCATCTGCCCTCACTTTATTTGAAAACTTATAGTTATTGTTTAAATTACGCCTGATTTTTCGGCAAAAATAGTGCCCTTACGAAGTAGATATCCCCTCCCAAAGGGGCAGGTGCGGGGAGATTACTTAAAGTCGAAAAATATCGTAAATAATTCATTACACCTACTGTAACGGTCATTTGACGAAGCGGGGCTTTTCCCTTACTCTGCGCCGCAGAATTTGTCGCGATTACGAATCGTTGTAGAGGAATGCGTGAAAAACAGAACCCTGGGAAGTATTTTTATCGTCGCCGGAACGACGATTGGCGCAGGAATGCTGGCGATGCCTCTGGCTGCCGCAGGCGTTGGATTTGGAATGACACTGCTGCTCCTTGGCACACTCTGGGCGTTGATGTGCTACACCGCCCTGCTCTTGCTTGAGGTTTATCAGCATGTGCCCGCGGATACCGGCCTGGGTTCTCTTGCGGCACGCTACCTGGGACGCTATGGCCAGTGGATAACCGGCTTTAGCATGATGTTCCTGATGTACGCCCTGACCGCGGCCTATATCAGCGGCGCCGGAGAGTTAATCGCCTCCAGCGTTAACGACTGGTTCGACGCTGACATCACGCCTTCAACGGGCGTTATCTTCTTTGCGCTTATTGGCGGGGGTGTGGTCTGTGTGGGGACTTCGCTGGTCGATCTGTTTAACCGTTTTCTGTTCAGCGCCAAAATACTGTTCCTGATTGTGATGCTGGTTCTGCTGGTACCGCATGTTCACAAGGTCAATCTCCTGACGCTGCCGCTGGAAAAAGGGCTGGCGCTGTCCGCGATCCCGGTTATTTTCACCTCGTTTGGCTTCCATGGCAGCGTGCCCAGCATCGTGAGCTATATGAACGGCGATATCCGTAAGCTACGCCGCGTCTTTATGGTGGGGAGCGCCATCCCGCTGATTGCCTATATTTTCTGGCAACTGGTGACGCTGGGGAGCATTGACGCGTCGACCTTTACCGGGCTGATGGCGGAACACGCTGGCCTGAACGGTTTTCTGCTGGCACTGCGCGAGGTTGTCACCTCCCCGCACGTTGAGCTGGCGGTCCATCTGTTTGCCGACCTGGCGCTGGCCACCTCATTTCTGGGCGTGGCGCTCGGCCTGTTTGATTACCTGGCCGATCTGTTCCAGCGTCGTAATACTGCCGCAGGACGCTTACAGACAGGGGCAGTCACCTTCCTGCCTCCTCTCGCGTTCGCGCTGTTTTACCCGCGTGGGTTCGTGATGGCGCTGGGGTATGCAGGTGTGGCGTTATCCGTGCTGGCCCTGCTGCTCCCTTCCCTGCTGGCCTGGAAGAGCCGCCAGCAGCATCCTCAGCAAGGGTACCGCGTAATGGGCGGCAAACCGCTGCTGTGCATGGTGTTTGCCTGCGGAGTGATGATTATTCTGGTGCAGTGCTTGATAGCCGCAGGGATGCTACCGGAAGTGGGTTAACAAAAAAGGGGCTGAAATCAGCCCCTTTTTATTAGTGCAAACAGCAGCTCTTAAACTTCTTACCGCTGCCGCACGGACACGGATCGTTACGCCCGACCTTTGTGCCGTTAACAATCGGTTTTTTTGCTTCCGGCTGCTGTGGGTTGTCCACCCAGTAATTGTACAAACGCAGAGCCGCAGGCTGAATGCTCTCAATGCTGGCTTTATATTCGTCTTCGCTCAGCTCATCCAGCTTCTCGCTGTTCTCGTCTGTACCGTGCAGCGCAATCGCATCAAGATCGGCCTTCAGCGCTTCCGGTAAGGCTGACCAGTCCGTCAGCGCCACACCGCGCATATAGCCATAACACCACTCTTCAACAACGGTATAGCTCTCGCCGTCGACATCGTTGTAACCAAACATCGGCTCAAACTGATCCGGGTATTCGCTCAGGCGCTCAGCAATGTCGTTCATATGCTTAAAGCAGAGATCGATAAAACGGTGCATTTCACGATCGTTTTTCCAGCGCGGAATGTATTTCTCGCCACCCCACACCGCCACCAGCCAGGTATCTGGCTCAACGACAACAGGGCCGGAAAGGACTGCGGTAAGCATGCCGTCCAGTTCAGACACGTCAATCACGGACGCATCGTCATGACCGTAAGACATTAATGTCTCTTCCAGCCACGCCATTTCGCTTTCATTCAATGGGCCTTCAGTCATCGCTGACACTCCTGATAAAAAAGGAAAAGATCCTGACACATATCTCACGGCTTTCCTATCTGAAGTTTAGGTCTTTATTGCTGCAAAAACGTGCAAATCGTGACCATTGCACAACTTATGGGCTTTGTTGTTAACGATATGTGATCTCCGCTGTAATTTCATCGCGTCCCACAAGGTGCCATATCACCGCACTCTATACTCAAACATGTCACAACCCGCTCAATGGGTTAACCATTCTGGCAACGATTTTGCTTAATGTTCTTCGCGCGAACCTGCGCAGGGAAACCTCGCCGTATTACGCAGGCGTTGTCTGGATCTTGTTCGTTTAGTGCATTTTGTTCTTGCTCGTGTTTTTGGATTGGCTGCGCCGTCGGCGTCCGGGTTTACGCCGTGGTGCAAAAACCTCTTTGCTAAGGAACATAATAATGTCGCTGAAATTTATCAGAACTCCCCTTTCTCTCGTGCTGGCCGGTTGTCTGGTGACGGCATTTTCTGCGCATGCAGATATTGTCATTGGTGTGGCCGGGCCGTTTACCGGCCCAAACGCCACCTATGGCGATCAGTACTGGCACGGTGCAACGCAGGCCGCTGAAGACATTAACGCCGCAGGCGGCATTAACGGCGAGAAGATTAAGCTGGTTCAGGGGGATGATGCCTGCGAGCCGAAACAAGCCGTGGCCGTCGCCAACCGTCTGGTCGACCAGGATAAAGTCAACGCGGTGGTCGGCCATTTCTGCTCCTCTTCCACAATGCCCGCCTCCGAGGTGTACAGCGACGCGGGGATCCTTGCCATTACCCCCGGCTCGACCAACCCCCTCATTACCGAACGAGGCATGACCGATATGTTCCGCATGTGTGGTCGCGATGACCAGCAGGGCCAGGTCGCCAGCGATTTCATTATCGATAAGCT
The DNA here is from genome assembly GCF_051130085.1 of Enterobacter sp. PTB. Classification (NCBI taxonomy): domain Bacteria; kingdom Pseudomonadati; phylum Pseudomonadota; class Gammaproteobacteria; order Enterobacterales; family Enterobacteriaceae; genus Enterobacter; species Enterobacter sp. PTB. The sequence goes on from NZ_JBDKEE010000001.1 coordinate 183,573, forward strand.
GAAAGCCAAACGTGTGGTCATCATCCATGACAAAGACACCTACGGTCAGGGGCTGGCAGACGCCACCAAAGCTGCGCTGGCGAAGCGCGGGGTTCAGGATGTGATGTATGAGGGCTTATCCCGTGGTGAGAAAGACTTTAACGCGCTGGTGACAAAAATCGGCGCGCAAAAGCCGGATGTGGTGTTCTTCGGCGGTTGTCACCCTGAAGCCGGCCCGCTGGTTCGCCAGATGCGTGAACAGGGCGTGCAGGCGAAATTCTTCTCCGGCGACTGTATCGTCAACGAAGAGATGGTGACCGCGGCGGGTGGACCACAATATACCAAGGGTATTTATATGACCTTTGGTAAGGACCCGCGTCTGATCCCGGATGGGAAAGCGGTCATTGAGAAATTCCGCGCCGGTAAATTCGAGCCTGAAGGTTACACCCTCTACTCTTATGCCTCCGTTCAGGCCATTGCCGCGGCCTTCAAGGCCACGGGCGGTAAAGACTCGGCCAAAGCCAGCGAATGGCTGAAAGCCAATGCCGTCGACACGGTTATGGGCAAAAAAGCCTGGGACAGCAAAGGCGATCTGAAAGTGTCTGACTACGTGGTGTATCAGTGGGACGATAACGGAAAATATAAGGAAGTTCAGTAACGGGACGGAGTCACGCTCAACGCCGGCAGGTTCGCCTGTCGGCGCGTAATAAACATCAGGCTGCGCGTGCCGCGCAGCTTAAAATAACGAGCGCGCTATGATGAGTACATTCTTCCTGCAACAGTTAATAAATGGCTTAACGCTGGGCTCCGTGTATGGATTAATCGCCATCGGCTACACCATGGTGTATGGCATCATTGGTATGATTAATTTCGCCCACGGCGAAGTGTATATGATCTCCGCCTACCTCTGCGCCATTGGCCTGGCGCTGCTCTCTTTCTTCGGCCTGCAGTCGTTCCCGTTGCTTATCCTCGGTACGCTGATCTTCACGATTGTGGTGACCGGTGTTTACGGCTGGACTATCGAGCGCATTGCCTATAAGCCGCTACGCAACTCCACCCGTCTGGCACCGCTTATCTCCGCCATCGGGATGTCACTGATTTTGCAAAACTACGCGCAGCTGAGCCAGGGGCCGCGTCAGCAAGGGGTGCCCACGATGCTGGATGGCGTACTTCGCCTGCATATCGGTGAGGGGTTCGTTCAGATAACCTACACCAAAGTGTTTATTCTGGTTGCCTCGTTCGCCGGCATGCTGTTGCTGACATGGATAATCAACAATACCCGGCTTGGACGGATGTGCCGTGCGGTGCAGCAGGACCGCAAAATGGCCTCCATTCTGGGCATTAACACCGACAGAATCATTTCGCTGGTCTTTGTGATTGGCGCGGCGATGGCCGGCCTGGCGGGTGTGCTCATCACCATGAATTACGGCACCTTCGATTTCTACGTCGGATTTGTCATTGGCATCAAGGCGTTTACCGCAGCGGTGCTCGGCGGGATTGGCTCCCTGCCCGGTGCGATGCTCGGCGGGTTGATTCTGGGCGTCGCCGAGGCGCAATTTTCCGGCATGGTGAACTCAGATTATAAAGATGTGTTCTCGTTTGGCTTGCTGGTCTTGATCCTGATTTTTCGTCCTCAGGGTCTGCTTGGCCGCCCGATTGTCGCCAAAGTGTGAAGGAGAATACGATGACCTCTCACGGCTTTTCGCTTAAGCGCTGCATTCTGGACGCCATTTTTTCCGGGCTGATTGCGTTAATAATTTTTGGCCCGATTGCTGGCGTGGTGTTGGATGGATACAGCTTTAATTTCGCCGGACAGCGGCTCGCATGGATAGTCGGCATCGTGATGCTGGGCCGTTTTCTGCTGAGCGCTTTTTTAGGTACCGCTCCGGGTGCACGTTTCCAGGCACGTTTTGAAGCCGACAGCGCGGGGGTTTATGTCCGACCGCCGGAATACAAAAGCCGCATGCGCTGGATAATCCCGCTGATTATCGCCCTTGCGATCTGCTTTCCCTTTGTTGCCACCAAGTACGTTCTCACCGTCGCCATTCTTGGGCTTATCTACGTGCTTCTCGGTCTCGGGCTAAATATTGTGGTCGGGCTGGCCGGGCTTCTGGATCTCGGTTATGTCGCTTTTTATGCCATCGGCGCTTACGGGCTGGCGCTGGGGTATCAGTATCTGGGATTAGGATTCTGGAGCATGCTGCCGCTGGCGGCAATTATGGCTGCCGCGGCCGGCGCCCTGCTCGGCTTTCCGGTGCTGCGCATGCACGGGGATTACCTGGCGATCGTCACGCTTGGCTTTGGGGAGATTATTCGCCTGATCCTCAACAACTGGCTGACCTTCACCGGCGGCCCGAACGGCGTTTCTGCCCCGCCTCCCACCTTTTTCGGACTGGAGTTTGGCCGCCGTGCCAAAGAAGGAGGCGTGCCCTTTCACGAATTTTTCCATCTGACCTACAACCCGAACATGAAGTTTATCTTTATCTACACGGTCCTGTTCCTGGTGGTGATGCTGGTGCTGTATATCAAGCATCGTCTGACGCGGATGCCTATTGGTCGGGCATGGGAAGCCCTGCGGGAGGATGAAATCGCCTGTCGCTCAATGGGATTAAATCATGTGCTGGTCAAGCTCTCGGCCTTTACGCTGGGTGCGTCGACTGCCGGCATCGCCGGGGTGTTTTTTGCCACTTATCAGGGCTTTGTCAACCCGACATCGTTTACCTTTTTTGAATCGGCGCTGATCCTGGCGATTGTGGTGCTCGGCGGTATGGGCTCAACGCTTGGCGTGGTGCTGGCGGCGTTTGTGCTCACGGTGACGCCGGAGCTGCTGCGCAGTTTTGCCGAGTACCGGGTTTTACTGTTTGGCATGCTGATGGTGGTGATGATGATCTGGCGTCCACGCGGGTTGATCCGCATTAACCGCAGCGGGTTTGCCGTGCGTAAGGGCGTAGCGCCATGAACGGAACGATATTAAGCGTTGAACATCTGATGATGCATTTCGGCGGGATCAAGGCGTTAAACGACGTCAACCTGGACGTGCAGCGCGGTTCAATTACTGCGCTTATTGGCCCAAACGGCGCGGGAAAAACCACCGTCTTCAACTGCCTGACCGGTTTCTATAAGGCTTCCGGCGGCAATATTTTCTTCAATACGCGCAATAAGACGACCAACGTCATTCAGATCCTCGGGCAAAAATTCCAGCCAGGAGACTGGATCCACCCTGCGCAGTTTGGGCAACGCCTGTTCTACAAAATGTTCGGCGGCACTCACCTGGTGAACCGCGCCGGACTTGCGCGCACCTTTCAAAATATTCGTCTTTTTCGCGAGATGTCGGTCGTGGAAAACCTGCTCGTGGCCCAGCACATGCGCGTCAATCGCAACCTGCTGGCTGGCGTATTCAATACGCCAGCGTACCGACGGGCGGAAAACGACGCGCTGGACAGGGCCTTTTACTGGCTGGAGGTGGTCGATCTTGTGGAGTGTGCCAACCGCCTGGCGGGCGAGATGTCGTACGGTCAACAACGGCGCCTGGAGATCGCGCGGGCCATGTGCACCGGCCCGGAAATGATCTGTCTGGATGAACCCGCCGCCGGGCTGAACCCGGTAGAGACACATAAGCTGAGTAACATTATTCGTTTTCTGCGCGACAACCACGGCATAACGGTATTACTGATTGAGCACGACATGGGGATGGTGATGGAAATATCGGACGACATTATTGTGCTCGACCATGGCGATGTGATTGCCCGGGGGAAACCTGAGCAGATCCAGCATGACGAAAAGGTGATTGCCGCCTATCTGGGCACCGATGAAAGCGAGGTCACTCTATGAATGAGCCGCTGCTGGCATTTCGCGAGGTGGATGTGTTCTATGGCGTGATTCAGGCGCTGAAGCAGGTATCCCTCGAAGTGCATAAAGGGGAAACGGTGGCGCTTATCGGCGCGAATGGCGCGGGTAAATCGACATTGCTGATGTCTATTTTTGGCCAGCCGCGTATTCGTAACGGGCAAATCCTGTTTTGCGGCGAAGACATCAGCCATAAATCTACCCACTATGTGGCCTCCGGCGGCATAGCGCAGGCACCCGAGGGGCGGCGTATTTTTCCGGATATGACGGTTGAAGAGAACCTGCTGATGGGGACCATTCCTGTCGGCAATCAATTTGCCGCCGACGATATGCAGAGCATGTTTGAGCTGTTCCCGCGCCTCAAAGAACGCCGTAAACAGCGAGCCATGACCATGTCCGGCGGAGAACAGCAAATGCTTGCCATCGCCCGCGCGCTAATGAGCCGCCCTAAACTGCTACTGCTGGATGAACCCAGCCTGGGTCTGGCGCCCATAGTGGTTAAGCAGATCTTCCAGACGCTGCGCGAGCTGGCTCGCAACGGCATGACCATTTTTCTGGTAGAGCAAAATGCGCATCATGCTCTGAAGCTTTCTGACCGTGGCTACGTCATGGTCAACGGGCAAATTCGCCTCAGCGGCAGCGGCGAGGAGTTGCTGGGAAACCAGGAGGTAAGAAAAGCCTATTTAGGCGGAGTGTAATTCATACGCGTGTCATACGCATGTCGCGCATAACTGTAAATATATGTCAGGCGATGCGACGCGGTTGATTCAATTTACCGCTATTAACATCTTCGCTGATTATTTATGAAAGATAGACATTTGCGGCCATCGGTCCGCTGAGTCCGTTGATACGACAGAACTCAACGCGAATCCCGGGAAGGAGCGTTTCTTTTTCGTTGTTATTAAAGGCTGAAATGTGGAGAAAAACGTCCTTTCGACCATCTGAAGGGATGATTAGGCCTTTGCCGCTGTGCATATCAAAACTTTTGACAATTCCTGTCATTTTACGAGACAAATAAGATCCTCTTAGAAAACATGCATTAACTATACACACAAATTAATTTTAAGCTAATGCAGCGTGACACTTTTTATGTGAGCCTTCCGGAAGGCTAAAATAAAAATTGCTAATTCTCCCGCCTCATGCATTAATGAAGTCGTTGGTTTAATCCACACACGAGCGTAAAAAATTTTACCCGGCAGTCCTCATAACCAGGCGCTATCGCTGATATCCCCTCCTTTTGAGTCCATACGTTTAATATTATACGTTTCTTAGCATTTCAAATACTCACAAGGAGTCTGCATGTCTTCAAGAATTATAGGTTTGGTTAAGTGGTTTAACGAAGATAAAGGTTTCGGTTTTATCTCTCCTGTCGATGGTAGCAAAGATGTGTTTGTGCACTTTTCTGCTCTGCAGGGTGATGATTTTAAAACTCTCTTTGAAGGCCAGAAGGTCGAATTTGCTATCCAGAGTGGCGAAAAAGGCCCTGCTGCTGCAAGCGTAATACTTTGCGATAGATAAAGTTATCACGGACCCGCGATCACGATGATGGATTTTTCCTGAGTAGACGGGTCCTGGATTAGAAGGCTTTTTCTGAGCAACAGGTCAGCATATTTTTCTCGTAGAAAGAGTGTGCTGACCGATGTGATGAAGTGCAGGTCTGCTGCACGAAGAGTCTTAAAGCAGAAGCGAGCTGCTTGTAAAATATCAAAGTGCGTAAGAGGTCAGGCAACCTCCAAAAGCATCACTTCTTCAATGTTGCTTTGCCAAATGAGATCGTCTGTAAAGACGCAAATTCATCATCTGGCAAATGCATTTTTAGAATTTTTGAGCGGTTTTGAAAAGAGTGCTGCAGTGTGGGCAGACAAGTTGAGCCCCTTTTTGTACACGGCTGAAACTATGCTCAGAGTCTTTTGAACAGTTTGGACATGGACATTTTACTAAGTAATTGCGACGGAATTGTGTATTTTTACGTCCTGACATAGGCATCTCCTGATTTAAACGACTGTCACCATACACGTTCACGAAGATGATTGCTTGCTTTTATTTCCGAATGATTGCAAAAACCAAAGAAAGTACAAATGCAACGTTTTTTCGAAAATTAAATACCGCTAATGTTAAAAAAGGTAAATGATATCAACTTAAATATTCACTTCAGATGCCCATGTTGTCATGGCTCCCAATACAGAACGTCGATTTTTGATGTGTCTGAAAAAAATCCGTATGGCGCTAAATGCATTTTCTGCAAATCGACGATGACATTCGCAGACAGACCTGACGGCCAGACAAAAATTTTCGCGCCGTCCTGATCCCCCTCGCCTTCACAGAGAAGGTGCTTAAGCAGATAACGACCAACAAGGTGAGATATGAAGAAAGTCATCGTCTTTTTCAATGGTAAACCGAGCAATGTTGTCACCGTGCTTAAGGGTATTACATCCATACGGCAGGAATATCCGAATGGTGAAGCGATAAACCTGCAGATAATGTCCGCAGGTTTTCCTTCTCTGACCGGCGATCATGAAGTGGTTTATGTGGCGTCGGACAGGGAACTGACTTCTCAGGAAATTCTGGATGCGGCTAAGAAATATTTATAATTACTCTGAATGTATTGCTGTTCTTGTAGATGCCCTTGTTTAAGGGTAATCCCCTTCTTATTTGTGCTGCTAACATCTTTTGTTTACCCTCCCCGCGTTAAAAATCTTATACGGAATGAATAATACGTTAACGCTATCGCGAACAAACACATCCCTAATAGACTTAATTGCGTCATAATATGTCAGGTGGCTTATTGTCTCAGCCCTGATTCATTCAGTTGTGTGTCAGACACAATATGCGTTACCTCATCCAGGTGCCCAATTCTGGCCTCCCCTGAACGATTAAACTTACTCTTATCTATCAACAATAAAGACTGAGAAGCGCGCTTGAGTAGCAGCGATTTGAAGCCGGCGTTGACCCTGTTGGAATCCCACAACCCTCCATGACTGTCTATCCCTTCGCAGGAGAAGATAAACAGGTCGATGTCCAGCACTTTGAGTTGTGAAATCAACGAGGGGTTAACGTAGCAGCCATACTTACGCTCGAGTTTACCGCCGGAGCTAATAAGTTGAATCTGTTCACGTTTGCCCAGTTCCAGACAGATGGGGTGACTGTTAGTAAAGACCTGAATATCGATGTCAGGCAGTTGACGCGCAAGGTACCAGCAGGTTGAGCTGGCATCCAGGGCAATGACCATCCCGGCTTCAATCCACTCCAGCGCCTCTCTGGCGATATCCGCTTTATGCGTGAAGTGGCTCTTAAGGCGAATATGAAAAGGATCACCGCTGTCCTGGTTTTCCCGGTGAATATATTTCGCCCGACCGTGGTTGCGCAGCACTTTTCCCTGCGCCTGCAGTTCGCTGAGATCCCGGCGAATGGTCTCTTTACTGACGTTAAGCTGGGTGGATAAAACGTCCGTCGTCAGACTATGATACTGAATCAACAGGTCGATTATCGTTTGCTGACGTGCCTCTTTCATTTTTTCTCACCCATCATTCGATACACGCCCGCGCTGGCGGGCGCACCGACATGAGATTACGGCGTTACCCCCTTTTTTAAAAGAATATTCCCGTATTTAGCACACTCCCCTGTGACAACGATCGCAAAGGATTTTTTGGCACGTGCGTAAAACGCATAGCGGTCAATGCGGGTAATTGCCGGACAGGGTGCCTGACGTGAAAGCGCATCGCGATAGCGAGCCTCAACACGGGGATCGAGGGAGTCACCCTCAACTGCAGCCATCATCACCAGTGGCGGCGCGTAGCTGTCGAGCTCAAACAGCGGGATAATCGCATGCAGCAATTCGCTGACCTTTAGCCCATCGGCGCGTATAACCTGCGGCCCCATACTGTGGGCGGGGAAATGGGCATCAGAAAAAATAATCTCATCGCCGTGGCCCATTTCGGCCAGGACTTTCAGTAGTTCAGGTGATATTAACGGTGAAATCGTTTTTAACATCTCAAACTCCCTCGATCGGTGCAGATTCGGTTTCCGGAAAGAAGTAGCGGTACTGATAATGCACCTGCGCTCTGGCATGTTCCGGGCTCGTAAATTCTCCGACCCCGTACCAGCCAAACAGGGCTGCCCCCGCGACAGTGGTTTCAGCATCATCAAGTACCTTGATGGGGATGCCGAGCATATTGGCTTTGATCTGGTTCCACAGCATGTTACGGCTGCCACCGCCGACCAGCAGCAGTTCAGTCGCATTGAAGTGACCAATCTTTTCCAGCGTGCGCAGATTCTGCGCCAGCTGCCCGGTGAGGCCCTCCAGCGCAGCGCGATAAAAATGACCGCGTGTGGTGTTGAGTGTGACGCCCTCCCAGCCTGCATGCTGACAGCCGAGGAGATCACAGTGCATTTTCACCCCTTCGGACCCCATGGGTATGCGGCGGGCTGTCTCAATCAGCGTTTGCCAGGGCGTCTCTTCGGTCCAAAGCAGTTTACGTACCCATTCAAGTACGCCCGATGCCAGCCACTGCATGCCAGGGTTATACAGCCCTGGCTGGCTGTCCAGTTCGCAGGTAGAACCGACGTAGCGACTGAGCAGCGGCGTGTTGACCTGCGCACTGCGCACCATCAGGATCTCCCATGTTCCCGAGGAGAGGACGGGTTCATCCGCCGCGGCACCTGCACCAAACAACGCAAACTGGGTATCGTGTCCGGCGGAAATCACCGGGATACCGGCGGGTAGGTCAAGCCATTGGGCAGCATCAGACTGTAAATTACCGACGAGCTCACCGGCTTCCACCAGACGTGGGAAGAGCCGACGCGGCAAACCCGCCGCCTGCAAAATTTCATGGCTGAAATCGCGCTGTTGAATATCCAGCATCTGGCTGGTCCCTGCCATAGTAACGTCGGTGGTGAATTCGCCGGTCAGACGGTGGTTAATCAGCGACGAGATAAACAGCCAGGCGTGTGCCTGTTCCAACAGCTGCGGGTGATTTTCTTTTAGCCACACCAGCTTATACAGCGTATTGAAGCCAAATGCCCCCACGCCGGAAATGTCCTGAAGCCGCTGAGGTGACAGCAAGCGGCCAATATTTTTCATCACTTCGGCGGTGCGTGGGCATTTCCAGCTGATGATTGGGTAGAGCAGCCTGCCGTGCTCATCGACCAGCGCGCCATCAACGCCGAAGGTGGTCACCGTGACGCCGCGAACGTGGCAGTTTGCCAGACTCGTCTTCAGCGAGCGGCAACAGTCCGCGAAGCGTTGCATAATGGCCTCGAGAGACCACTGGTGCCAGGCGCTATTTTCTATGGCGATGTCGCTGGCATTTGCCGTAGCGGCACGGGCGATAATTTTGCCCTGCCGGTCAACGGCAATGGCCCGGATATTGGTCGCTCCGCAGTCGAGAACCAGAATAACCTCTTGTTTCATAGCAACTCCTGAAACGTCGCCGGCTAACGTGTCGCTTATCCGGCCTGCAATTCGGTGTTTTACAGGCCCGGTAAACATACGCTACCGGGCAAAGACGTTTACTCAACGTTTGTACAGCGGGCCATAGTTTTGACAGGCACGATAATCCTGGCCTTCGCTATCCATGCCGTGCGCAGCCCAGGCGGAAGGACGATAGACCTTCGACTCTTCCACGTTATGCATGCAGACCGGAATTCGCAGCATTGATGCCAGGGTGATGAAGTCTGCGCCGACGTGGCCGATGGTCAACACGCCATGGTTTGCCCCCCAGTTCGCCATCACGGAATAAACGTCGGTAAAGGGACCTTTACCCGTCAGACGTGGTGCAAACCAGGTGGTCGGCCAGGTTGAGTTGGTACGGGCGTCAAGCTGATCGTGCATCTCTTTCGGCAGTTCCACGCTCCAGCCTTCTGCAATCTGCAGAACCGGGCCAAGACCTTTTATGATATTCACGCGAGTCATGGTGAACGGCACGCCGCCTTCCGTCAGGAAGCGAGAAGAGAAACCGCCGCCGCGGAAATATTCATGTATCGCCGGACACCATTCGGTGGCCGCCAGGCAGGCATCAACCTCCTGCTGGCTAATGTTCCAGAATGGTTTCATCGTTGGCTTGCCATCGCTGTCGCGCTGTTTGCATGAGCCATCGAGAGCCGCAGAGCCGGAGTTGATCAGGTGGATAATACCCTTCTCAGCCAGACCGCTGAGCGGTTGACCGGTCACGCGCGCTACCGCTTCTGGAGACCAGTAGGTGCGCACGTCGGCGAACACCTGTGCTGTGCCGGTCAACTGGTGGCCCATTAGCATCGCGACGCCGTTGAGGCTGTCATTTTCGGTCGCGACGACAAAGGGTTCACGCACGCCATTCCAGTCAAAGGAACTGTTAAGCAACGCTTCGGCGGTATCGCCGTTCGGGTATTGATCGGTCCAGTGACGCTGGCCCTGGAAGCCTGCCGCAATGGCGTTGTAGCCCAGCGATTCTTCCACCCGCCCTTTTTCCGCCAGTGCTGGGTTGCCCTGCATCATGTCGCGGATACACATCGCCATCAGCAGGCTCTCTTTCAGCACCTCACGGTTTTGCGCTTCGTTACGCTTATACTGCTGCGCGTTCTGGTCTTCGCCGTAGCGGAAGTTTTTGTCCGCCCAGGCCAGCGCCATTTCCAGTTCGGTTTCATCGAAGATTTTCTGATCAATGCGGCGGCGCAGTTCAGTCATATCAACTGCCTGTACCTTCATCCCCAGCCAGGATTCGAAGAAGTTAGGGTCGACGATGGAACCGGCAATCCCCATCGACACACCCCCAATGGAGAGATAGCTTTTCCCCTTCATACTGGCGACGGCTAAACCGGCACGCGCAAAGCGCAGCAGTTTTTCCTCAACATCTTCGGGAATCGAGGTGTCGTCGGCGTCCTGGACATCATGACCATAAATAGAGAATGCCGGAATCCCTTTCTGGCTGTGTGCAGCCAGCGCGGCGGCCAGATAAACGGCACCCGGACGTTCAGTCCCGTTAAAACCCCAGATGGCTTTCGGACGCATGGGGTCCATATCGATCGTTTCGCTCCCGTAGCACCAGCACGGCGTCACGGTGATGGTCACGCCGACGTTCTGGCTGCTGAATTTTTCTTCACAGGCGGCAGATTCGGCCATCCCTGCAATGCAACCGTCAGCAATGACGCATTCAATTTGCTCGCCGTTGGGGTGACGAAGCTTTTCAGTGAGCAGCGCGGCGGTGGCGTTGGCCATATTCAGGGTTTGCTCCTCCAGAGACTCACGAACCCCCATACGACGACCATCAATCACCGGACGGATACCTATTTTCGGTAAGCTGATTTTTTTCATGACAGATCCCTCACGTTTTCGGATACAGGTTTAATTCGTTGCCGCTTGCGAACGGAAACGGGCAAAGATGAAGATGACGGCAAAACACACTGCCGGAACCAGTTCTGCTGTTGGGATATTGCCTGCAGCATCGCTGACAAAGCCCATGACCGGCGTCACAATCCCGCCGCCGATAATGGTCATGACGATGAATGACGAGCCGTATTTGGTGTCCTGACCCAGGTTCTTAATCCCAAGGGAGAAAATGGTTGGGTACTGAATAGACATAAATGCACTGCACAGCGTTAGCGCCAGTAGACCGAAATGGCCGCCGAATACGGCGGAGACCAGGCATAGCACCATGGCAAGCAGGGCATAAGCGGCCAGTACTTTATGCGGTGCGAAGCGGCTGATTAGCCATGTACCGGTAAAACGACCGATGAAGAAGCACACCATGGTGCCGGTCAGGTAGTTGGCGGCGAAACCTGGTGTCATACCGGGGATCTCTTCAATAGCGTACCGGATCAGGTAGCTCCAGCAGGCAGTTTGCGCGCCGACATAACAGAATTGCGCCAGCACCGCCCAGCGCCAGTGGCGAATACGGACCAGACGGGAAAGAGAGGCAGAAAATGTGCTTTGTGTGCCGTCGACGTGATTATCGCTCTGAAGGACCGGAAATTTGGTCAACATAATCAGCAGGGCGACCAACAATACAATTGCCACGATAATCATATAAGGCGTTTGTACGGATAACACCAGGCTGTGCTTATAAATGCTTAGCTGTTCTGGCGTCATTTTATCGAGTACCGACTGAGAGTGATGCGGTACGTTAGACAAAATTAGGCTTTGTCCAAACACAACGGCAATAATAGCACCAAAAGAATTAAAAGTTTGCGCCAGATTAAGACGGAAATGACCACCACTCTCTGGCCCCAGCACTGTCACAAAGGGGTTAGCAGCAGTTTCAAGGCAACCTAACCCCGCCGCTATAATAAAAAGACCGACAAGAAACAATGTATAATTCATTAACTCAGCCGCAGGCCAGAATAATGCAGCACCAATGGCATATAAAAACAATCCGGTAATAATACCTGCCTTATAGCTGAGTTTTTTCATCAGTATTCCGGCAGGAACTGGAATGACAAAGTAGCCGAAATAGAACGCAGATTGTATCAGGCCAGCCTGGAAGTTTGTCAGGGTAAAGGCTTGCTGAAATTGGGGGAGTAAAATGTCATTCAGGTTATTAGCGACTGCCCAAAGAAAAAACAGTGAACAGAGTAACGCGAAAGGAATAATGTAACGCTGGGCTTGCCCGGCATTGACCGCACGAAAACTCTGCGTTGGTATTGTTGTATTTCCCATAACACCCTCGTTAGTCAGAAGCGTCAGAATGTGACTTTCCTTTCTTGCCAGACGGTAAAAATAAAAAGGTGCTTTACTTTTACTGGCGCGAATCTGGCGATCGGAATGATCTCGTGAATGCATTTTCATGTAAAAAAGGGGGGCGAATATGATGACAATCACATTTAACGGCAACGCGATATCTTTATGTGATCGTTATCACTTTAAATTTAATAAAAACAACCCCCATCGGGGAAAATAAACATGAAAAACCACAACCCCAGTGACCGATTTAATGTATTACTCCGAAAACGGGCATTTCACGGTAAAAATCATCAAAACGACTGTTTGAATAAAAATCTTCTGAATCGGTCATTTTTACCGAAATGAATTAATCGAATAAGGATCAATTCCCGACTATTAATTGATGGCGATCACAAAGTGCAACCACCGTAATTCTTTTAGCGTTATTCCCTATAAAGATGGTGCGCAAATATACGGTTAACTCATCAGGACAACAGGCTTGTTCTGCTGGTGCTTTAGATCATCAAGAGAGGTAACAAATGGAACGAAATAGACTGGCGCGGCAGATTATTGATACCTGCCTGGAAATGACCCGCCTGGGGCTAAATCAGGGCACGGCTGGCAACGTCAGCGTGCGCTATCAGGACGGGATATTGATAACGCCAACGGGGATCCCCTATGAAAAACTGACGGAGTCACACATCGTTTATATTGATGCCGACGGTCAGCATGAACAGGGCAAACTGCCTTCCAGCGAGTGGCGTTTCCATATGGCCGCGTACCAGACGCGCCCGGATGCGCAGGCGGTGGTGCATAACCATGCGGTGCACTGTACCGCCGTGTCTATTCTTAACCGCCCTATCCCGGCCATTCATTACATGATTGCCGCCGCAGGCGGTAATTCCATACCCTGCGCGCCATATGCCACATTTGGGACACGCGAGTTGTCCGACTATGTCGCCTTTGCCCTCAGGAACCGCAAAGCAACGCTGTTACAGCACCACGGCTTAATTGCCTGTGAAGCAAATCTGGAAAAAGCCCTGTGGCTGGCGCATGAAGTTGAAGTACTGGCACAACTGTACCTTTGCACGCTGGCAATAACGGATCCGGTCCCGGTACTGGATGACGATGCTATCGCCATTGTGCTGGAAAAATTCAAAACCTACGGACTGCGCATTGAAGAATGACATCGCATAGCAAACAGGAGAAATGCCATGGCGAAAAGAATGATTTTGAACGAAACGGCCTGGTTTGGCCGGGGCGCGACAGGGATGCTTTGCGATGAGGTAAAGCGTCGCGGCTATCAAAAAGCGCTGATTGTCACCGACAGGACGCTGATACAGTGTGGCGTGGTGGCGAAGGTCACGGATAAGCTGGACGAAGCGGGGTTGGCCTGGGAAATATACTCTGGCGTGCTTCCTAACCCGACAATCGGAATAGTACAGGAAGGGCTGGGTGTTTTTCAGAACAGCGGCGCAGATTACCTTATCGCTATCGGGGGCGGCTCGCCTCAGGATACCTGTAAGGCAATCGGTATTATCAGCAATAACCCGGCGTTTAAGGATGTTCGTAGCCTTGAAGGCCTCTCCCCAACCCGTAACCCCAGCGTACCCGTTCTGGCCATTCCCACTACAGCCGGAACAGCGGCTGAAGTGACCATTAACTACGTGATCACTGATGAAGAGAAGCGGCGTAAATTTGTTTGCGTCGATCCGCACGACATTCCGCAGGTGGCTTTTATCGATGCAGATATGATGGACGGTATGCCGCCAGTGCTGAAAGCAGCAACCGGCGTTGATGCGCTGACCCATGCGATTGAAGGGTATATTACCCGGGGCGCATGGGCCTTGACCGATGCGCTACACATCAAGGCGATTGAGATTATTGCCGGCGCGCTGCGCGATTCAGTCAAGGGCGATCGAGATGCCGTCGAGGCAATGGCGCTGGGCCAGTATGTTGCCGGCATGGGCTTTTCCAACGTTGGCCTGGGGCTGGTTCACGGTATGGCGCACCCGCTGGGTGCTTTTTATGACACACCGCACGGCGTGGCAAATGCCATTTTGCTGCCTCATATCATGCGTTACAACGCTGACTTTACAGGCGATAAATTCCGCGATATTGCACGGGCGATGGGCGTGAAGGTTGAAGGGCTGAGCCTTGCAGACGCGCGCAATGCTGCCGTGGATGCCGTCTTCAGGCTTAATCACGATGTGGGGATCCCGCTCCATCTGCGTGAGGCTGGAATACAAAAAGAAGATATCCCGATGCTGGCCCAGGCGGCATATGATGATGTCTGTACTGCCGGCAACCCACGGGAAGCGAGCCTGGCAGATATTAGCGAGCTGTACCATACCGCCTGGTAGTGCAACTGCGTTACCCGGTTTAGAGGCCCCTTCTGGGCCGGGTGACGCAGAGAGACAGTGCCATCAGTATTTAAAACCGTGATTTCGCAGCTGACGACCGACGCCGACAGATCCTATCGGTAATGGCCATTGTTGGGCATGATTGCCCTCTTATTGTGGCGAAGTTGAAGGGTGAAACTAGGGTATACGGCGAAAAACAGGCACAAAAAAACCACCTTTCGGTGGTTTCACGACACTGCTTATTGCTTTGATTATTCTGCTTTTTCCCATGGTAGCCGGAGTGGGACTTGAACCCACACAGCGCGAACGCCGAGGGATTTTAAACCCCGCTCGTAAACCTTAAAAATCAATAAGTTAACTTTATTTCTCCTAACATTTCAGCTTATTTCACCCCTGTTTCTGCGAGTTTCACCATAATTTATGTTAGGTAAAAAAACCGCGAGCGACAATACGACTACCGTTCATCGAATTAGAGTATGCAGAATATGAAAAACATTCCCTCGTTGACAAAGTAAATTACCGTTTCGATTATCCACACGGTCTGGGTTCTACCAGCTATCCAGACACTGGCGCAGCGCTGGTAATCACTCAGGGGTGCTGCGCCACCTTCCTATTTATGATTCTTGGGCAACTCTATTGTCTTATGGCACATGAGGCAAAACGCTCTCTTTTTATGTTATTGCAAAAGCTCTTCCCACTCGGGCTCGCTCATTCCTCTTGAAGCCTTTTCCCTTAGTTCTGCGATGCGATCAATTTCATAGTAAGCACTCAGACAGCCACAGTAAGGACATTTGATTGGGCCATTATTAAGTTTCATGTAGCGAACGCCTTAATCATAAGTGAGGTTATAAAACGTACTCAAGGTAACGCTGCATGACAACACGCAAAATGGTTCACAATGTAAATGATTACAATTTGCACGTAAGAAAAGAAATACTCTTCAAAAAAGTAAATACGAGAAAAATAGCTAATCTCGCTTAGCCTGATACGGCTGCTATGCATGGCACAAAATCTTGACAATCATACCAACCCGTTAACAAATTTAGCGCGTCTGGTTCTTTCATCGGTTTCCAGACATAGCACAGCTCACAGGATTCCGCATGGAAGCGGTGCTGTGCTAACTCGTTATCAATGGCGGTGTGGTTTTACCTTTCATCTTGCGCTGATCGGTTTAATCTAAAACTGCACCGCCACCCTCTAAGGCAACTTTTTTCCAAAGTTATTTCTCCAACAGTACTATTTAGTTAACTCCATAACCTTTTACTCTGAGAAATTCACAAAAATTATATGAATAACCATCTATCTGAACTCTCAATCGCCCCTATGTCAGACATTGAAAAATCAATTAAATCAACCATATCCGATGATCAATTACAACATTTTTGTTTCTGCTTAACTACACAAGTAAAGCTTCCTTCACTGGAAGAAATTCAAGCTATGGCGCGTGAATTAATTGAGTATCGTCAAGTTACGAAAAATCCGGTTGCTTATACTGATGCTGATGAGATTGCCGCCAGTAAATGTCAGGCGATGTCTTACTTTTGGAGTGAGCCAAGCGGAACGGGAAAAGATATAGCTCTTTACATGATCAAATGATGTAAACTCAGCGGAGAGAACATTATCAGCGCTGATCTGAACCCGTTCACAGAATGTTCCGGTCGGATTCTCATTGGCCTCCTTGCCGTGGCGCTGCAGTTCAAACCTCGGTCCTGCGATGAACTGGTTACCCAAAAACTACACCGTCACCCTCATTCGTGGCGTTTCCCGGATCCGTATTTTCCATCGTTATAGTCGTTCTGGTTAGCGCCAGCACCATTTTTTACTTGCCATATAAATCTCCCGTTATGAGAATCGCTATGATCAGTTTCCTTTGCTGATTTACCGGTACATACAGAACTGGTTAACCACGTAGCTCTTGCGTTACTAAAACATCATCGTCAGTAAGCGTTGGCGAGTTGGCTGGAATCCTTACTTACTCTTTGGTTAAGAAATTATCAAAGTGGAATCCCGTCCTGACGATGCCGATAACGACTAGAGCAATGATACTTTTTAATTTACAGGAGAAATCAATTGATTTTATTATATATACTCCTATTTTTATCGACCTGGTATATAATTGGGAAAATTTCAATTTCTTTCTTTATTAAAGATGAAAACCAGGAAGAGCATCAGGATTGCCCTTACGATTAAAACATTACGCCTAACATCTTATATAAGGAAAACATTGTGATTGGATGGTTAAAAAAAATAAACAGGTCTAAAAACCACATTTTCAAAAAAAAGAAATTACAATTTAAATTAAAATTGCTAAGTTCCCTGGCAGCTAGAAAAATATCATTTAAAAAAAATCCGCCAACACCCCTCAACCACTTGATTATGCCTTTTATAGGGAAAGGTATCGGTGATGCTATTGTTGCCAGTGGAGCGATTGAGCTTCTAATTAAGAATGGCTATCATATCTCAATAATAGCTGACAGAAGAACTTATTTTCTCTTTCAGCAATGGGCAGGCATTAAGTCACTTTATTTGTACACCAAAGAAAACCAGAGCGAGTTAATAGAGAAACTTAAAGACATAGCTCCATTTTGCTTTATTGATTCAAATGAAATAACACATTCCAGCATCCAAACATTTAATTTAATGCGACTCTGCCAGCCTGAAAAAACCTTAGGGTTCGTTCAGGGATACAGTATATATGATCATATTATAAAAATAAGCAACCCTCACTCTCACATTAGCACAAGGTATATTGACCTACTGGCATACTTTCAAATACACACACTTCAATATGACTATACTTTAATCATCCCTGAAACAAATACAAAAGAATGTTCCCATTTAATACACCCTCTTAATCACAAAAAATTGGTGGCATTTTCCCCGTACGGGAGTGTTAAAGAACGCTGTTTTTCCGAAGTACAAATAAATCAAATCCTTTATTATCTAACCAAATTTAAGAATAACATCCATGTTATCATAATTGGAGAGCAGGATAAAATACAATGGATACCACAAAATGAAAACACCTCAATAAATACGTACCCTTCATTTTTCACATCAGCTGAAATTATAAAAAATAGTGACCTTATTGTTTCGCCAGATACTTCTATAGTTCATCTTTCTCGCGTATTTAACAAAAGAATCATATGCATATACCCATTTAAAATGCTAGACAAATATTCAAATAACGCTGTTATTTGGGGTGCTAACTATAACACAGCCACGCAAATAAACTTGAAAGAAAAAAGAATTAGTGACGCTAACATTGACGTCATAATAAACTCGATTGAGAGTGAGCTAGTACAAATCCTTGGATATTAGATGCAAAAAAATAATTGTAACATTGCAGAGTCCTGGCGACGACCAAGACCCTGAACATAGCTTACAAAGGCTTTAAAGGCCAGTCGATATCTGGTGCATCCTCCGGGTTAACCCTGCTCACCAGTACGCTATATTTCTCCCAAGCTGCAAGGCGGAGTTTTTCTTCTTCGGTTACCATGCTGTGCTTCACGGCACGTTCCAGAGGGGTGATGATTTTGTCAGCCTCCGCCAGCAACTGCCGCTTCGTCCCTTCAGCCACAACCACCGGGTCAACAACCGGGTCGGTCAGTACTGGCTTTCCACTGGCATCCGGGGTGATTTCGTAGCCGTTTTCCTGACCGCTGAGCAGGGACTGGTATTCAATGTCGCTGATTTCAACGGCATCATCGGGCCAGGTGCCTGCATCCATATAATCGGCCTTGTAGAGGTCATTATAAAAACCAGTCTCCGTAGCGCTAAAATAAACTGTCATATCAATAACCTTTAGCTATAAGTGTGAAGTTACCATTGGCATTGGACGCATGCAGCACACAACCGGTGCGACTGTATGACGGAACGAAAATAGCTGAGTCGCTATCTTTTCCCATTCCCGCACCATTGTAGGTAATAACCACCCCCACGCAGACCGTTGGGAACGCAACAGGAAACGTCACATTGATGCTTGTATTGTTAGGGACGTTTATGTTGCTCATTACAACTTCCATAACTCCCGTGGTTTCGTCTTTTGTATACATGGAATTAGCGGATTTGCTGGCGGTATTCTTCTGCCCATAGCGCGCGTCAAAGTTGGTGTAGTTGCCGGGTATAAATTGACCGTCTTTAACCCACCTAAAATTTGCAGTATCACCTGCTGAATTCAGAAAATGCAGATGAAAATCACCTTCATTAATCAGCATTCCCGCCGACCATGTAGAATTTCCTTGTTGATAATGTTGCTTGAAAATAGGCCAGTATTCAGATGTGGCAGTAGTATCAATGTTCTGAAAAACTGGCGCACCCACAGTGTTCTGACTGGTCCACATGCCTTTTCCGACTTGTGATACGCTAATTTGCCCTGCTGGTGCCATTGTTCCACCAGCCAGCGGTAGCGCCCCGACATCATTGGCTGTGGGTTTCCAGCCGGTGTTATAATACCGGCACCAGTTCGCGGTCTTACCCGAAATGACTACCTGTCCAACATAAAACTCATTTTTGCTTATCAGTGTTACCCAGTACTGCCCGGTATAAACCTCCGTTGCCAGCACCGTGTAACGCGTGTTGCCTGAATCATCCGGCATGCCTTCCGTTGGTTTTTCATTCCCCTTGCCAAGCGCAGCATAAATCCCGCTCCCTGCGATGTCATATATGGAGGTCAGCAGAGTGCCGGGGTTGGGCAGTGCGCCGGTTTCAGCAGCAGTAGGTTTAGAAAATTCACTGTAAATCTTGTACCAATTACCCCATTTCAGTGATACGCCATTATATTGCCTGAAGTAAATATTTCCGCCATTTGCAACACTGGCACCAGGGAAATAGAGTTGCGACACATCGTTTGCATTACCTCTCATTCGGAACAGTGTTCCGTAATGCGAAGTATTGGGTGGAAATGTCCCGGTGGTATTTTCGTTCGTTGTTTGCCAGATCCCGGTTGGTTCAGAAACATAATCAATCCCGCCTGATACTGGACATCCTGACCCCGAATTACCCACTCCTATCCCCATCCACCCGACAACTGGCACCCGCCCTGCTGTCGTATCGGTCATGGAGGTGACGATATCCGCATCCGCCGCACTGCCAAGCGTTATTCGTCCCTCGTCATCAGGCGCTTTTCCGTTAACGGTTTTGACGGTGCCGGCAGACGCGTTTCTGGCGGCAGCCTCTGCCCTGTCGGCTGACTGACTGGCAGATGTTGCGCTGGATGCGGCGTGTGTTTCACTGGTGCCTGCCGATGATGCGCTGCCGGCTGCTGCCGTGGCGCTGCTGCCTGCAGTATCAGCACTGTGTTTTGCTGCTGTGGCAGAGCCTGCTGCATCACTGGCACTTTTCGCTGCTGCTGTGGCGCTGCCACCTGCTGTATCAGCGCTGTTTTTTGCTGCTGTGGCAGAGCCGGCTGCATCGCCGGCACTTTTCGCTGCTGCTGTGGCGCTGCTGCCTGCCGTATCAGCACTGCCTTTTGCCGCCGTCGCAGAGCCTGCCGCATCGCCGGCACTTTTCGCTGCTGCTGTGGCGCTGCTGCCTGCCGTATCAGCACTGCCTTTTGCCGCCGTCGCAGAGCCTGCCGCATCGCCGGCACTTTTCGCTGCTGCTGTGGCGCTGGTACCTGCTGTATCAGCGCTGCCTTTCGCAGCTGTCGCAGAGGATGCAGCACCTGACGCACTGGCTGATGCCGCTTTTGCGCTGTTATCTGCCGCTGTTTTATCGCCGGCAACCTGTGTCGCATCTCTGTGGATCTGGTCGGCAAGCGGCTGGATTTTTGACAGGTCAGAGGCGTTTGCCAGGTCACAAATTTTCAGCCATGACGGCCCCGTGTAGGTGGAGCCGTCTGCCATCTTAATGGTCACATCACCGTTCGTCTCCAGCAACTGATACCAGTTGTTGATTTCCAGAATGCGGGAACGGATAGCATACGCCGTATCAGCGGCTATCTGTGCGCTGATACTGTTTAACGTATCGCGCGGCATGGCGGTCCAGGCAATATTCCCCTGGGCCGGCCCGTTGTATTCACGCGCCATGATGAGGTTAGTGGCATCCGTAATCGTTTTGACGGGCAGCGTATAGGTCACACCACCAACAGTGGCAATAATAAAATCACCTTCTGCAAGGTCGGTTTTAAAATCTGTTCCGCTTCCCGTCACTGCCGTTGAATTGTTTTTAAGGCTGATAAAACCTGCAGACATAATAGCCCCTCATTAATCATTAATGATAATCAGATAGTTTAAAATTTAACCGTATGTGAATGAGCCAGTCCCGCGACTGACCATAATTGTCGGCGCAAGCGCCTTGTCTTTCTGATTCGCCGGCCGGGACTCAACGGTGATGGTGATATCTCTGGTTTTAATACCTGCAACCGCATGCCGGATGGTGTGATATCCGCTACCGCTGTAATTAAATTTCCTCGAATTTCCTGCAATATTGATAGTCACCGCCCCGCCCGTGCCGGCTGAATCTACCGTCAGCTCAAAAACAACATTTTTGGGTAAGGCACTGTCTCCGGAATCGGTAAAGGTGTATTTTTTTGTCAGAATCCCCCACGATTTCTCATCAAAATTGAACATATCAAAGTCAGGCGCAACCCCCATGTTGGCAATATCACCCACAAAATGCTCGGCTTCGACGGTCCCTTTAAATTTCCCGCTCGTCGCGTTAATTTCGCCGGTAAAAGAACCGTTCGTGGCATAAATGGTTCCCCTGAATATCGCGTTACTGAATTCAGCATCACCGTTTTTCCCGATATACCAGCCGCTGACGCCTTTTACATAGTTAAGCGAATAAATCTCACTGCCTATTTTGGCATTGGTGATAGTCCCGTCGTGAACAAATTCCTCGGTGATAAATACCTGTCCGTTAATCACGGCAAAGGGGCAGAACTGCGTATCACCGCTGCCGCTGAGCAGAACGAACTGGTCGGCATTAAACCCGACGCGGGTGACAACCGGCTGCCCCGTATCGGCAAGAACCGCCAGCGACATCCCGGCGTTGTACATCACACCATCGACAATTACGCCGGCCTTCAGGGTGTAGATGGCGGTGGCACCATCACCGTCAACGACTGCCGTCAGCTTCTCCTCAAGAGCGGCGGTCATATCATCCTTTTGAGCCTGAACCTGAGTGGTCAGGTCAGCCAGCGCTTTCGTGTTGTCAGCGGTGGTTGTCCCGACGGTCAGGATATCTGCCCGGGTCTGACCATACTGCGCCCACTGGTGCTCAACCGTCGCGTTATTGGCCAGCGCGTTCTGCAGGATCCCATCAATGTTGGTATCAATATCGCTGGTCAGCTGCTTACCGTCGTCATCGGTCAGGAAGTTATTGGTGATGTCGTTAAAGTAATCATCCGAATCAGCGTTGGCCATCCCCTTCACCCACCCCGTCCAGCCTGATTCATTCCCTGTTTTGTCGACCAGCTGCGCCCGGTACCAGAATACCTGCCCCGCCTTCAGCCCCTGCTGGGTGTATTCAGACTGCGGATAGGGCACATCTGACAACAGCAGCGGATCGGACTGGTCGACATTCGCGGTGTACTGCAGCTCGGTTTTCAGCGTGTCGCTGGTATTTTCCGGGAAACCCCAGTCAATCCGGATACCCCAGTTGATACCTGTCGCGGTAAGGCCCACCGGCACTGGCGGATTCCCCACCTTGCCCGTCAGCGTCTTCTCTTCAGAATACCCCCAGTCGCTGGAGACTTCGCCTGCGTTAATCGCCCGCACGCGGGCCAGATAGCGACCGGAATAAATACCCGGCACCTCAAAGGAGGTTGTCGAGCTGCGCGGGACGTTCACCCAGTTTCCGTCATTGCGCCGCCACTGCGCCTCATAGGAAATGGCATCCTTTGCCTTGTCCCAGTTGACCTGCATGGTCTCCTGGCTGATACCCTGATTCACGACTGAATAGCTGTCGATGATGATATTCTGCGGCGCAGCCTGGCTGCCTGACGGGATAACGCTTATCGGACGCTGGTCGATGATGGCACCGGTATCAATACGGGCATATTTGTCCGGGTCATGCGCAGCTGCAGTAATATCAAACGTCCCGTCACCGTTATCTGCAACAGACGTCACGCGGAACTGCTGGGCATAAAGCGCATCGGATTCAATAATCCAGATGCTCTCCGCTTCGGGTGTTTCGCTGTATGCCGTGCTGACGGTAACAATATTGCCGTTCACGGCCTGAATCGTCCTGCTCTGGCTGGCACCTGACGGCAGGTTCACCATCATCCTGTCGCCTGCGTGAGCATCCGGCTCGCGATCGAGCGTCAGTACGCGGCCATTCACGCTGCTTATCCTGCCGCCCAAATCTTTCCCGGATACATTCCGGTCAGCAACGGCGATAATGTATCCGGGCTGCGGAATGTTACCGTCAAGGCCAACCGAAAACGACACCACCCGGTCCTTGTTATTGGTCAGAATGCTCCAGCGCCCCTTCCGGTTTGCCTCTGACTGGCGGGTACAGCCGATAGCCGTCATTTCCAGCTGATTGAAAACCCTGTAACGGGCCACGAGGTCTGCCTCAACCACCGGCTCCATGGCATCGGCGTACGCATTCTCCGGATCTGACCAGGAAACCAGTGCGGACGTATTGCGGGCTTTTGTGGTACTGCCGGAGTATTTAAACTCCCCGTTCACCACATTTGCAGCGGTGTAGCAGAAATCCACATCACGCGGCATATCTGCATAACAGACAATCTGGTTATTACCCCAGTAGGTCATCCCCCGGAAAATGGCAGCAAAGTCGCTCAGAACGGTATAGGCATCATTGCGATCCTGCACGTACACGTTGCAGATATAACGCGGCTCCGTTCCGTCACCGCCCCTGCCATCCGGTACCAGCTGGTCACAGTACTGCGCCACTTCATACAGCGTCCATTTATCGATGTTCGCTGCCGTCAGCCTGTCACCCAGCCCGAAGCGTTCGCTCAGAACCAGATCGTAAAAAATCCATGCCGGGTTATCCGTCCAGGCCCACTTAAATACGCCGGACCAGGTGCCGGAGTAGGTACGTGTTTCCGGGTCATAGGTATCAGGCACGCGGATAACGCGTCCACGTGGCTCGCAGGAAATCTGCGGTATTGAGCCGCTGAACTGACTGGAGTCGAATTCAATATAGAGCAGTGCGGTATTGGGGTAGCGCAGCTTGGCGTCAATCACTTCGGTGTAGCTTTCCATCACCATCTTGTCGCCGATTTTAGCGCTGTGGGCGTCGGCGGTGATTTTACGCACCCGGAGGGTCCACGTTGTCCCGGCCTGTGGCAGGTTAATACGGTGGCTGCGCTCGTAGCCGGACGTCGTTTTCCCGGTTACTGAGGTATTGATTACGGTGTTCCATGCACCACCGTCGGTCTGGAGATCGATGGCATAGTTAATGGAATTCCCCACCATGTCGCCGTTGTCTTTTTGCTGATACAGTCCGGGCCACTGAAGGCGCACGCGGGCTGCGGACAGCTGGGTATTCGTGAGTGTGTGCGTCCATGCTGTTGTGCTGGAGATTTCCGTACCGATATTGATTTCGTTTTCGGTACCGGGAATCCCCTGAATGTACGTCTGCGCCTGTGTGCCGGAACGAAACTCCCATTCCACGCCGCTGAAATTACTGGAGCCGTCTTCATTTTCCAGTGGAGTGCCGTCAAGGTAGATATCCCTTGCGGTCAGGTTGCCGGCGAATTCGCCCTCGCCCAGCGCTATCAGAATTTTGGCTTTTGCGACCGACTGGAGATCGTCAGGCTGTTCAACAGGTGTGCGGGCGCTGGGGCTTCCGCCCTTACGCCCCTTGATTGCTTTTGCCATATTACGTCCGTAAAAAAGCCACCCGAAGGTGACCTGGAGAAGGAGTGGCCGGAAGAGGATTACTGCTTGTCTTCGACGTATATTCCCGCCGAGATAATGGCACCGCCAATCTGGCGTTTGCCGTACAGCAGCGGAACCGGATAGCCCTGAGAGGCGGTATTGGTCACCCCGCCAAAGGCATAGGACGCCTTATTGTCAGAGTCCTGCTTGCTGGCGAGCCCTGGTGGTTGCGGGGAAAGCATCTGGACAATACCACCGGCGAGCATCGAGGCACCGACTGCAGCAGTCAGGCCCCAGCCGCCAGCGAATGCCGTACCACCGGCAAATCCCAGCGCAGCGCCGCCAGTAAAGAAAGCTGCCGTCGCAATTAACGTCGCGCCAAGGATGGTCTGGAACAGTCCGCCACGCTTGCTGCCAATCACCACCGGCACAATACGTATAACGTCACCTGTCGCCGGAAAGCCGAGTTCATCCTGACCTATGTTCTTTTTGCCCTTAAAAACAGCGTAGGTAAGCCCGCGCTGTTTACTGGTGATCATGAACTTTTCAAAGCCGGGGATAGTTTTAGCCAGCGCTCTTGCCGCTTCCCCCGTGCTGCTAATCTGACGGTGATGAGTGCGGCCAAAGTGCTTACCCAGAACGCCGGACAGCTCAATCTGAGTCATGACGTCATTCATGCTTCCCCCAGCAGGTCTTTGAATCTCACTACTTTCATTGTCCTTTCCCGCCAGTAGCCGCCATAAGGCACCCGCTGGCTGAGATGCCCGTACAGGTGATGCAGCAGCATGTTGCCTTCCAGCATGATCCCGGCGTGGTTCCACTTCCTGCTGTTTAATCACGCAGGCATGATGTTCACAGAGATAAAATACGCTGGAAGGATCACCCGGCGTCCATTTGAGGCCAAATGACGTTTCTTTATCACCAAACTTCAGGTATTGCTCTTCACCGCAGTGCGGGCAGGCAACATGAAAACGCATGAAATGCTCAGACTCTCTGGCTGCCCGCTCAATCTGGCAAGTGCCCCGAATTTTGGGTGTGGAGCCGCGAATTGATTTTGGCCAGACTGAGCCTTCAATTCGCTTATCCCCCAGGAATGTTGGAGAACCCTCTTTCTCAATATCTTCATCAAACGCAGCAAGCTCGTCGTAACCAACAACGTCAACTGATTTTTCACGATAATTATCCGCAGATTTCCCCCCAAGACACCAGAAGCCACGTCCATTAGAAAAGCGCTTCAGGCTGAGAGTATTATCGCGGTGTTTTTTTCCATACCACGGTGCCAGAGACTTCAGAGAAGGAATATCACGAATTGTTGGTTCGACATGGGATTTCATGAAATTCTCAGCACTGGTATCGGTCGGAAGCCAGATAATGGAATTTCGTTGTTTATGCACGATGAAATAAGCATAAACGCCGAGCAACATTTTAGAATAACCAACGCGGGCTGATTTAACGACGTTTACCTCACGGATATAGTCGTTACCCATAGCATTCATAATCGCTCTCTGGAAAGGCAGGGTTTGCCAGCGCCCCTCCTGATAGGAAGACTCTTTTGGCAGATAATAATGATTATCCGCCCATTCAACAGCTGTCTGCGGCTCCGGGCGAAATAGAGAGAGAACACCTGTTCGGATGGCACTCTTTAACCTGTCAACCTGACTTTTCGATATATTCACTCAGCAACCCCGGTATTATTTCATCCAGCGCTGCCGCTTTATTCATGGCTTTAATGATATCCCTCTTCAGGAAATCAATATGTCGGTTTTCCAGCTCCGGGAAACGCCGCTGAACAGACAGAGGGATGCCGTCGAGGATACCGGAGATCTCCCCTGCTATCCGCGACAGCACGAATGTACAGAAGGTGGTTTCCACCACTTCGGCAGATTCTTTCGCATTTTTAAGCTCCTGCGCATCAGCCTGAGCCCTGGTTAGGCGATAGCGCTCATAGTCAATTGTTCCAGGCTCCAACTCTCCTTCAGCAGCAGCCCGCAATTCCTGAACTTCTTTTCTGAGCTTTTCGTTTTCTATTGAGGCGTCACGCTCTGCAAACCACTCAATAGCCTTCGCAGTGGCAAAAACAGCTTCATTCCCCTTTCCCCCTCCGGAAACCAGGGGGAGCCCCTGACTTTGCCAGGTTGTAATGGTTCTGACATCGCATCCAAAAATTTCAGCCAGCCTTTTTTTATTCACATTCATGTGCTCGGCACCAAAAAACAAGAAAGGATCTGAGAAAGCCATTATCTTACGCAACGACAGCTTCTTAGATCCTTTCTTTTTTTTATGAATCTATGCAAAAACAATCAGTTAAAACGAAGAAGAACGGATCTGCATTTTCCCATAAAATTTTCATAAATCGCGCTAGCCTGCGCCGCTGCCGCCCCGTAATTGCCAGAGTTGCCGGAAAGGACCCGTGCAAATGAGAGTGTTTATCAGTTATGGTGGTGGGGTTACGGCTCAAAGTCTGCGCTGATAATCAGGCATTCCACATAACCGCAATCATGCTCAATAACAATTTCATCATCAGTCGCATTAACCTCGTACACTCTGCGGTATGGCACGCTTATTTTTCCGCTGATGCTATCAGCCAGTAATAACTTCCCTCTCTGTAACACCCGGAACGAAACGGTGAAACCTGAAGTTAATTCATCTTGTGGTAGTTCCAGCTGAGAAACCGTGACGACCAACCTTTTCATAAAGCGCCCTTATCCTTGTTGTCTATCTTGCAAATAACCACCGCATTCCCATCCACCAGTACGCGGGTAAAACTCATCGGTTCGGTTGAAGTGATCTGCACGCCGACGTAACGCTGTGACACGCAGCCGGCGAGCAACAGAGACGACACCAGCAGGAATATCGTTGTTTTCAGGTCCGGCATTATGGGCCTCCTGGTTTACAGGTCTGGCTTTCGCCGGGGTTGGTATCGATGCAGGCAGAGCCGCTGGGATACGTCAGCACAACAGTGTTATTTGGCTGAACCTCTGCGTTGGTGAGGCTCTGTCCGCTTTTGCCAGTAGCGCGAGTGAAGGAAACGGCAGAACAGGCAGCCAGCAGAGCTGCGCCCGCCAGCAGCCCGGCGAGCAGTAGTTTTTTCTTCATGGGATCCTTACCAGAAATAAAAAAGCCCCGCGGTTAAGCGAGGCTAGGTTTTCTTTGCCTGGAGTTTTTGCGCCCAGGCTTTTGCTATAAACAGACAGTCGTCAAATATTCTCCCCTTCCTGCTGGCCTGTGAGCATCGCCGGTAGTGATCAAGTGCCATATCAGCACCAGACAGCGCGACGTTCTCTTCATACCCCAGCTTCAGAAGCTCTTTTTTGACGTTCTGAAGGATAAAGTCTTGTGGACTCATGTCGGCAATCCTTCAGGGAAATCACCCAGATCGCAAATCCGGAACTGCACAAGGTCTTTAACCAGTTGTTCCGCCTTTTTGATAACTTTCTTCTCTTTCTTGCGAAGGGTCATCAGACCAGAACCGCGTTGGCCGTGCTCTTCGAATGAAAACTTTTCAGCCTGCGCGACGCGATCCTGCATCTGGCGAATGGTCAACTCAGTTAATCCTGAGAAGTTCATCAGGTTAATATCACTGCTACCTTCCAGAACCGTCATGCGATCGAACACCTGTGCCTGCAGATCGTAGCTGTAGCTCATTGCCATCAGGCAGGCTTCGCGCTTGGGGAAGTTGTAAATATCCTGAACCTGCTCCCCACCTTTACCATTTATGTAGGTATTAGCTGCAATATATTTTGCAGCTAATCCACCGAGTACTTTTGGCACTTTAGCCATAAAGCTACGATGCTGAAGGCGGCGGTAATTCTTGCACGGAAACACCATTCCTTCCGCTTCGGCTTTAGCCTTTCGATCAGCATTGATGTAGTCGACCATCTCAAGACTGGTCATCGTCGGTACATTAACCACCGGGGTGGCATTGACTGTAGAAATATCTTTCATCGGAAAACACCTTTTAGTGATGAACCTTGTTCGCACAGGAATACGGCCCTCAGAAGGCTCCGACAGCCAGCCGGTTCCTCAAGGGTCATCCTGAAAGGTTCTGAGTTGATGTGCGCTGCGATGCGCATTGATACAAAAAAAGCCGCGCAGTTGCGCAGCTTGAGACTGGTGTCAGATTCTGTCTGGCAAAGGTTATCCACCGTTGATATGGTTGGATAACCAAAAGCAACAATCTTCAAAAAGGAATTATTTATGCTCGAAAAATCAATTCTTAAATTTCTGGCGGCAAAAACTCCCCCCATCCAGTCATCAAAAGATAAAGATGCATTCCTGGCACTTGCTGACGAGAGCACATTAGCCAGCACTCTCTACAATATGGAAAAGAAAGGTCTTGTCATCAGTGGTGTAAGATACGGGGCCGACAATTCGTTTCAAATCAGTATTGATATGATTGAGATCACTGGGTATGGACTGACAACCCTTAGCCTCTTTTGACTAATTCCCGAGGCGACAAATAGAGAAAGCCCACGCGTTAACGTGGGCTCGAAAGAAACGAGAGCATTGAGCATTACTTAGTAAAATTAACAATGTTTTGGAAAATGCTTATCTTTTTCCAGGCTATTTATCTGACTCTGCAAGGATTGCTGTTGGTTGCGATCTGCAGTACCCAGCATCTGAGTTCTCAGAGAGTCAATCTGCATCTGAAGACTTATGCGATACCGGGATGCACATAGCGTTTGATTGGCGTTGTCCTCTATTCCAGCGGCTACACTCTCACTATTTCTGTTTAATGCTTCAGTGTGGTTCGCCACGTCTTCATTATATTGCCGGGTTGCATTTTTGTATTGCTGTTCCGTTTTGATTTTACAAGACCCGGTCACGGTAAATAGCGAGAAAGCCAATAATAGCCCTATTTTTCCCCACTCCCTTATCGACATATTCATAGCTAACGCTCCAGGATTAAAATTGGGTGTTGCGGTGTGGAGTGCCTCTCCATGAGCCTTTGGTCAGCCACCGTGGCTCGCATATCAATCAATCTTGGGACGTACTTACTGTTTATGCCCCTACGCATAGTGGGATTCACCGCAACAGTAAAGCACACTACCCAACGTATCGTCCCTGAAGAAACGGGTTTGCCAGCGTGCTTTACTGTTCGCCCTCCCGTCACTCCGGGTTACCCCTTCATCGCAGACAGGAAGGCAAAAATGGAGCGGTCAGCGGGAATCGAACCCGCATCTTCAGCTTGGAAGGCTGAGATAATAGCCATTATATGATGACCGCAAAGTGCGGGTCTCTTTCCCCGCCGTCAACGCTGGCTTATTTAGAGTCCATCTCGTCAAGGACTATCGCGTCGGTAGACCTACGTCCAGGCCTACACTTGCATGGTGCGCTGTACTGGAGTCGAACCAGTGACCACTGCCTTCGGAAAGCAATACTCTATCCATCTGAGCTAACAGCGCTTTGGTGGCCCCTGCTGGACTTGAACCAGCGACCAGTCAGTTATGAGCCGACTGCTCTAACCAACAGAGCTAAAGGGCCTAAAGGTTGTTGTGGTGCCGGGTGCCTCCCGGTGAGCCTTTGGTCAGCAACCATGACTCGCGCGCATACGACAGACTTCACGCCAAACAGGAACAACCACTCGCTGTTTACGCCCCTCCGCACAGGGGGATTCATCACAACAAGGAAACGCACTGTCCCAACGTGCCCAACGTCTGGGATTCATCCCTGCAGTACGTTTTCTTGTTGAATGAAATGGTGCCGACTACCGGAATCGAACTGGTGACCTACTGATTACAAGTCAGTTGCTCTGCCTGCTGAGCTAAGTCGGCGCGGGTGGAATGATGAAAAAGGGAAATTCCTGCTGACAAGACCTTATTAACTTTTTGTTGCATATCACGCTAAAAATACCAATTCAGCGCCTCAAGAATCCTTTCATCGATAGTGGTAAAATGGAAGCCCGAAACGAACTCCAGGATCACGTGGCAGTAAATTCCCAGCCCGCTACTAAAGCAGGTAAGCAGAATCAGAAATGACCATTTTCTTTTCACCTGACCTCCCGGAGCAAGGCATGTTCAACATGCCATTCGCCGCAACGGGAGGTTATCTGTAGCAAATGATTTTATTAGGGCGGTAAAAACGACGGTAAAAGATTTGCCAGTGTTTTGCCATACGGCGCTATGACAGGGGTACTGATGCAATGCATCTCGCGAATACCCCTGTCGTATCGCCGGAAAGCAAAAACCCCGCGCTGGCGGGGTTCTCGTCATGATCAAATTGTTCGCTTCTCATCGCTGCCATGGTGGCGCAGCTCTGCCAAGCATGAATGCATTATTAACTTTTCTGGGTGGAAATCAATGATGAACAGTCAAAAAAGCACAATCCGCTAAATATCAGATTATTCGAAAAGTTCCGCATGTGTCCCAAGGTTCGTGAAAATCACCAGCTTTTTACTGGTATCAACACGATAGACCAATAAGAAATCGCCAGTAATGTGAAGCTCGCGATAGCCTTGCATATCACCTTTAAGTTCATGATCGTTGTACTTAGCCGGTAAAGGATCGCGACAAGCCACCAGCCACATTACTTCACGCACAGCATTCATATCATGACGGCCTGCGGTGTTATATCGCTCCCAGGCCTTTTCAAATGTTTTAGTGTGATCGGTACTGAAAGGTATCTTTGCTCTTTTAGCGTTTGCCATTGTTAAGACTGTCCACCTGCTCGTTAACATCCATGTATCCGGCTCGTGAATTTCGCAGGAGCTCTTCCGTTTCATTCATGGCCTGACGCATCTGTGCAGATGGTTTACGGCTGACTTCAAAAGGAAGCCCATCATGCTTAACAATTTGCTCAGCAAACATACGGGCCGCAGTGCTCCAGGTTAACCCGCACCCGGCCAGAACTTCATTCATTTTGTCTTTCAGATCGCTATCAATGCGCGCTCTCAATTCAGTATTCATCGTGACACCTCCATTCAACACATAGCCACATTGTAGCTACAATGTGGCATTATCACAACAACTACGCAGCGTTATACTTAGCCTCAACTATCCTTGCCGCTTCGCATATCTCAATAATCTCGTCACTGGATAATCTGCGCAGGTGTACCTGAGGGATGACAATGCAGCCATTGCGCTTTGCCAGGCGAACGAAGTCATCGTAGTCCATTAATATTTGCCCCGGTCTGGCAATGTTAATGCCAGTAACGCGACCCGCCTTAACAATGGTGAGGTAGGAAAAATCAGTATCAGTGGGGAAGATCGGCATATTGGGCAATGAAGATGAGTGCTGTGCTATAAGCTCAGACTCCATGCGGTCGAATTCAGCAATGTATGCCTCTTTGAAGGCGGCAGCGCGTTTTCCCGTGAATCCCATCACGAGGAAAATAAAGCCATTGCGGGTCATTTCGTAGGCTTCAGTTTCTCGTTCATTAAAGCCAGCCTGGACGTTTACTACGACGGTCGAAAAGTTGGCCGTCGTGAAAGCAGGTGAGCATTCCAGCGATCTTATCTTATGCAAAACGTGTTTATGTTCTTTCTGGAAATAGTTTGCAACGGCGATCGAGGTGGTAACTGCACGATTGTTGTGGATTGTGATTTCGGGAATGACGCAAGAAATAGAGTTAACCATAGTGATGCTCCTCATATTAAGGATGATCACCACCGCTGACGCCAATCAGTGAGGTGGTGAGACGCACAGGGTTGGCGTAACCGGTCACTATGGAACCCGGCGCGGATTGCTCCGCCCCTGCACGCCCCACCATAATGCGAATGTGG
This sequence comes from Enterobacter sp. PTB, assembly GCF_051130085.1. Taxonomy (NCBI): domain Bacteria; kingdom Pseudomonadati; phylum Pseudomonadota; class Gammaproteobacteria; order Enterobacterales; family Enterobacteriaceae; genus Enterobacter; species Enterobacter sp. PTB. The sequence continues at coordinate 215,908 of NZ_JBDKEE010000001.1, forward strand.
CTGTGCTTAACGCATAAAAAAACCGCTTAACGCGGTATGCGCCATAGTGAAATCCGGGACGCCAATCCCGACGCCAGATTTTGCTGGCGTGCGGCAAATATAGCCCCGGATATCAATTCATGTCAATCAGCACTCATCTGGTGACGAACCTCCAGAAACGTTTTCGCCCTGAAGATCTGCAGGCACCATTTAACACGCTCTCTGGCTTTTTCCGGGGTAAGCCAGGGGGCCACCAACTGTAATTCACGTGTAATGTCAGAAATTTTTTTTCGGGTGGTGTAATAGCTCACCCCGACTGCATACACCGGATCATCCGCATCAAATGCCGCCAGTACGCACTGTTCAACGAAATCAACATCATCATCATGAATGGCATTGTCTATTACGCTACTGGCGGGTTGAGGCCATAAAATTGCATGCGCGCGGTTTAATGCCTGCTGACCACGGAAACCCTCATCCCGAGCCTGTGTAAGCGCGGCAGTAAATCGCTCAAGCGCTTTATCTGACCAGTTTCTTCCTCGGATGACATTCCAGCACGAATGCCCACAGGGTTTTGCTGGCGCAGTACCTCCCCTCACTCCCTCACCCCAGACTGTAAGTAGCGATTTTATCCAGGCAGACTGAATCCCATTAAGCGGAGTAAATTTTCCCAGCCAGCTTTTACGCGGTGCTGACGCGGCTTTCTCAAGCGCAGCGGTATGTTGTCGGCGCTGACGTGGTGTCACAGCAGCACCTCCTGGATAATGCGTTCAATTTGCGATACCTGGCTTTCCAGCTCCGCTACGCAGTCCACCAGCTCATCTACCGCCTTTTGGGTTCGGTGTTTAGCCTGCATAAGTTCACGGAGTGCCGGCACCAGAGATTTTTTTAGTGCGTCTTTGGTGGCCCCGGTCTTTTCCAGTTGTTCAGCATGACGGAGCATTTCCTGTGCCTGCTGGCGGAGTTGTTCTGGGGTCGGTGATAATGTTCTTGATTTCATGGAGCTTCCCCCAGCTCGTACACAACCTGCACCAGCAACTCTGTTTCAGTCCCAAAATTGTTTTCCCATGTCTGGCGGCCAGCATGCACGGCTTTACCGTGCCCGCCATCTCGGTGATGAAAAGGGCAAAGCGGAATAACATGGAAGTTGTCAGCGCGGACTGATAATCCAGTGCCTTTACTGCAGTGGTGGATTTCAGCAGGGGTGTCCTCGTAGCCGAGGTTTTTACAAACGATACAACCTAGCCCGGCAACACGGGACAGGTGAAGTTTTTCGGCTTTGGTCTTTGATTTGCTCATGCCGCACCGCCTGGGTGCGAAAGACAAACGGAGACACCGTGCCAGAAGGTACGGTGTGTAATACATGCTACATATAATGTTGTCATCACAGATTCTCTGTAATGACGCTGCAGGTTGCTAGCTGTTCAGACTAGCCATTTGATTATAAGTCATTTTCTTTTTATTTCCCACCCTGCTCTTTTGGCATACTCAACAAATGCATCCAATGACAAGGTCACGTGATCTTCAGGTACGATGGCATAAAACAGAATCTCTCCCTCGCAAATACGAAGTAATATCTTTCCGTTCTGCGGGAACATTGCTATCAACTCTTCCAATTTCATTAAGTAGACTCCATCTATCTCACATCCCTTTCGGGTCCCGCCGTCCTGGCTATCTCCTTATGCGCACAACCATTTAACCGAAATTTAACAATATGTCTAATAGGCTACACAGATCGAAGTTGACAAAATCGATCTGTTTTAACGATCAATGCATAACCAATTGTTACCGATATTAACCATTAGAAATCATGAAGCGTTTCACTTCACTATCTTGATGAAAAATATGTAGTTTATGCTTCAGGGTGTGGTTATCGATGAGGTTCTTTGATGATGGAGATTGAAAACTATCATATGAAAAAACCCGCCGAAGCGGGTTTGTTTGTACTTAATTTCAAGCTGCATGCTTTCCGCTGCAGCTGCAAAGTGGAATCGGGAAAGGTCTCCCTTTTTTCGCATGACGCATCACACCATCTACACAAACAGAGTAGCGGAAAATGATCTCACACGAACAACCACACTTGCGACAGGTGCCCATAGCCATAGCTTCGGTTTCCCTGCTTACCTGTAAATCCACACAGGTTGCACTTTGTCAGGAGAACCACTACACTTCGGCTGTCTAAGAAGAGTGTCGTGGCTGGATTGCCTCCATACTCAACGGAACGTGTTAGCGCACTTTCCGCCCCTGAAAGCCCTGTTAGCGCAGGGCTTTTTTTTGTTAAGCCGCAGTGTTGCTGCTATGCTCAGCGGATGCAGTTAGCACACCGCAACTATAACCAAACTTAAAATCCCAGCCCAAAATGTTTAGCATACTGAAGAGCTTGTCGATGGTGTGATTGTCGAGCTTCCCATTTACGATTTCACTAATTCTCGACTGCGTAGTACCAAGTAGCTCAGCGGCTTTTTTCTGGCTAAGCCCACGCTCTTGTATCATCTTCCTGATGATTACCATTAACTGAGCGCGAATATGCTTATCATTTGCTTCCCTGACGGAAGTACTCGATGAAACATAGGGGTTCTTGACTACGACAAATTCCATATTACTCCACCTTAGCCAGCAACATTGCTGACACCCTCAGACTATATCAAATTTGAGATACTTGCAACCAACACTGACCCATTACTTCAGTTTTTTGTCACGCCTGTACCTTTCCAGCTGTTTATAGCGAGAAGAGGCGGTACCGTATTCTTTTTTAGCCACACCTTCAGTCTTCTTCTTGAATGTGTGCAGGATATAAATAGATTCTTTGAACTTTGCCACGTAAATCACGCGATACGAATCAGTACTTTTGATAGTCAGTTGCATCGCATAGCGGCCTATAGTTTCCTTCATGGACTTTTTTCTGGCAGGTGGGAACTCAGGCGCATCCCCCTGCTGCACATCACTGTCATCTACAGGAAAATCAAAATCGTCGAATGAGTGCGGACAATCGCTCTGTAAAGCGACAAGTTCAAAATTTATCCTCTCCCTGACCGCCTCTGGATAATTATCAATCTGATCCTGGATTTCTTCATTCCAGTACGTAATATCTTTCATCTAAGTAATCCTGCCTACGTAACCGGAGAATCATACAACAGTTCTTGTGATGATAGTTAAGCTATCAGTAACTTAAGCAACACATAGCCATATGATCGAGGATAGTTTTCATTTCACAAATACAAACCTGAGATTTGTTGATAACAAATAGCGTATTTGCGTTTTATTGTTTAACCCCCTGCTCCGTGTTTTTCAGGTCGTTCTCTGCAAAAAGAATTGCCGTCCTTGCTGAACGAAGCCGGGCCTTTGCGTTTTTCTCTTCACGCTCAAGGCTGGCAACTGACTCGCGCAGTTCATCACGGCGCATATAAAGTTTCTTAATATCCCTCACGATGTTTTCACCATTTCGGGAGCGCGAAAGGATAAGTTCGAAGGGGTCAAGATACGCACCGCACTGCTGGCATAGCAGCGTTCTGTTGACTTCTGATACCTGGCACAGATGATGAGGGCAGTGCTTCTGCGTTGCCGTCTTGTTGTCGGTAACCACTATATCGAGGAGCCTTTCTTCTTCCCGCTTCGGCTGAAGCAGCTGGATGATGTTATCGCTGTTATCGTCCACCAGCCCCCTCCTGCTGCGGTGCTGCTGCGAGTAATGCCGACCAGATATCGCTCATGGTCCGCGTGCCGTGACAAACATTCCATGCCGCTTCATCCATCTCGCATGTTAGTTCAACCGGCACCAGTACCCAACCATCCGGAATCACCGGAGAGTTGCCATCGGCACCATGAAGCATGGCGGCGCGGTGCCACAATAACTCCATCAACACATTTTCAAACAGCCTGGCGTTCACTTCCACGGAACCATGAACACCACGCAAGTTACATTCGCTAATCACCGCCTGGGTTTCAGAGAGGATTTTTTCCAGTCGCTCGATTTTAATTGTGCTCATGATTTTTCTCCGTTAAGCATTGCGGCGCGGCAGGCCTCCACAATGCTAACCCGTAAAGAACTTAGTGTGGCGACGCTGTGACGCTCGCCAGTTATCTTGTCGATCCTCTTCATCAGGTCAGTTGCCAACAACTCAACATCCGACTCTTTTGGCACTACCGGCGCTGGCGGGGCGGTGTAAAAGTCGTGATACCCATCCGCGATACCAGGTGAACCACTAATAATCCCGGCGGTACCATCGACAGGCCACCCATTCTTAAATTGCACATTGAGCACAGGCTCAGCTTCCATCGAGGCCAGCGCGATCTCAGCCAGGCGTAAATCCATTAGCGCGATACTGCATTCAGGATGTTGCCGTGCGGTTTCTTTCTGCGTATCTATGCGCGCTATCAACTGCTCCCTGGTGAATTGCATCATTTAATCTCCGGCAGGCGGTAAAGCGGGATAATGTTCCGGGCCTGACCTTCGTGGACAGCCCATTCTGGAGGCGCTTCGCGCTCAATTACGCGCTTAAAATTCTGCGGTCCCTCGCAGGTGGTGCAGGATGCCCATTCGTAGTCCCACGCCACAGGCTTCGAGTTGATGTCTATCGGCGCTGGCGTCGCTGCATAGAGTGGTTGATACAATCCCATCCAGCCCGCGTCTTCGGAAAAACTCCAGCCCGGAGTGGGAACGCCATTAATGTTAGTGGTGCGATATCGCCACGCCACAGGCTCCGCTTCGAGCGACGCCAGCGCGATACGTGCCAGCTCACGCACAACTTCCGGCGGCGCGTAACGGTCATTCAAGTCATCCCACAGGCGGAGCATGTTATCGCTCTCAGGGTGAACATCCTCGTTAGTTCCGGCCAGCGCGGTAATAACAGCATCAGCAGCCTCAATAATTTTTTGTGCCTGTACTCTGGTAATAGTGCTCATGGGTTCGTTCTCTTCCATTTTCTCTCGCATTCATGTTGCCAATGCTCCAGGTTGACTATGGCCACTTCTGTCATCTCGCCGCCGAACTGATAATGCCTGCGCATTGATTTGCACTTCATCCAGACAGGAATGGCGACAAGCCAGAAAATTAACGGCCAGACAAAGACCCCCCCGAGAGCTGCAATCACGGCAACCAAAACAATCGGCAAATCACGAACGGATGTATCAAGAAAGTCCGAGCTAGCATTGCGGAGAGCTGAAAACATCAGCCCGTAAAAATCTGCTGTATATGCCATGCAGTCCAGATAGTTGAACTCATAACCGGCTGCAGCTGCCCAGGTTGGGCGGTCAATGAAATGGCGGAGCGTGAGTATGTCGCTGGTAATAGTGCTCATGCCGCACACTCCTGTTTTATCCCCATTCGCTGACATGCTGTCAGGAAGATTGGTTTCTCTTTTTCAATTCCGATAAACGACCTCCCTGTTTCCTGACAGCCAACGCCAGTGGTTCCGCTTCCCATAGTGAAATCCAGCACACAGTCACCGGGGTTGGTGTAGGTCTCGATGATGTATTTCACCAACGCCAGTGGTTTCTGCGTCGGATGATAGTTTCCGGTCTGTTTGTCACTCGAGAAGAACTGAACATCACGCGGGTAACGTTTGGTTGAGTCGTATTCAGTCAGCGTCAACGCCTTACCGTAGCACTCTGAATTAACAGTCTTCCGCCTGCTAGTCTTGCGGATGTGGCCCTCAGTCATCTGCGGGTTATACGTTGGCTGGCGGCGGTAAAACACTTCGATATTTTCATGCGCGCGCAGGGGCTGTTTTTTGGCGTTCAGGAACCCAGTGGCGTTACCCTTCTCCCAAATCCACTCGGTTCGCCAGTCGCGTAGATTGCTGGCAACCAACACACTGGTGAACGGCTGCGCAGAGAACAGCACAATGGCCGCTGATGGATTGGCGATCCGGTAAAGCTGCCCCCACATCCTCTGCAGGTCTAGCACCGAGTCCCATTTGCACTGTGTGGTGCCGTAAGGAATATCAGCCAGTACCAAATCCACTGTCCCACCGGCAATTGTCGGAAAGATATCAAAGCAATCAGCGTTGTGGAGAATGACATCAGCCATGCTCACTCTCCTTTACCGGCTGCGGCGGCCGATTCTTCGTATGCGCGTTTGGAGGCATTCAGAATTGCAGCCAGCGGCGTGTAAGCACCTCCGCCTGTGATTGTGTTGTGAATGCCGGCCATTGCCTCGCGTAGATTGTTGTGACTCGCCTCCAGCTCAGCAATCCGCTTCTCTGCGGCTTCGGCGCGGTCAGTGGCGGCAATCATTGTTACCTCAACGTCTTTAAGTCAAAGTATGAGTTCCACCCGGCAACGGGTGGCTCTGTGCAGTTATGCGCGCTGGATTCTCCCGTCTCTCTGGTCTGGGCGAAATATGAAGCGGCCCTGAAAAACATTCAGGATAAAACCAACCTGGCAGGGCTCATCGAGCAGTTTTTCGAGAGTGCTGATTACGCACGCCTGGGTAACGAAACCCGAAAGGACTACAAAAAATATTCGAAAAAAATTCTGCCTGTGTTTGGCAAGATGGATCCTGACTCTGTGAAGCCACAGCATATCAGAAAATATATGGATAAGCGGGGCGTGGCCGCTCCGGTGCAGGCAAACAGAGAAAAGGCTTTTATGAGCAGGGTTTACAGCTGGGCTTATGAGCGAGGGATGGTGACAGGAAACCCTTGTAAAGGCGTGCGGCAGTTCAAAGAGGAGGAACGGGAGCGGTACATCACCGACGAGGAATACTACGCGCTGTTCAACGTCGCGCCGGTGGTGGTACGGGTGGCTATGGAAATCGCTTATCTTTGCCTGGCTCGTCAGGGTGACGTGCTGGCGCTACAGAAATCGCAGCTGCTTCCAGAGGGTATTTACATTAGGCAAGGTAAGACATCGGCGAAGCAAATTAAGGCCTGGTCCGATCGCCTCTCGACGGTCATCGAGCTGGCGAAATCACTACCGCTGAAAGATGGGTTATCGAGCGTTTACGTACTCCACCAGCAGAGCGGTGGGCGTTACACCCGCGACGGATTTAACAGCCGCTGGCAGCAGGCCAGAGAGGAAGCGCAGAAGCGGAACCCTCACCTGCTGTTTGATTTCACGTTCCATGACCTGAAGGCCAAAGGCGTTTCCGATCTGGAAGGAAGCCTGCAGGAGAAGCAGTTGATCTCCGGTCACAAGACAATTACGCAGACGGCGCGCTATGACCGAAAAGTTAAAATTGTGCCGGTAGTCGGCGGGCAAAAATAAAAAAAATTGCGAAAAATATCGACAGTTTCAGTAGATGTAACAAAATGATGTTAGGTAGAATGTTAGGTAATCGCGTTTTTCACATAAAAAAACCGCCTATGAGGGCGGTTTCACGACACTGCTTATCATTGATTTTATTATCTTTTTCCCATGGTAGCCGGAGTGGGACTTGAACCCACACAGCGCGAACGCCGAGGGATTTTAAATCCCTTGTGTCTACCGATTCCACCATCCGGCCAGGGAAGAAAGTGGAGGCGCGTTCCGGAGTCGAACCGGACTAGACGGATTTGCAATCCGCTACATAACCGCTTTGCTAACGCGCCGTAAAACTTTTTTACGCGACACCCGCGATTGCGCATGTCTTTAATCTGGAGCGGGAAACGAGACTCGAACTCGCGACCCCGACCTTGGCAAGGTCGTGCTCTACCAACTGAGCTATTCCCGCATGTCATCAAGTTAACTTCTAACCACTTGATTTCATTATCGTCCGGCTAGCTGTACCGCCGTTCGATGCGTTGCATTCTACTGATATGACGGTATGAGTCAACGTTATTTTTTGCATCCCCGGATCGTTTGCTGAAAATTACGTCGAAACGATCACTGATCAAGCAAATCGCCGCGGGCAGCGTTTAAATATTGCAGCATAGACCACAGCGTCAGTACCGCAGCAACCCACAGCAGCCCAATCCCCGCCCACTCAACCCAGGCGTTTGGACGCCAGAGCATCCAGACCAGCGAGGCCATTTGCGCGGTGGTTTTCACTTTACCAATCCACGATACCGCGACGCTGCTGCGCTTACCCAGCTCCGCCATCCACTCACGCAGCGCAGAGATGATGATCTCACGGCCAATCATGGTTGCTGCAGGCAGCGTTACCCACCACGTGTGGTAGTGCTCAGCCACCAGCACCATCGCGATAGCGACCATGACCTTATCGGCGACCGGGTCGAGGAAGGCACCGAAGCGGGTGCTTTGGTTCCAGCGGCGTGCCAGATAACCATCAAACCAGTCCGTAACCGCAGCCACCAGGAAAATCAGTGCACAGGCAAAAGGGGCCCAGACGACTGGCAGGTAAAACGCCAGTACAAAGAATGGGATAAGCACAACGCGAAAAAGAGTGAGCAACGTAGGGATATTAAATTGCATAATGACGGTAACTGTTTGTTGTCAGTAAAATTTAGCTCTATGTTGCTACAGAGCCCTCAATGTTTCAACGAGTAGTAGATCTTTTCTGCCAGCGCTTGCGAAATACCCGGCACTTTTGCAATTTCCTCCATGCTGGCATTGAGTAATCCTTGCAATCCGCCCATATATTTAAGCAACATCTGCCTGCGTTTTGGCCCGACGCCTTCGATGGTCTCAAGCGTACTGGTGTTTTTTACCTTCGCCCGTTTTTTCCGGTGCCCGCTGATGGCGTGATCGTGTGACTCATCGCGGATATGCTGGATAACATGCAGTGCCGGAGAATCCGGCGGCAGACTGAAGCCCTCCCCTTCCGGTTCGAAGAAGAGCGTCTCCAGACCGGCTTTACGATCGGCCCCTTTTGCCACGCCCAGCAGCAACGGATGGTTTTTATCCCAGCTCACATCAAGTGAGTCAAAGACCGCTTTCGCCTGCCCGAGCTGCCCTTTCCCGCCGTCAATCAGTATCACATCCGGGATTTTGCTCTCTTCGATGGCTTTACCGTAGCGACGGCGCAGCACCTGGTTCATGGCGGCATAGTCATCACCCGGCGTGATCCCGGTGATGTTATAGCGACGATATTCCGCGCGCAGCGGGCCGTTAGCATCAAACACCACGCAGGAGGCCACGGTCTGCTCGCCCATCGTGTGGCTGATGTCGAAGCACTCCATCCGTTTAACCTCCGGCAGCTTCAGGAGCGTAGCCAGTGCCGTTAAACGCTGGTGGACCGTCGATTGCTGGGACAGTTTTGTGGTAAGCGCCGTCGCCGCGTTGGTCCGGGCAAGCTTCAGGTAACGCGCGCGGTCACCGCGCGGTTTGGTCTGCACGTTAACCCGACGACCAGCCAGTTCTGACAGCGAATCCGCCAGCAGCGTTTTATCATCGAGATTGAAATCAAGCAGGATCTCCGATGGCAGCGTGCGCATCTGACTCCCCTGCAGATAGAACTGGCCGACGAAGGTTTCAACCACCTCACCCAGCTCCGTCCCCCCCGGCACTTTCGGGAAATAGCTGCGGCTCCCGAGCACTTTACCCTGACGAATAAACAGCACATGCACGCAGGCCATGCCGGCGTCAAAGGCAACGCCGATCACATCGAGATCGTCACCGGTGTTCGAGACGAACTGTTTCTCAGTGACTCTGCGCACCGCCTGGATTTGGTCGCGGATCCGCGCGGCCTCTTCGAACTCCAGCGCTGCACTGGCTTTCTCCATCCGGGCGATCAGCTGCGTTAATACCTGATCGTCTTTCCCGGCTAAAAACAGGCGCACATACTCGACCTGCTGCGCATACTCGTCTTCACTCACCAGCCCGGCAACGCATGGCCCCAGACAGCGGCCAATCTGGTACTGCAGACACGGGCGCGAGCGATTGCGATAGACACTGTTTTCACACTGGCGAACAGGGAAGATTTTTTGCAGCAGCGCCAGCGTCTCACGTACGGCATAGCCGTTGGGAAACGGGCCGAAATATTCACCCTTGGCATGTTTTGCACCGCGGTGCATAGCAAGCCGGGGGTGCGTATCACCACTCAGGAAGATGAACGGATAGGATTTATCATCGCGTAACAGCACGTTGTAGCGCGGCTGATAGAGCTTAATATAGTTATGCTCAAGCAGCAGCGCTTCGGTCTCGGTATGCGTGACGGTAACATCAATATTCTGTATGAGTGCGACCAGTGCTTCGGTCTTGCGGGAGGCAAGGTTACTGCGAAAATAGCTGGAGAGGCGCTTTTTGAGATCTTTCGCTTTCCCCACGTAGATAACCGTACCGCCAGCGTCATACATACGATAGACGCCAGGCTGGCTGGTTACGGTTTTCAGAAATGCTTTTGAATCGAACACATCACTCACTGACTTAACAACGTCTCCGCATTACATAAACCATGCCGGATGGCCAGATGAGTCAGTTCAACATCACCATGAATGTTCAGTTTGCTGAACATGCGATAACGATAGCTGTTCACCGTTTTCGGGCTAAGATTCAGCTGTTCCGAGATCTCATTTACCTTCTGACCTTTGGTGATCATCAGCATAATCTGCAATTCACGCTCGGACAAACTGGCAAACGGCGATTCCGTTTTCTCGGGTTCGATCTGACTCAGGGCCATCTGCTGAGCAATGTCGGAAGCAATGTAACGCTGTCCGGCAAACACGGAACGGATAGCATTGACAACTTCCTGCGGCGCGGCACCTTTACTCAGGTAACCGGCAGCGCCCGCCTGCATCACTTTCGCGGGCAGCGGGTTTTCAGTATGCACGGTCAGCATGATGACTTTTGTATCAACAAAGGTACGCGCGATTTTGCGGGTTGCTTCAAGACCACCGATACCGGGCATGTTCATATCCATCAACACCACATCGGCCGAATTAGTGCGGCACCATTTTACGGCATCTTCGCCGCAACAAGCCTCACCAGCAACTTTAATACCTTTTATATCTTCAAGAATGCGTCGTATCCCTGCGCGCACCAGTTCGTGGTCATCAACAAGAAGGACGTTGATCAAAGGAAATGTCTCCAGAATAGGGATAACGCTACTGAGTGATAATTTGGTTTATATTAACGGTTTTCCTCACAAGATTAAAACGTTAAAAAATCGGCTATTCGATTTCGCTCTCGTTTTTGGAAATTAGGCTGTACAGAACGTGGAAAGAGAGCCCGCGCCACCAGGGCTTGTGCAGCTTTTTTTAAGCATCTGTATTCAAAAAGTTACAAAAAACCTGTCGCCTGAGTCCGTAAAAAAACAGTTCTTAAATTTTTGTAACAATAATTAACGGCAAGCGAACCGGGTATAAACAATTCGTCGCTATTAACGCCGTACAGTTTAGCGGCACGCGTTGTTTACGCAAATAAACATCCAGTGTAAAAGTACGAAAAACAACCGCTGCATTTTTTGCTGCGCCTTGTGGTATACTCCGCCGCCTTGACTTTCATCGTCGCGCACGAGCGCCGTTTTATAATGAGGAAAATAAATGAGCACACCTGAATTTGCCACTGCGGAGAATAACCAGGAACTGGCACAGGAAGTAAACTGCCTGAAATCGCTGCTAACGCTGATGCTACAGGCGATGGGCCAGGCTGACGCCGGTCGTGTGATCATTAAAATGGAAAAACAAATCGCGCAGATGGAAGACCAGGCTGAATCCGCGGTATTTGCCAACACCGTTAAGCAAATTAAACAGGCCTACCGCCAGTAATAAAAAACGGCTGGATGCGGTGCATTCAGCCGTTGCCTCGTCTGACACGCAGAACGTACTCTCAACTCAAATAAGCCCGGTCGCCGCCGCGTAACACGCGATCTGCGTCTTGTTAGGCGCATTGAATTTCTTCTGCATATTCTTCTGATGAAAGTTAACCGTATTCTCTGAGATGGAGAGAATGATCGCAATTTCCGCCGACGTCTTCCCTTCCGCGGTCCATTTAAGAATTTCCCGTTCACGTTTGCTGAATTTCATCTCAGGCGGCATCACCATCTCATCTTCAAATCGAATCAACGATGTTAAGGCCACTTGCACCAGCAGTTGTAACCGCAGCTCTATTTCCTCGTGGTCTAGCGGGCTCTCCAGCATGCTAGTACGAGAAACCGACAGAAAACCGAGAGCATGATTCGGCAGCATCAGACACTGCGTTATTCCTGTACGTAAGCCGTGCTCCCGTGCGCTATGCCATAATTCCTCAGCATCCGCGAATAATTCGTCAGTCCAGGGCAAATGCCCCTGGATGAAATTCTCCGGTTTTAACACCGGGTCAATGGCGAAATAATTCTTCGACTGATATTGCGCCTGCCACTGTGGCGGATAAGTGGTATGCACAGAAATCTTAGGCCGCGTAAAAGGCACGGGATGGCGTACGCAGAGTGCGTAATAATCGAATTCTAGCGCCTGAGTTTGTCGCTGAAGTTCCTGATATACCTCGTCGGCACAGGTCAATTTCTGAAACCGGAGGGAGCATTCCCGTCGCCAGGTAAAAAAGTCTGAATCCTTCATACTTACTAAATGAAGCCTCTGAAATGATATTCATTATTATGGTGAATATAACCTAACACATAAAACTTATTTCTAACTACAAAATATCGGCAACAGCACAATTAACTTTACGTTTGATAAGGTTTAATGGGTCTGAGCGGAATAAAAAAACACGGTGTCGGGCGCAGGGGGAGAATAATTTGCCCCAGATGAATTTTCTGGAGCAAATTAGTGCAAAAATTCTACTGCATAAGGAATTTTTCAAGGAACTGACGGGTTCGCGGCTGCTGTGGGTTGGCAAATAAGTGTTTTGCCGGCCCCTGCTCCACGATCCTTCCCTGATCCATGAAAATGGCGCGGTCCGCCACATCACGAGCGAAGCTCATCTCGTGGGTAACGATAACCATTGTGCGTTTCTCCTGTGCCAGCTGGCGGATGGTGTTCAGCACCTCGCCCACCAGCTCAGGGTCGAGCGCAGAGGTCGGTTCATCAAAGAGGATCACATCCGGGCGCATCGCCAGCGCGCGGGCAATCGCCACACGCTGCTGCTGACCACCTGACAGGCGGCGCGGGTAGCTGGTTTCTTTACCGGCCAGCCCGACTTTTGCGAGCAACTCGCGCGCGCGAACCGTCGCGTCCTCTTTGGCTTCCCCTTTTACAATAACCGGGCCTTCAATGATGTTCTCCAGCACCGTCCGGTGTGGGAAGAGATTGAAGTTCTGGAAAACAAAGCCCACATGCTGGCGCAACTGGCGAATCAGACCTTTTTGCTGGCTGATGGATTTGCCGGTATCAATCGTAATGTTCCCCACCCGAATCGTGCCTTCTTCAGGCTGTTCAAGCAGGTTGATGCTGCGCAGCAGCGTTGTTTTCCCGGAACCACTCGGGCCGATAATGGCGACCACTTCACCCTGCTCAACCTCCAGATCAATCCCGTGGAGCACCGTTTGACCGTGGAATTTTTTCACCAGGTTTTTAACGTCGATAGCACTCATTTTGGATCACGCTCCTGGCGGTTAAGCTGGTTTTCGAAATAGTTTTGCAAGGCGGATAACACCGTCGCCATTACCCAGTAAATCAGCGAGGCCGCCAGATACATGGTGAACACTTCCAGGGTGCGCGAGGTAATAAGCTGCGCCTGACGGAACAGTTCCGGTACCTGAATGGTGGCCGCCAGCGACGTGTCTTTCACCAGGCTGATAAAGCTGTTGCTGAGCGGCGGAAGCGCCACACGCGCCGCCTGAGGCAGAATGGCTCTGCGCAGCGTTTGCCAGGGCGTCATACCGATACTGGCCGCCGCTTCCCACTGCCCTTTATCAATGGACGAGATTGCCGCACGCAGCGTTTCAGAGGTGTATGCCGCCGTATTGAGCGACAAACCAATCATCGCCGCCGGGATCGGATCCAGCTCAATACCAAACTGCGGTAAACCGTAGTAGATCATAAAGAGCTGCGCGATAAGCGGCGTGCCGCGAAACACGGAGATATAAAAACGCGCCACCCAGCGTACTGGTAAGACGGGTGACATACGCATTAAGGCCAGCACAAACCCGAGTACCAGACCGAAGAACATCCCGCCAATACTGAGCTGTAACGTAAATACCGCACCTTTAAGCAGGTACGGCAGGGAATCAATAACCAGTTGAATACTTTCTTGCATTATTATTTTTCGACCTGATTTTAGACATGAGGATGGTAGGCAAACAGCGCAGGTGCCCCGCCGGTGTGAACAAACAAAATCGGCCCTTCATCCTTAAAGCGCTTCTGTTCAATGCCATCGATAAGACCGGCCATCGCTTTGCCCGTATACACAGGATCAAGCAGTATACCCTCGAGGCGCGCCAGCAATTTCACCGCGTCCATCCCCTCTTCATTAGGCGTGCCGTAGCCTGGTGCAAAATAGTCGTCCCAGAGCTGGATATCAGCCGTTGCCTTCAACGCCAGTTGCTCTGCCACCGCCTGCTGTAAGGTGACCACTTTCGGCTTCTGGTCCGCGACGCTACGCGATACCGTCACGCCAATAAGCTCGACATCGGGTAATAATTGCTCCAGGCCTACGGCCAGCCCTGCGTGGGTACCTGCACTGCCGGAAGCAACAACGACAGAAGAGAGGCTGACCGCTCCCTCGCATTGCTGGGCAATCTCCAGCGCACTTTCCACATACCCCAGCGCGCCCAGCGCATTCGAGCCGCCGACAGGAATAACGTAGGGACGAAAACCCTGCGCTTCCAGACGCGTCGCCAGTTCATCAAGTTGTGCGGTCGGGTCGGTTAATGCCTCGACCATTTCGACTTGTACGTTAAACAGATCCAGCAGCAGACGGTTGCCGTTAGTCAGATAGTTTTCTGCGTGCGTTCCAATTGGGTTTTCCAGCAATGCCACACAGTGGAGACCCAGCTTTGCAGCCACCGCGGCGGTCTGGCGGACATGGTTAGACTGAATGGCACCTGCGGTAATGAGCGTATCCGCGCCTTCACGCAGGGCGTCAGCGGCCAGAAACTCCAGCTTACGCAGCTTATTGCCCCCCATCGCCATCGGCGTTACGTCATCGCGCTTAATAAAAATATCGCGTCCTAAATAGTCAGAAAATCGCGGCAGATACTCCAGCGGAGTCGGCGCGCCGATAAACTCCAGGCGGGGAAAGCGCGTTAAATTCTGTAGTGACATGGGTTCTCCGGTAACACTGACTCAATGTGATATTTTTCATTATGCACGCAGACGCGTAAGAAATAAAAAAGGCGCTTTTAAAAGCGCCTTTTTTTAACGTCAAAGACTTATTTCGTGACGTCTGCCCCGAACCACTTCTCAGAAAGGGCTTTCAGGCTGCCGTCTTTTTGCATGTCAGTAATCGCGGAGTCAATCGCTTTAACCAGGTCGTCGTTGCCTTTACGAACGGCTACACCGGATTCCTGACGAGAGAACGCATCACCGGCTACCGCCAGGGTATTGTTGGTTTTCTTCACCAGATCCAGCGCGGCCAGACGGTCAACCAGAATCGCATCAATACGACCTACGCGGAGATCCTGGTATTTTGTCGGGTCATCATCGTAAGTGCGGATATCCACACCCTGAACGTTCTGGCGCAGCCACTCTTCATAGTTGGTCCCCAGACCGACACCGACTTTTTTGCCTTTCAGGTCAGCGGCCGTTTTAATGGTGCCTTCGTTACCTTTCTTCACCAGCGCCTGGATACCAGACACGGTGTACGGTGTGGAGAAGTCATACTTCTTCTTACGCTCGTCAGAAATGGTCACCTGGTTAATCACCACATCAATACGTTTGGAATCCAGCGACGCCAGCATACCGTCCCATTTGGTCGGTTTGATGGAGGCTTTCACGCCAAGGTGTTTCGCCAGTTCCTGTGCAAATTCCACTTCAAAACCGGTGAGTTTACCGTCATCGCCCTGGAAGCTGAACGGAGGATAGGTTCCTTCCAGACCGACCAGCAGCGTACCGCGCTCTTTCACTTTATTCAGCAGATTTTCTG
Source organism: Enterobacter sp. PTB (assembly GCF_051130085.1). Lineage (NCBI taxonomy): Bacteria > Pseudomonadati > Pseudomonadota > Gammaproteobacteria > Enterobacterales > Enterobacteriaceae > Enterobacter > Enterobacter sp. PTB. The sequence continues at coordinate 231,727 of NZ_JBDKEE010000001.1, forward strand.
CGGCGAACGTTTTCACGCTCATACCCGCGACCAGCGCGACTGCCATTACACCCATCAGCGCCTGACGACCCAGAAGTGCTAATTTCATAAATACCCCGATATAGTGGAATTTTTGAGTAGTGTAGAGAAATCACCTGCAAGGTCAAAGGCGACTGCGCTACATCTTATTCTTTTTTAATATATATCAGAAGTTGTTCCAGCGTGGGCTTTCTGCTTTATGGCACCCGGCATTTGTACCTTATATTGTGCATACTTGCGCAGCGCAATGCGGTAGTTGTTGGTGCTGGTCGCAGGCAACCACGGCTCAAGATTCTCATCCAGATAGCCGGTCTTCAGCAGATCGCGGGAGATGTTGTTCACGGTGAGATGTTGTCCGAGACGGCGCAGGCGGACGACATATTCGCGTACGGTTCCGTGGCTCATCTCCGTTTGTTCAAACAGGAATTGTTTGAAGCCGATAATGTCGAAGAAGTCGCTTTGCTCTTTGCAGTGGAGATCACCGCAGAAACGGCAAAGCGCCACCCACTCTTTTTGTTCTTCGAGCCATGCTGCTTCATCCATCAACGTGTCGAGACGTGAAATCGCGATCTTATTAACGATTTCGCCTCGACGAACCAGCGTGATACGATCGAGTAACTTGTTACAGTGGGCGCAATGCGTCTGGCTGTGTTTAAAGTCTTTCAGGTAGCGGCTTAAAGGCCGTCTTTTAGATTGCTGCACCGTCATGATAACTCCTGGTTGTCAATACGTTGTGCGGCATTTTTCAGGTGAATCAATCACCTATAACTTACCCAGCTTTGTGCGTAAACGTTTAATGGCCTGGCTGTGCAACTGGCTTACCCGAGACTCCCCCACTTCCAGAACAGCGCCAATCTCTTTGAGATTAAGCTCTTCCTGATAATAGAGGGTCAACACCAGCTGTTCGCGCTCAGGTAAAGCCTCAATCGCTTCCATTACGCGCTGGCGTAAATTACCTTCCATTAAATGGTGTAACGGGTTTTCTTGCTGATGCTCATCCGTCACCAGCTCGATGCTATCGCCATGCTCTTCTCGCCACTCGTCATAAGAGAAGAGTTGGCTATTATTGGTATCGAGCAACATCTGACGATACTCTTCAACAGCAATGCCAAGACGTTCCGCCACTTCTGTTTCCGTAGCGTTACGTCCCAGTTCCTGTTCCAGCTGCCCCATCGCATGCGCCACTTCGCGCGCGTTGCGGCGAACACTGCGCGGCACCCAGTCGCGGCTGCGCAGCTCATCCAGCATCGCACCACGAATACGCTGAACTGCGTAAGTCGTAAATGCCGTTCCTTGCAGAGCGTCGTATCGGTCAACTGCATTCAATAACCCGATACCGCCCGCCTGTAGCAGATCGTCAAGTTCCACGCTCGCCGGCAAACGCACCTGGAGGCGCAATGCTTCGTGACGCACCAGTGGGACATAACGCTGCCACAGCGAGTGTTTATCCATTACACCTTCAGCGGTATAGAGTGAATTCACGATAAACAGCCCTGCGTTAGTTGAGTTATCGGCATGATTATCCGATTCTGCAGGGCGTTCAATTGGATGAATAGTGGGTAAAATGGGGGGTTATTTGGGGTAATAAAGACACCGTAAGATAGTAACCTTTTGTTTTATGTTGAAATTATTATTTTTCAATATCATTCCTGGCAGCAATTTGTAGCTAACGCGGGATTCTGCCCCCAATAAAAAAGGTCTTTCGTTACGTTTTGCTTTAATATATCTATTACAACCCTAATGCCAACACACGTTTTAATGAAGAAAAACCCGCTTTTTCCAATCCGCTAATTAACGAGAAAAAATGACGGCTATTCCTTCCCTGAGAGGTCTCGCTCATGGTTTATCTTAGGCCCAAAGTATTAATTCAGGCATCCTGGCAGTTAAGAAAGCAAGGTTGCGGCGAGACTCAGTCAGCCTTTAGAACGTTGGGGATAAGATGAAACTGGCAATTTATGGCGCAGGTGGCCTTGGTAGAGAAGTGCTCGAACTCGCACAAGAGATAAACGCTACGGAATCGCGCTGGGATGCTTTGTGTTTGATCGATGATAATCCCCAATTCGATCAATTAAACAGTTATCCCGTTGTCACCCTGCACGCTCTCATACCCGACGAATGTGAAATCGTTATTGCTGTTGGCGAACCTTCACTGCGCCGCGCCCTGGGACAGAGGGCCTTTGAGGGCGGATTCCGGCTGGCCACGCTTGTCCATCCCAGTGCCCGCCTGAGCCCATCCTGTACCCTCGGAGAAGGATGCGTAATCAGCTATGGTGCATTCATCTCTTGCGACACCGTCATTAGTCGCAATGTGCATCTTCAGCCTAATGCCAGTTTGGGACATGATTGCTATATAGGGCAGGACTCAATTATCTCTTCTTATGCCAATCTTGCTGGTAAATGCAGGATCGGCGAACGCGTCTTTATTGGTATGAACGCCGTCATCCGTGAAACCACAGCCATTGGTGATGACACTGTTGTCAGTATGGGGGCCGCCGTTTTTAACGATATCGCACCCACAATGATTGTGATGGGTAATCCAGCGCGGGCGATTCGTCCGAATATAGATAATAAAGTATTTAAGTAGACCCTGTTTTTGGGCGCTCACAAAAGCATGAACTTTTGGCCATAACCAGTTCACCTAACACATTTTAGGTGTTAAGAAATTTCCTCGCTATACTGGAGAAAAATGATGTCAAACTTGGAAACTTACAACCGCATCTTCACTGAAACCTTTGAAGTTTCAGAAGATATTTTGTCTGGCTATAAATATCAGGATACACCATCCTGGGATTCAGTTGGTCATATGACCATGATTGCATCACTTGAAGATGCATTTGACATCATGATGGACACGGATGACATTATTGAATTCGCATCCTGGGAAAAAGGCAAAGAGATCCTTAAAAAATACGATGTAGAAATTCAGGGCTAAGTGATGATGCTTCACGCAAAAACGGCCGTGATCACAGGATGCTTACAGGGTATCGGTAAGGCTACGCTGGAAACGTTCGCCCGTTCGGGTGCGACAGTATTTGCTTGCTGCCAGGCTCCCGAACCTGCCTTTACTGATTTCATCATAGAAATTAGCGAGAAATATCAGGCGGAAATTATTCCACTGTATTTCGACCTGCAGGATAACGATGCAATAAAACAAGCCGCAATGACGATTCAGAAGACTAAAAAAAAGGTTGATATTTTGGTCAATGTTGCTGGCGCAAATTTTGATGCCAATTTTCAGATGGTAACGCTCGAACAGTTGCAAAAAACATTTACTATCAATTTCTTCTCGCAAATCGCTTTCACGCAATATATTGCCCGTATCATGCTTCGCCAGAAAAAGGGCAGCATTATCAATATTTCCAGTATTTCTGCCCTTGACGGAAACTCGGGTCAACTGGCCTATGCCAGCGCAAAAGCAGCGTGGATTGCAGCCACCAAAACACTTTCTGCTGAACTCGGCCCACAGGGCGTGCGTGTTAACGCTATCGCGCCAGGCGTTATTCGTACAGCAATGACAGCCGCACTCTCAGAAGAAGTTATGGCACGACAAATGGCGCGTTGCGAATTAAAACGCCCGGGTTTGCCTGAAGAAGTGGCGAATACGTTGATGTGGTTGGCGTCCGATGCCTCCAGTTATACCACCGGGCAGGTTATCCGCATCGATGGCGGAATGGGTTGAGGGAAGCAGAAATGTTGATGCAAGGTAAAACCGTTTTAATTACTGGCTGCCGCCGTGGCATGGGTCTTTCTATGGTCGAGGTATTTGCTGCCAATGGCGCAAACATTTACGCCCATGCGCGGGAAGCCGATGATGTGTTCATAGAGAAAATGGCTGCCATAGCCGACCACCATCAGGTTGCGATCTGGCCTGTCAGTTTCGATATGACAGATTATGGCGCAATGAAACTGGCCATAAAAAACATCATGTCCGACAAGCGTCCGCTGGATGCGGTGATCAATAACGCCGGCATCACGTTGAATGGTCTGTTTCAGATGACCAGTGAAGCGCAGCTTCGTGAACAGTTCGAGGTGAATTTCTTTTCCGTTTATCTTTTCAACCAGTACATCGTCAGAATGATGGTTCGCAATCAGCGCGGCAGTATTGTTAATATTGCCTCGACTGCAGGAGAAGATGGGAACCCGGGAAAATCTGCCTACGGCGCATCAAAAGCAGCGCTCATTGCGATGACAAAATCCATCGCGGCGGAATTGGGTGAAAAAGGTATTCGCGCCAACTGTATCGCACCCGGCATTACGGATACGGATATGCTGCTGACGATGCCCGCTCACGTCATAGAAGAGGCAAAAAATAGTGCCGATCTGCGACGCGCAGGTATCCCTGCAGAAATTGCAGAGGCGGCACTGTTCCTCGCAAGCGATCTCTCTTCCTACATTACCGGCCAAACGATCCGAGTTGATGGCGGTTTGAAATGATACACACGCACTCAGAAACAGAAAACGCCTCTCGTCGTATTAGACAGCAAATTGTGCGCGTGGCTCATCACGCCCCAAGCGATGGTGTTCATATCTCACCTGCCCTTTCGATGGTGGATATCCTCAGCGTTCTTTACGGGAATGTAATGCGGTATGAGGCAAACGACATTACCAGCTCACATCGCGATGTTTTTATTCTGAGTAAAGGTCATGCAGCGTTGGGGCTTTATGCCACTCTGTGTGAGTTTGGCATCATGACCCCTGAGCAACTTAACACTTTCGAGTTGAATGGTTCTGTCCTGCAAGTGCATCCCACTAAGCATCCTGAATACGGCATCGATTTTTCTGGAGGTAGTCTGGCTCAGGGACTTTCCTTTGCTACCGGGCTGGCATTGGGACGCCGTCTTAAGGGTGACACGTGGCATACTTATGCGTTAGTAGGGGATGGAGAATGCAATGAAGGTGCCATTTGGGAATGTGCGTTCATGGCCGCACATCATAAAGTGGATAACCTGACGCTGATTGTCGATCGTAATGGTTTACAGTCTGATGGACACACTGAAGATGTCATGCGCATGGATCTCGAAGCCCTCTGGCGTGCTTGCCACTGGGAAACCATTGTCTGTGACGGACACGATCTGGGGGCGCTGGTTAATGCTTTTGCTCAGCCGCACAACGGCAAACCCAAAGTTATTATCGCCAATACCATTAAGGGTAAGGGCGTGTCCTTCATGGAAAATAATAAAGAGTTTCATCGCAATCGCATTTCTGCACAACAGCTCAACGATGCGCTAGTCGAACTTAATGGGGCACATCATGCTTGAGTTTAAACCCGCCACCATCCGTTCATGGTCAATGCTCGGCTCACGGGGCACCTTTGGCATGGCGCTGCTGGAACTGGCACGCGAACACGAAAATATCGTGGCGCTTTCCGGCGATCTGTGTAATTCCTCCGGCCTTGACCGCTTTAGTACCACCTGGCCTGAACGCTTTTTTAACGCCGGAATTGCCGAGCAGAATATGGTCGGTGTGGCTGCGGGCCTTGCGGCCAGCGGCTTTGTCCCCTTTGTCACTTCGTTCCCCAATTTTCTGACCCTGCGTGCAGCCGAACAGGTGCGTTTAAACCTGGGCTATATGCAGGAAAACGTTAAGCTGGTCGGCCTGGCTTCAGGATTAGCAACAGGCATGTTTGGCGCAACCCATCATGGTATTGAAGAACTGGCGATGCTGCGATCCGTTTCGAACATCACTATTTTCTCCCCAGCGGACTGTACGGCCACGGTGAAAATGACCCATGCCGCCTTTGAACATAAAGGACCGGTCTACCTGAGGTTAACGGGTGGAATGCGTGCGCCAATCGTCTATAAAGAGGACTTCGAACTGGTGCCAGGCAAAGCCAATACGTTGCTTGAGGGTGAGGATATTGCCATCATCGCCACCGGCAGCATGGTCCACACTTCGCTCACCGTAGCCGGGCATCTCGCGGACCAGGGCGTGCAGGCAACGGTGATTGACATGCACACAATCAAACCTCTGGACGTGGCGACACTTCAACAGCATCTGGATAAAAAACTGCTCGTAACGGTAGAAGAGCACAGCGTGACGGGTGGTCTGGGAAGTGCAGTTGCAGAATTTCTTGCCGGGGAAGAGTGTCGGCCGAAACTGATGATTGCCGGTATTCCTCAGGGTTATCCACACGCAGGAGACTATGCCTGGATGCTTGAGCAAAGTGGGCTCACTGCAGCACAACTGACAGCCCAGATATTAGGTGCATTATAAATTATGGCGTTCTGGCATACTGATAAGGTTTCACCTGACCATCTCGCTCTAGTGGACGATCGAGGACAGGCGCTTCGCTGGGGTGAACTCACAGACCGCGTTCAGAAGCTGGCTGAAACTATTCCGCCTCGTACATTGGTCTTTATTTTTTGCAAAAATCAGTGTGACACCATAATTGGTTATCTGGCTTGCCTTAAGCAAAATGCAGTTGCACTGTTGCTTGATAGCGAGCTTAACGACGCAATGGTTAAGTCACTCATCGACACCTACCACCCCTCGTATTTATGGCGCGAAGAGCACGGTACTTTCCGCCTGCAAGCTACCGGTCTTACACCATTCCAATTGCATGATGATCTTGCCCTATTGATGACAACCTCGGGATCCACTGGAAGTAGCAAACTGGTGCGATTAAGTCAACGCAACCTGGAAAGTAATGCTACAAGCATTGCGAATTATCTTGCTATCGACTCTCAAGAGCGCGGGCTGGTCAGCCTGCCGCTGAATTACGTGTATGGGTTATCAATCGTCAATAGCCATCTGAAAGCTGGCGCGACGCTGCTTCTGACAAGCGCAAGTGTCATGCAGCGTGAGTTCTGGACATTTGTGCGTGATGAACGTGCCACCTCGCTTGCTGGAGTGCCCTACACTTGGGAAATGCTCAAAAAATTGCGTTTTATGCGCATGGATCTTCCTGATATGCGAACGCTAACCCAGGCTGGCGGAAAATTGGCTCCTGCGCTGGTCAAAGAGTTCACCGATTATGCCGATCAACACGGAAAACGTTTTGTGGTGATGTATGGCGCAGCTGAAGCAACATCTCGCATGGCCTGGCTTGCCCCAGAATTTGCGCAACGCAAAAGTAGCACCATTGGTACTCCCATCCCCGGCGGCGAATTTATATTGCTTGACGAAAACGGTGACATTATCACTGCCCCCGATGTTGACGGAGAGTTGGTCTATAAGGGTGAGAATGTGGCGCTTGGCTACGCAGAGCGTGGTTGCGATCTGGCATTAGGAGATACATTCCAGGGCATTCTGCACACCGGCGATATTGCTCGCGTAGATACCGACGGGTTTTACTCTATTGTTGGCCGTAAAAAGCGTTTCCTTAAAATTTTTGGCAACCGCCTCGGTATGGATGAGATGGAAACACTACTGAAAACAGCATTCCCGGATCTTAACTGCGCATGCGATGGGCGCGATGATTTAGTCTGTATTTTCATTACAGATGCCGCTTTTGAAAGCGCAGTAAAACACTATGCAGCTGCTAAAAGCCAGCTTCATCATTCCGCGTTTCGCGTTATCACACTGGATGAGATACCCAAAAACGCCGCGGGTAAGACGATTTATCCTAAGCTGAAAAATTATGTCCCTTCCGTTTGAAGCAATATTAGCGCAGGCGCCCTACTCGCTCGCACGGGAAGAAAAGCACGCGCTGCAACTGGCCAGGCTGCGCGAGCTTACCGCGCACCATTATGCGCATTGCGAACCTTATCGTCGTATGCTGGATGCACAATCCTTTAACCCCGCTACGCTTAGCGATGTAACCTCATTGCCTTTTCTTCCAGTTTCTCTGTTTAAAACACTGAAATTACAAAGCGTACCGGATAGTGATATTGTAAAAACAATGACCTCATCCGGCACAACCGGACAGCAGTTCTCCCGAATTTATCTGGACAAGGCAACAGCATCCCATCAGCAAAAAACGCTGGTAAAAATTGTCAGTCAATTTACTGGCTCTGGGCGTTTGCCTATGCTGATTATTGACTCTCCTGAAGTGTTAAAAGATCGGCAGCAATTCTCTGCCCGCGGCGCCGGAATTTTAGGCTTCTCATTATTTGGTAGCGATCGTGCCTGGGCATTAGACGAGAGCATGACGCTGAATTTACCCGTAATTGAAGCCTTTTTAGAGAAGCATCAAGGTAAGCGGATTCTGCTGTTCGGTTTCACCTTTATGGTCTGGCAGCACTTCTATCAGGAATTAAAAACAAGCGCTCATCAGATTGATCTCAGTAATGCCCTGTTAATTCACGGCGGCGGCTGGAAAAAGCTGCAAAGTGAAGCGGTGACCCCCGAGGTCTTTGCTGAAAGTTTGAATGAACTTTGCGCCCTGTCGGCGGTACACGATTATTATGGCATGGTCGAACAGACCGGCTGTATTTACATGCAATGCGAGCATGGACATCTGCACACGTCGATTTTCTCGGACGTCATTATCCGCGACCCGCACGATTTTTCCGTTCTCCCCCACGGCCAGTCAGGCATTATCCAGGTAATATCCCTGTTACCCGAATCCTATCCCGGACACGCTTTGCTAACCGAAGATGAAGGCGTCATTCTGGGTGAAGATGACTGTGATTGCGGGCGAAAAGGCAAATACTTGCGTATTTTAGGACGGTTGAAGAAAGCCGAATTACGGGGGTGTAGCGATACATATGCAGCACAATCTTAGCGGTCTGGACTTTATTCTGGGGGATGAAACGCTCCTGCACAGTATGCCTGAGCAAAAAGCGTTACCACTTTTTGCCCCGGACATTATCGAGTTTCTGGACACCTTTTCCCGCCTCACGTTAGCCGATAACGAAGCGAAAAACTGGCCAGATGTGATCGGTCTGGGTTTCTGGTGTCGTCCCTCATCTATCGCTCGTATGCAGTATGAAAACTGTTCAGTTGCTCACCGCTATGGACGTGGAGTGGCATTTCATATCGCTCCGGGCAATGTAGCCGTGAATTTTGCCTATTCGCTTATTGTTGGGCTACTAACCGGTAACGCCAATATTGTCCGTTTACCCGGACGCGTTCACCCCCAGACGGCGATAGTGGTACGGTTATTTAATAGTGCGCTCCAAAGCCACCCAATGATGCGGCCAAGAATTATTCTTGTGCGTTATGATCGACAACGACACATCAATGATGCGCTGTCGGCAATATGCGACACACGCATTATCTGGGGTGGCGACAAAACCATAGCAGATTTGCGTCAATCTTCACTTCCCCCCCGGGCTCTGGACATTGCATTCGCCGACCGTTACTCCATCGCGGTGATTAACGCAGATGCTTATCTGGCGCATCCTGAAAAGGAACAACTTGCGCGGGCATTTTACAATGACACGCTCTTAAACGATCAGAACGCGTGTACTTCTCCGTCTCTTATCGTCTGGCTGGGTGAAAATCTACAGCAGGGGCGAGCCCTGTTCTGGCAAAATTTTGAGGCGCTTGCCGCTGCTCGTTATACGCCTGAGCCCGTCTCTGCGGTGAATAAACTGACGCAATTGTACTTGCTCAGTGCTCGTTTTGCTGGCGTGAGAAAAGTGTCCGGGGCACAAAATATCATCGTGCGCGTTGAACTCTCTGCCCTCGAAAAAGAGACGCTCGACTGGCGCGGCAATGGTGGTTTTTTCATGGAGTACGTGGCGCGGTCGCTTGATGAAATCAATCCGATTTGTCACTCACGTTGCCAGACAATGGCCACCTTTGGCGTCTCGTCTGATGAGCTGAATAATTGGCTTGCTTCGGGTCTCAGAGGGGTAGACCGTATTGTCTCCCTTGGCCAGACGCTTGATTTTTCTCTGCAGTGGGACGGCTATGATTTGGTCGCCATGTTGACCCGTGTTATTGCTCGTCCCTCCTCTTTCACTCACCTTGCGCATAATGCTGGAGAAAATGTTGAAAGCCATACTTGATATGCTCAGTGAAACCCGCAATCACTTCATCGATATGCTGGCACGGATGCAGACAAACGGTCACCCCATCGTGCTTTGTGGTGCAGGTTATGTCTCGCAAATCACCTGGGATTTTATGCAGCGTCAGGGAATGTCCGTTGATTATGTTGCGATAAGTGATGCGTGGCTTAAACCTGGGGATGAATTCAATGGCAAACGCATTGTCAGTTTAGAGTCCCTCACGGCTCAGGAATCACAATATAACTACATTATCGCTATGCAGTTTATCGATGAGCCATTACGTGTAGAGCTTGAACGTAATGCCGGCGTGATCCTCTTTTATGATCCCACCTTTGTGGGCATTAATGCGGGTGAGCACTTTACTACTGCGTGGTGTGAAACACACCAGGACAAGCTTAATGAATTTTATGACAACCTTACCGACGAGGCGTCGAAAACCACGTTAATTGCTTATCTGAACCAGCGGATAAGCGCGCGCGAAATCTACTGCCACAGTGTCTTTCACCCGGAACATTACTTCCCACGTGAGTTGATACGCTTCGGTGCTGAAGAGATCTTAGTCGATGGCGGGGCGTATAATGGCGATAGCATTGCCGCTTTTGTAAATGCCCTTGAGCAGCAAAATGTTGCCCCTGCGGCTAAAATTTTCGCCTTTGAACCGGACAAAAACACGTTCGCATTACTGGAACAAAATACGGCTAATTTGCCCCAGTGCGTGTGCATTAATGCGGGAATATGGAATACAAACGCCACGCTGCGTTTTAATGCCGGCCATGCCCTTTCTTCTGCCATAACTGATTCACCTGACGCCGAAGAAATTGCGCTTAACAGTATTGATAACGTCGTTGCTGGCGAGAAAGTTACTTTTATAAAGATGGATATTGAAGGCTCAGAACTTGAAGCATTAAAAGGTGCGCAGGCGACGATAGAAAAACACTATCCGATATTGGCAATTAGTCTTTACCATAAGCCAGCCGATCTCATCACCATTCCACAATTTATTCACCAGATACAGCCTGGCTATCATTTTTATCTGCGTGCTCATCATCCCAGACTGGCATGTGAATTAGTGCTTTACGCTATTCCTCCGCACAGATTACCCCCCCATTAATAGTAAAAGGCTTTGATATCCAAAGCCTTTTTATATTATGCAACCTGATAATTTATTGAAGGAATCGTGGCGTGGCGTCGCAGGATATCGATGACTCGCATTTGATCCTCGATTTGCAGGTCAGGATAAATGGGCAGGCAAAGTATCTGCTCGGCAAGTCGACTGGCGACAGGCAATTTATCGGACGCCGCAGAAGGCAGGTGATTGTACATCGCAAACGAGCTAATGAGGGGATAGAAATAACGTCGGCAGTAGACATTCTCTGTTTTCAACGCCTCGTAGAGCGCATCCCGACTCAGCGGAAAACTGCTGTCAATAAGGACCGGATAATAGGCGTGATTCCATTCAAATCGGTCTGCAGCATCAAAGAACGTTACGCCGGGAATATCCTTCAGCGCCTCACTGTAACGCTTTGAAATAGAAGCCCTTTCAAGAAGCGCATTATCAATATATTGCAACTGAAGCAGACCAAATGCCGCTTCCATCTCGTTCATTTTGGCATTAATACCCGGAGCGACAACACGCGTTTCACCGGCGAAACCAAAGTTTTTAAGATAATCAATACGTTGCTTGGTACGGTTGTCATGACAAATTATCGCACCGCCCTCAAAAGTATTAAACACTTTAGTCGCATGGAAGCTTAATACCGACAGATCGCCATGGTTAAGTATACTGTTCCCGCTCTGGCGAACGCCAAAAGCATGGGCCGCATCGTAGATAACTTTTAAACCATAAATATCAGCAATCTGCTGAATCTTATCAACATTGCAAGGAATACCATAGCAATGAACTGGCATAATTGCTGTGGTTTGAGGCGTGATTAATTCTTCAATGCGTTCAGGATCGATATTAAATGTGTGCGGGTCGATATCGACAAATACAGGGGTTAAACCATTCCATAAGAGCGTGTGCGATGTCGCCACAAATGAATACGGCGTAGTAATCACTTCCCCCGTTACGCGCAGCGCCTGAAGCGCGGTCAGCAATGCCAGCGTACCATTTGCAAAAAGGCATACGTATTTGACACCCAGATAACGTGCCAGGGCTTCTTCCAGTTCTTGATGAAATTCACCACCGTTAGTAAGAATTCGGTTCTGCCAGATTTTTTGAAGATATGGCATGAACTCCTCTAAAGGAGGCATTAAAGGACTGGTGACGAAAATTTTATCGCCCATGTGCAAACCTGCATGTAATGAAGACGTGATTCATCATAGCGAGCATCGTCACCAGCTTATCGGTAAAATAACCGACATTTTACAGCCTATTTGAACTGACTATATGCAGATCCCCTGCCATCGTGGAAACAAGGGCAGAAAAAGGCATCTGTTTTGCGCCTGAACCTCTCAAAGATATGCGACATTTATCAAGACGTTCTTTCAATCTCATTCACAACTGCGCTGACTGGCAGCAAATTCTATAACGTGGAGCATCATGACGATCTCATGCCTCATCTGTAACAGCGAAATGAAGTTCTATTTCGAAAAAGCCAAGTATCTTGCACCTTCAGCGGAAAAATTCACGCAAAAACTGATGCCAGTGCAATATTACCAATGTCCTGAATGCGGATTTTTCAGTTCAAAAACCCATCAGGAACTTTCCCTGGAGGAATGGGAAAAATTCAATACTGATTTTCACCATTACAATGAGAATGGCGGGCGTGAAACGCTGGGCTTCAATCAGCCTCCCTATGCTGAACAGGCGCTGATGATAGAGTTACTGGCGCGCAATAATATTATCGACGACAGCCGAATTCTTGATTACGCGGCAGGCTACGGTACGCTTAGCCATCTCATCCAGAAGTATTTCAATCGCAACACCTTTTGCTACGATAAATATGTCCAGAACCCGGACTTTACCTACATAGATGATCCCGATGACAAAAGCTGGTCGTTAGTCGTCAACTCCGCCATGTTTGAGCACGTGTTAACACGTAACGATCTGGATAACGTCAACCATTTGGTCTCTGATGCTGGCAGTTTGTTTATTCATACCGTCGTTGTTGAGAAAGTACCCGAAGATCCAAACTGGTTTTATATCGACGTCCCGGTACATACCTGTGTGCATACCAATAAAAGTATGAGCATTTTGATGGAACAGTGGGGATATCGCTCTTCCGTCTATAGTCCTAAGAGCAAATCGTGGATTTTCCTGCGACAGCCTTACAAAGAAGTGAAGCCCATAATTGAACGCATCAACCAAGAGCTCCAAACGGCCTGGCTTTTCGGTAAAGATGGATTTCTCGATTACTGGAAATAGTTTTGGCGTTCTAAAAGGCAGGTAGCATACATTTGCCACCTGTCTTTTCACTACAGACGTATTATGTAGTCAACAGTTTCATTATCATCCGTTCAATGTCTGACTTGTAATAATCAGCTCGTGGGGTTGTTCTCCACGACAATACATATGCCATGCTTCCCTAAGCGCTTTTTCTAAATTGACAGCAATTTTATTACCTGAATCATTCTCTCTCGGGATTCTGGCACGCATTCCCCGGCGAATGATTGCAAGTTCAGCAATATTGTCACGCCAGGCAACGGCTTTACTGATGTATTCCTGTTCATCAACGGCAATAAACTGTTCAAGTTGATACCCGCCCATAATATCCACACCCTGTAGACAAGGGATCGTTGGCCCACTCAGAGTAAGGGTCGGGACTCCCATCCATGCACCATGATGAGTCGTTGTCCCACCGGTATAAGGGAAAGTATCCAGTAAAATATCGATTTCATGGTGATAAGCGAGATAGTCCTCCAGTTCAACTAAGCCTCTGAAAATCAGTTTATCCTCGGCAATTCCCAGTTTCTGCATGCGCTTTGTCATCGCAGCAATCATATCCGCATCAGTCATAAACCCCATAAGCAGTTTTGACTCAGGATAGGCAAGCATGATTTTCGCCCATACGCCAAGCACATGGTCATTAAGCTTTTTAGCCCGGTTGAAACTACCAAAGGTGATATACCCATTACGTAGCGCAGGTAGTTCATTTATTTCCGGGCTTTGAGGATGGGGCTCAAAGTGCTTACGCGTCTCGACAAACATGATCTTTTCAGATAGCTGATCTCTGAGAGCCTGTGACTTAATCAGGGTCGTCGGCAATAAAATATAATCCATTTGACTGATGCCAGTCGTTCCTGGATAACCTATCCAAGTTAATTGGATTGGAGCTGGACGCAGCGCAAATGCCGGTAGACGGTTATACGCCGTATGCCCGGATAAATCGAAGAGTATATCAATTTCATCTTCGGCAATGACATTGGCCAGTTCTATATCACTAAGGGCATCAACCTGACGCCATAACGTCGCGGTATCACGAAAATGCCGATAAACACTGTCTTCATTCATGAAAAGCGTACTATATGCCACTAGATCAAATTTTTCACGATCCAGTGCGTTCCAGGTCGGCAGCAAAAAATTAGCTACGGGATGTTGGCGTAAATCTCCTGAAACGAACCCTATTTTGAGCTTTCTGTCTGGTTCTTTAGTATTTTTTAATACGGGTTTAAACTCGCACCCTTTCGCCCATTCATCAACCCGATAACCAAAATCAAGATGTTTTCCCAGCAATTCTTCAGGGGATACCGTGGCATCATGGCTCATTACAAACAGTAAGTTACTGAAGTATCCGAAATTATAATTGCTAAGCTCTACGGCCTTTTCCATAAAATAGCGCGCTTCTGCCATTTTATGGTTGTCACTCAATACAATCCCGGTGAGCCCAAGTGAACTGGGCCCCGGGTGCTGGAAGCGCATAATCTCCCTGCAGCATTTTTCCGCTAATGTCATATCGCCATAGGCATGATGCAGCGATGCCAGACTTAGCCAGTAATCAATATTTTTATTATTCAGACGAAGCAATGTACGGACAATTTGCCGTGAACCGTAGAATTCACGCTTACGCTGCAACACCGTGGCAAGATCATAATAGATATCAAGGCTCGAGAAATAATAGCCCATCAGTTTACAAAGCGACGCCAGCGCGTCATCCCAGGCGGAAGTCAGCACGCATGTTTTTGAATAGCAGCGAAGGACGTGAATATTGTCTGGATTTTTTTCCATTAACCCACGAGCATACTCGCGGGCTTCTTCAGAACGGCCTTTTTGGATCAGGCTGTTTGCGCGCTCGTAGATAGCGTCCACGTCCGGGTCGGCTAATACGGGTTCGGCATTGCTCTTGATAAGCATTCCGCCCTGCTGTTGATCGACACTAAGCAACAACAACAGAGAAAGTTGCGATTTTAGTACGTCGAGCATGCCTGCACGCAGAAAACACTGCAGTTGCTTTTTCCAGGCCTCAGGCGAGCCGGTTAGCAACCCTTTAATTTTCAATGAAGAGTAGAGTTCCCAGTTCGTCTGCCCGGCATGCCCCATTTCGAAGCGCAAATAATTCCACTCAGCAGGTGTCAATGAAACCCACTCTCCCCACAGGTTCATGATGCTTACATCGTTCGCAGGACACGCTGGTGGTAGCAACCCTACCGGTGCCAGGTCATCATTTTGCGCAGCGTTGTATGCCCCAGGGCTGGCACTCCAGAAAAATCCGTCAGCACAGGTCATAAACAGCGTTTTTAATGCTTCCCACACCGTCTCCTGATAATCCTCATGCGTTTCAGGAGCCCGGCAATTGAGCACAAGCTGCTCGAAACTTAAGGACATAGGCCAGGCATTGCCCAACAACTCCATGATCCTGATAATAATGGCATTGTCGGTACGCATGATCCGTCCATTATTATTTCTGAACACGCGGGGCGCTTTTGCAGAATCCAGTTCGATCGGCATAAAGCTTCCTGCCCAGTGCAGGTTTCTCAGGAGGTTCAGATCCGGGTGAACCGGCGGCGAGAGGCGATTTAGGTGGCACAGCAAGGAAAAGCGTTCTTCGCGTTGAACGGCGTAATCAAGATACTGCTGTGACAAGGTTCTGCTTGCCCCGTCGCTGACGGCACCCAGTAACTGTTCGATTCTCGGACTGTAGAAGCTTCCCAGTTCCGACTGTGGCAGCAAATCGCCCAGGAACTGCAGACCGGCTAGTTCAGCCTGTGCGTTAAAATCCCCAAGGGTGCATGCCCCGTCACTCGGGCTTAAATAGGCCAGAATTAGCGCGTTATCATCCATTTCTTCAGCGAGAAGGACTTCATTTTTCAGCGAACCCTCTTCCAGCGTGAGCAACATAAAGCTCAGCATGGCGCGGGCTGACGCCAGCAGGTCGCTGCCCTCTTCTGCGCGATCAAGATGGAACCGTAACGCTTCACCCAACGTTATGCGCGCTATGCTGCCAGGCAGTACTGACCACTTAATGGCAATAACGCCGTTGGCAGATAAATGCGCCTGGCACCATGTCAGCAACGCTTCCCGTTCGCTTTTTCCAAGAAAAGCAAAGGTCTGATGAATAATGATGTAATCTAACTCGCCCGGATCCGCGGCGAGCAAATCCCCTAATCCTGCAGCAAACAGTTCAACATTGTGACATCCCAGTTCGGCAGCAAACTTCTGCCCCTTCACGATCGCCTCTTCGTCAATATCGATACCCAGAGCGATACTCTCAGGATGCGCCCATGCGTGCATAATCAGACGCGTTGCTGAACCACAGCCAATCTCCATGACACGGGCAAACGCAGGCAGTGGCGTGGTCAGATGATTAAGCACCGCAGCGGCATGAATGGTCTCGGGGCTGACCCGATAATAGGGGTACTGTGTCGTCACGTTTTTTCCAGATTCTGTTCTTACGGTCACAGGGCAAATGCTTCAGCGTTGATACGTGCGAATAAGCGACGATTTATATTCCTGGTATGGGCCTGCTGTGTTCCTTGCCACCCAACAGAACGCCTCCTCACCCGACTGGCTATCAAGTATTCCGCTACGCTCGGCACGCGCGATCGCCAGACGGTCTTCTGGCGAAAGCATGTCCAGACAGGAAAAGAGTGCGACTTGCTCCAGACCAGGCGCATGATTGCCGCTGGCGAGGTTGGTATGGATGAACGGCACAACGCGGTCGAAATATCGTTGCGCTACGCCGCCGGGTTTTGCGTAAATAAAACCGGCAAAAACCTCTTCCCAGAAAGGTGAGGATTCGGTTTGCAGGAGCAACAGCGCCGTTTCTGGCTCACACCACGGCTTACGCACCAGCACATTAGGGTTAATGGCAATAATGGGAGTGTTAAACGCCTGCAGTGCGTGGTGCAGGAAAACGATGCGACGTGCAGCACGGACTACCGACATGTCCTCATTACGGGTTATTTGCTCATGGCTTGCAGAGAGGTTGAGCTCAGGTAGCTGTTCGCGAAGGGTCATCAGGCTATGTTTAACATCATCATTGCCGTTAATTAGATGCACGTGCACATCAAGGACGTCGCGATTGGTCTCATAGAGTGAATAGAGCATCGGCACAGCGTGCTCGAAATAATCCTCGCTGTCGCACGTGACTAGCACCGTTGTTTTGGCAGCTGTGCTTTTTGCGATCCAGTAATCGTAGGATTGATTTTCCACCGCGTGCTCGCTCATGTGAAGCGATCGAAAATCGATGTACGAATCGGGTATGCCCCCCAGCCTGTAGATGCCGCAGGTAATCATCAACAGGGCCATAGGATCTTCGCCGATTAATGCAGCGTCTGCCGTCAGAGCCTGGATAACAACCATCGCCTGGTTGAAATCATTTTCCATTAAACAGATCAACAGCAGGATTTTCAGCACAGGTGCCGAATTGCTAACCAGCGAAAGGTTGTTGTTAATTAAAAATAACGCTGAGCTGATTTCATTGACGCGGAACAGAAGCTGAATGGCGGCGACAAGATAGTGAATGTTGTCATCGGCTTTTAACGCCGACACAATATATTCTGTCAGTTGGGTACTCATCTCGGCAGAAAGAGTTTGTTTTTCGCCAATGACGGACTCATCCAGTGCGGTGTTTGCCAGCACGATGGCACATAGCATGTCTTTTAAAGCCGTATCCTTTTCAGCATCCAGCCCCGTTTCGGCCACACGAATCATGGGCTCGAGCGCAGTGAAATTAGTGCTTTTAAAACTGAAAATTTCGGCCGTGATGTTGGCGGGCATAACATCGGCTTCTGGCAGATCAATGAATCGGGTAAACACATTCCGATAAAACTGACGCATAGCCCGGCTACGTGCGAATTCACTCATCTTATAACTCTTCGGTAAACTGTCGTCAGACGACCGGAAAAGGAGATTTTAGGCAGAGTAACACTGTGTTTCGGGGGGTGATGGCGGGAAAACGCTGCTAAATGCAGCCTTATTTTACAGATTACGATCCGGTGATTTTACGGAAAAATAGTGAAAAAAAAGGCTGCTGTTTCCAGCAACCTTTTTTAAAGATAGTGCGTCTATTAACGCAGCAGGGACAGCATCGCCTGTGGAACCTGGTTTGCCTGAGACAGCACGGAAGTACCAGCCTGCTGCAGGATCTGCGCGCGGGACATGTTAGATACTTCAGTTGCGTAGTCAGCATCCTGGATACGAGACTGAGCAGCAGACAGGTTAGTGATAGAGTTGTTCAGGTTGTTAATGGTAGATTCGAAACGGTTCTGAATCGCACCCATGTTAGAACGAGCGGTATCAATTTTAGAGATAGCGTTGTCAGCTGCAGTGATGAACGCTTTAGCAGTGCTGTTATCGGTGATGGTACCGGTCAGGCCAGCGTCGAGGCTGGTTGCTTTAGCGTTGATCAGTGCGCCAGTGGTGATAGCGATGCTATCAGTTGCACCAGTACCTGCGCCAACCTGGATGTTCAGAGAAGCAGTCTGGCTACCGTCCAGCAGTTTTTTGCCGTTGAAGTTAGCAGCGCCAGCGATACGGTCGATTTCACCCAGACGCTGAGTAATTTCAGTGCTGATTGAGGTGTAGTCAGTGGTACCGTTAGTATCGTTCGCAGCCTGAACAGCCAGCTCACGGATACGCTGTAAGTTGGAGTTGATCTCGTTCAGGTTACCTTCAGCGGTCTGAACCAGAGAGATACCGTCGTTGGCGTTACGAGCAGCCTGAGTCATCCCTTTAATCTGAGAGTTCATACGGTTTGCAATCGCCTGACCCGCAGCATCATCTTTAGAGCTGTTGATACGCAGACCAGAAGACAGACGCTCAATAGCGGTGCCCAGAGAAGACTGAGATTTGTTCAGGTTGTTCTGAGTGGTCAGGGACAACAGGTTAGTATTGATAACTGACATAATTTTAATTCCTTCAAAAATGGTTTCTAGGGTCGGTGCCTAACACTCACGGCGTCTCTCACCGTCAACAAGGTTATCGACGCTCGAACAGCAGACTTTAGAAAATATCGAAGAAAATATTTAATTATTTGTTTTATAAAGGTTTATTTTACACTAAAGCGGCTGCAGAGTGCATGATAAATAAAAGATTAACGCAAAAAATCACCGTCTTATTCTCTTCGGTATATTTCTTCGTCATGCACCCTGTTGATTTAAAACGCGTCATTTAGGTCGCTTATTCAGCGATATATTTTTTAAGCTTGCCGTAAACTTTTCGTCGAACGGGCCGATAAACGACTGAAACATCCATTAAGAAGGAACACTACATGGCGACTATCAGTAATCTCGGGGTGGGCATGCCCGGCCTGTCAGATCTGTACGATAAGCTGCAGGCAGCAGAAGAAACAAAATTGACGGCTATTGCCAAGCAAAAAACCACCTACGACGCGCAGATTACCGGTTACGGCAAATTACAAAGCGCCCTGACGAATCTGCAAACCGCAGCTGCTAAGCTCGCAAAAACAGATACGTGGAACTCAACCTCCATTAGCAGCACCAATACTGCATTTTCGGCTATCAGTACCTCCGGCGCTAACGTTGGTGATGTGACAGTCAACGTCAGCAAGATTGCTAAAGGCCAGGTGCTGACAACCACGCCAGGCACTATCGACAGCAATACTAAGCAGTTAGGTGGCACCACGGGCACCAACAGCCGAACCATTACCATTACCCAGGCAGGCGCTGACAGTAAACCACTGACGGTAACCCTGGCCGATGGCGATACCTCCCTGAACGGGATCGCTAAAGCCATTAACGCTGCCAACGGCGGTGTCTCGGCAAGTGTGGTGAAAGCGGATGATGGCGACTATCGTCTGATGCTGACCTCCAAAACCACCGGTACCGATTCTGATATGACGGTAACAGTGACCGGCGACGATACGCTGAAAGGCATCATTGGCAGTGGCGCACTTACCGAACAGGTAAAATCACAAAATGCCGTCGTTAACGTCAACGGTATCCAGATTGTCCGCCAGACCAATACCATCACTGACGCCATTCCAGGGGTAACATTAACCCTGAAAGCACAGAGCACGGCCGATGAAACCCTGACCGTAACCCGCTCTACTGACGATAACAAAAAAGCCATTACAGAATGGGTAACTGCCTATAACTCTCTGCAGTCCACCATTGCCTCATTGACGAAATATGAGCCACCTGCGGTGGGTGCAACCGCCCAGTCTTCGAATAACGGCGTACTGATGGGTGACAGTACTATCCGCGGAGTACAATCCGATCTGCGTGCTTTATTGACCAATGTGCAGAGCGGTTCCTATGCCATTATGGCCCAACTTGGCATCACCCAGGACCCGGTCAAAGGCGCGGACGGCGCGGTTGGCAACCTGAAAATTGATGATAAGAAATTAACCAAGATCCTCACGGACGATCCGGCTGGTGTACAGGCCTATTTTGTGGGTGACGGGAAAACGACCGGTTTCGCTACCCAGATGAATAACAAGCTAACCGATATGCTGAGCACGTCTGTCGGCAAAGAAGGCGTTATTCAGAATGCGAAGGACGGTATTAACGCCACGCTCAAATCCATCGGCAAACGTTACGACGCGATGGAATTGACGATTGAAGCCACGATGGCGCGCTATAAAAAGCAATTTAACGATTTAGATAAGCTGGTCACAAAATTCAACGGCACGGCCACTTATTTGACCCAACAGTTCAGCAGTAAGTAAGAAAGGAAACGATATGTATAGCAAATCTGGTGTACAAGCCTATCAGCAGGTAGGTCTTGAATCTGCTGTCTTGAGTGCCAGCCCGCACCAGTTGGTTGTCATGTTGTTCGACGGTATCCATAGCGCGCTTATCCGGGCGCGCCTTTTCCTTGAGCAGGGGGACATCCCGGCAAAAGGAGAGGCCCTGTCTAAGGCCATTAATATTATCGAAAATGGCCTTAAGGCTGGGTTAAATATGGAGGTGGGAGGAGAACTCCCCCGCAACCTTTCTGCGCTTTATGACTATATGGTACGCCGTTTGTTACATGCCAATCTGCGCAATGACATCGAGGCGATTACCGAAGTCGAGGCTCTGCTGCTCAATATTTCCGACGCCTGGAAGCAAATCGGCCCGGGTTATACTCCCAAGCAGGATTAACTTTAATGAACGACTCCAGCTTATCCCTTAAAAAGTGGCATGCTCTTTATGCGCTTAGCAATACAATGCTGAGCCTTGCTCAATCCGGGAAATGGGATGAGCTCATCGAACAGGAGGTTGCATACGTTTCGCTGGTTGAAGAGATCAGCACGACTCCTTTTCCGCCCGACAGCAAACACATCCAGGATCAGGCGATGGTGATACTGAATCAGGTGCTGCAGAATGAGCTCCTCCTCAAGGATTTGTTGCAGGAAAGAATGAGTGAGTTGAGCGGTCTTATTGCCCAAACCAACAAGCAAAAAAACGTTAACGTTACCTACGGGAAGTTGTCAGGTAACATATTATTTCCCGGAGAGATGAATCATTAATTCACATTAGCGATTCTTGATCCATACTCCAGAAGTCTGCCAAACGGCTTCTGGAGCACGGACGATGAAAAACCCCACCCTGTTACAATGTTTTCACTGGTATTACCCTGCGGGCGGTGAATTGTGGCGAGAGGTCACGGCGTTAGCCCCCAATCTTAACGAAATCGGCATCAATATGATCTGGTTGCCGCCAGCCTGTAAAGGCGCATCCGGCGGGTACTCGGTTGGATACGACACTTACGATCTCTTCGACCTCGGTGAGTTTGACCAGAAAGGCAGCGTCGCCACCAAGTACGGTGACAAAGCTCAGCTGCTGGAGGCCATCGACGCACTCAAAAGTAATGAGATCGCCGTCCTCCTGGACGTGGTGGTTAACCACAAAATGGGCGCAGACGAGAAAGAACCCGTCCGCGTTCAGCGCGTCAACGAACAGGATCGCACGCAGATCGACGATGAGATCATTGAGTGTGAAGCCTGGACACGCTACACCTTCCCTGCCCGTGCCGGGCAATATTCGCAGTTTATCTGGGATTACAAATGCTTCAGCGGCGTCGACCATATTGAAAACCCCGATGAAGACGGCATTTTTAAAATCGTCAACGACTACACCGGTGAAGGCTGGAACGACCAGGTTGATGATGAGATGGGTAATTTTGATTACCTGATGGGCGAAAACATTGATTTTCGCAACCATGCCGTCACCGAGGAGATCAAATACTGGGCCCGCTGGGTCATGGAACAAACTGGCTGTGCCGGTTTTCGTCTGGACGCCGTCAAACACATTCCCGCCTGGTTTTATAAGGAGTGGATTGAGCACGTTCAGGAAGTCGCAACGCAACCGTTGTTTATCGTGGCGGAATACTGGTCCCACGAAGTGGATAAACTGCAGGCCTATATTGACCAGGTCGATGGCAAGACGATGCTGTTCGATGCCCCCCTGCAGATGAAATTCCACGAAGCATCGCGCCAGGGTCGGGAATACGACATGAGCCAAATCTTTACCGGCACCCTGGTCGAAGCCGATCCGTTCCATGCAGTAACTCTGGTTGCCAACCATGACACTCAGCCTTTGCAGGCGCTGGAAGCGCCGGTCGAAGCGTGGTTTAAACCGCTGGCCTATGCCCTGATCCTGCTGCGTGAAAACGGAGTGCCCAGCGTCTTTTATCCGGATTTATTCGGTGCCAGCTATGACGATACGGGCGGTGACGGCGAAACCTACCATATTGATATGCCGGTCATCGAGCAGCTTCACGAGCTGATCCTCGCCCGCCAGCGTTTTGCCCACGGCGTGCAGACGCTGTTCTTCGATCACCCAAACTGTATCGCCTTCAGCCGCAGCGGCACCGAAGACGATCCTGGCTGTGTGGTGGTGATGTCGAATGGCGATGACGGCGAGAAAGTGATTTGTCTGGGTGAAAACTACGGCAACAAAACGTGGCGTGATTTTCTCGGCAATCGCGAAGAAACGGTCACTACCGCAGCGGATGGCGAAGGTACCTTTACCTGCAAAGGTGGAAGCGTCAGCGTGTGGGTGATTGAGGATGCGTTGTAGTTGTAAAAGCATCTGACGTGAATTGAATGCCGGGTCAGGCGAAGCTGCCACCCGGCAACATGCACTACGGAAGTTTACTCTCAAGCGGATTTTTGCTCAGATAATCTGCGCACTCTACCGTCGGGCGATCGACCTTCTGTAGCTCCATACCATCATACTCAAGAACAGAGCCATCGCGCTCCAGCGGATAAATATCCAGCTTGCGGGTGACGTTATAATAACTGTCTGAACGCAGCATGATTTTACCCGGTACAGCGATCACGCGCTGCCATTGACGGCAGTCCAGCGTATCGCCCTCCTCCGTCACCACCAGCGTGGCAATCGCCTCTGGACTCACCATTTTGCTCTGCGGCCCTTTTGACTGCCAGTACCCTGCCAGATGCGCCGGGACGGGGTGTTTGATCACTTCCTGATAGTTATCCACCTGAACGCACCCGGTCAGTGCCAGCAGCGCGCCAGCAATTGCTATTTTTTTCATCATCTTTCCTGCATTCGAAGAAAAAAATATTGTGGCATTAAAGCGCTTGGGCTGCCAGCGAAGATCGACGGGGCTTAAACCTGCATCCCCATCACTTCCTGATAAGCAGACACAAGCTTGTTACGCACCTGAATCCCCATCTGCAGGGAAACCGAGGCTTTTTGCAAATCGGTCATCACATCATTCAGTGCCACGCCCGGCTCGCCGAGGGTGAACTTCTCCGCCTGAGTACGTGCGGCGGTCTGGGTATCGCTGATACGGTCAAGCGCGGCGTGCAGTTGTCCTGCAAAACTGATGCTCGGTTGTTCTGCCACATTCTGATTACGGGCCGTCATCGCCGTTGCCTGCAACTGACTGATCACCCCTTCAATACCCTGTATAGCCATGACTCTCCCCTGAATGGTTTTTTACGGGGTCAAGACTAACAGCTTGTCAATAAGATAATGGCGGTAAATAGCGTGAAAAAACCAGGTTATTTGACGCATAGAAAATCCTGAATCATCAAATAATGGCAGGGCCATCAATATGGAACTTTTGTCGTGTTTGCCGACCCGGGAGTCAGTTTTGTTTCTCTACACGAATAACGTAAACCACCAGGATTTAAGAGGTGCGCAATGAGTGCAACAGCATCGACAGCGCCACAAAATAAATCACTCGAGTGGATGAACCGCCTTCGCGCGAATCCTAAAATCCCGTTGATCGTGGCAGGCGCTGCCGCAATTGCGATCCTTGTAGCGATGGTCTTGTGGGCGAAAAGCCCTGATTACCGCACGCTTTACAGTAACCTTTCCGATCAGGATGGCGGTGCCATCGTCACCCAGCTTACCCAGATGAACATCCCTTATCGCTTTGCGGATAACGGCGGTGCGCTGGAGGTACCGGCTGATAAGGTGCACGAACTTCGTCTGCGCCTGGCGCAACAGGGACTGCCAAAGGGCGGTGCGGTTGGTTTTGAACTGCTGGATCAGGAAAAATTCGGTATCAGCCAGTTCAGCGAGCAGGTGAACTACCAGCGTGCGCTGGAAGGTGAGCTGGCCCGTACGATTGAAACATTGGGTCCGGTGAAGAGTGCCCGTGTGCACCTGGCCATGCCTAAACCCTCCCTGTTTGTCCGCGAGCAGAAATCCCCGTCGGCCTCCGTCACCGTTAACCTCCAGCCTGGCCGTGCAATGGATGAAGGACAAATCAGCGCGGTGACCCATCTGGTCTCCAGCGCCGTTGCCGGTCTCCCGCCGGGTAACGTGACGCTGGTTGATCAAAGTGGTCATCTGCTGACCCAGTCCAATACCGCAGGCCGCGATCTGAATGACGCGCAGCTGAAATATGCCGCGGATGTGGAAGGTCGCGTGCAGCGTCGCATCGAAGCCATCCTTGGCCCGGTCGTCGGTAACAGCAACGTGCATGCGCAGGTTACCGCGCAGATTGACTTCTCTAATAAAGA
Organism: Enterobacter sp. PTB; assembly: GCF_051130085.1. Taxonomy (NCBI): domain Bacteria; kingdom Pseudomonadati; phylum Pseudomonadota; class Gammaproteobacteria; order Enterobacterales; family Enterobacteriaceae; genus Enterobacter; species Enterobacter sp. PTB. Next base: position 256,967 of record NZ_JBDKEE010000001.1, read on the forward strand.
ACAGACCGAAGAGCAATACAGCCCGAATGGCAACCCGGCTCAGGCGGTAATGCGCTCTCGTCAGGTCAATGAAAACGAACAGGTTGGCGGCGCATACCCAGGCGGTGTGCCAGGCGCATTGTCTAACCAGCCAGCACCGGCTAACGCGGCACCAATCTCAACGCCACCGGCTAATCAGCAGAACGGTCAGCAAACGAATCAGCAGACCACATCAACAGCCAGCACCGCCGGTCCGCGTACCAGCAGTCGTAACGAAACCACCAACTACGAAGTGGACCGTACTATCCGCCACACCAAACTGAACGTGGGCGATGTACAGCGTCTGTCGGTTGCGGTGGTGGTGAACTACAAGACACTGGCGGATGGCAAGCCGTTGCCGTTGACCGCCGAGCAGATGAAACAGATTGAAGACCTGACCCGTGAAGCGATGGGTTACTCCGAGAAGCGCGGCGACACGCTCAACGTGGTGAACTCACCGTTCAACTCGGTTGAAGAGTCAGGTGGCGAACTGCCGTTCTGGCAACAGCAGGCGTTTATCGATCAGCTGCTGTCCGCAGGTCGCTGGCTGCTGGTTCTGATTGTCGCGTGGCTGCTGTGGCGTAAGGGCATTCGTCCTCAGCTCCAGCGTCGTGCTGAAGCTGAAAAAGCGGCGCGCGAACAGGTCAGTACCCGTCAGGAAGTGGAAGATGCGGTTGAAGTTCGCCTCAGCAAAGACGAACAGATGCAGCAACGCCGTGCTAACCAGCGTATGGGCGCCGAGGTCATGAGCCAGCGCATTCGCGAAATGTCAGATAACGATCCGCGCGTCGTGGCGCTGGTCATCCGCCAGTGGATGGGTAACGAACATGAGTAACACGCTTTCAGGCACCGATAAAAGCGTCATCCTGCTGATGACCATTGGCGAAGACCGTGCGGCCGAGGTGTTCAAACACCTCTCCCAGCGCGAAGTACAGATTCTCAGTGCGGCTATGGCAAACGTACGCCAGATCTCTAACAAACAACTGACGGAAGTGCTGTCTGAATTTGAGCAGGAAGCCGAACAGTTTGCTGCGCTCAACGTCAACGCCAACGACTATCTGCGCTCCGTGCTGGTCAAGGCGCTGGGCGAAGAGCGTGCTGCCAGCCTGCTGGAAGACATTCTGGAAACGCGCGATACCGCCAGCGGTATTGAGACGCTCAACTTTATGGAGCCGCAGAGTGCCGCCGACCTTATCCGCGACGAGCACCCGCAGATTATCGCCACCATTCTTGTCCACCTCAAACGTGGCCAGGCGGCCGATATTCTGGCGTTGTTCGAAGAGCGCCTGCGTCACGATGTGATGCTGCGTATCGCGACCTTCGGTGGTGTCCAGCCAGCCGCGCTGGCGGAGCTGACCGAAGTGCTGAACAACCTGCTCGATGGCCAGAACCTCAAGCGCAGCAAAATGGGCGGCGTGAGAACGGCGGCAGAGATCATCAACCTGATGAAAACGCAGCAGGAAGAGGCGGTCATTACCGCCGTCCGCGAATTCGACGGCGAGCTGGCACAGAAAATTATCGACGAGATGTTCCTGTTCGAAAACCTGGTCGAAGTGGACGATCGCAGCATCCAGCGCCTCCTCCAGGAAGTGGACTCCGAGTCGCTGCTTATCGCCCTCAAAGGTGCCGAGCAGCCGCTGCGCGAGAAGTTCCTGCGCAACATGTCTCAGCGTGCGGCAGATATCCTGCGCGACGACCTTGCCAACCGTGGCCCGGTCCGTCTGTCTCAGGTGGAAAACGAACAGAAAGCCATCCTGCTTATCGTTCGTCGTCTGGCGGAAACCGGCGAGATGGTGATTGGCAGCGGAGACGACACCTATGTCTAATGAACTGCCGTGGAAGCGCTGGACGCCCGACGATCTGGCGCCTCCCCTGTCAGAGTTCACACCCGCCGTGCTGTCGCCCGAAGAGGGCGACCCGGATGTCGAGCAGCCTGAGCTGAGCGAAGAAGAGCAGCGCGCGCAGATGCTGGCCCAGCTGCAGATGCAGGCCCATGAGCAGGGCTACACGGCTGGCCTGAACGAAGGACGCCAGAAAGGCCACGATCAGGGGTATCAGGAAGGTCTGGCCAAAGGGTTAGAACACGGCATTGAACAGGCGCGCCAGCAACAGGCTCCACTTCACGCCCGTATGCAGCAGCTGGTCAGCGAGTTTCAGCACACGCTGGATGCGCTGGACAGCGTCATTGCCTCAAGGCTGATGCAGATGGCGCTGGAAGCCGCCCGTCAGGTGATCGGCCACGCGCCGGCGGTGGACAACACCGCGCTGATTAAACAAATTCAGGGTCTGCTTCAGCAGGAGCCGCTGTTCAGTGGGAAACCGCAGCTGCGCGTTCATCCGGACGACCTCCAGCGCGTGGAAGAGAGTCTGGGCGCGACGCTGAGCCTGCACGGCTGGCGTCTGCGCGGCGACCCGTCGTTGCATCACGGAGGCTGCAAGGTCTCTGCCGATGAAGGTGACCTGGATGCCAGCGTTGCGACCCGCTGGCAGGAACTGTGCCGCCTGGCAGCACCGGGAGTCGTCTGATGACTGCACGCCTCACCCGCTGGCTCAACACGCTCGATAATTTTGAAGCGAAGATGACGCAGCTGCCGTCCGTTCGCCGTTACGGACGACTCACGCGGGCCACCGGCCTGGTGCTGGAAGCCACTGGCCTGCAGCTTCCGCTGGGAGCCACCTGCGTGATTGAGCGTCAGGATGGACTAGAGACGCGTGAAGTTGAGAGCGAAGTCGTCGGCTTTAATGGCCAACGCCTGTTCCTGATGCCCCTTGAAGAAGTTGAAGGCATTCTGCCCGGTGCGCGCGTGTATGCGAAAAACATCAGCGGCGATGGACTGCAAAGCGGGAAACAGCTCCCACTTGGCCCTGCCCTGCTTGGCCGCGTACTGGACGGAAGCGGTAAACCGCTGGACGGTCTGCCCTCGCCGGACACCACCGAAACCGGCGCGCTGATCACCCAGCCGTTTAACCCCCTTCAGCGTACCGCCATCGAACATGTCCTCGACACCGGCGTGCGCCCGATTAACGCCCTGCTGACCGTAGGCCGCGGGCAGCGTATGGGCCTGTTTGCCGGCTCAGGGGTGGGTAAATCCGTCCTGCTTGGCATGATGGCACGTTACACCCAGGCCGATGTCATCGTCGTGGGTCTGATCGGTGAACGTGGTCGCGAAGTAAAAGACTTTATTGAAAACATTCTCGGTGCAGAAGGCCGTGCCCGCTCGGTGGTCATCGCCGCACCGGCGGATGTCTCACCGTTACTGCGTATGCAGGGTGCTGCGTATGCCACCCGTATCGCGGAAGATTTCCGTGACCGCGGCCAGCACGTGCTGCTCATTATGGACTCACTGACCCGCTATGCGATGGCGCAGCGTGAAATCGCTCTCGCCATCGGAGAACCTCCGGCGACCAAAGGTTATCCGCCTTCGGTCTTTGCCAAGCTCCCGGCGCTGGTCGAACGTGCAGGAAACGGCATCAGCGGCGGCGGCTCAATCACCGCTTTTTATACGGTTCTGACCGAAGGCGATGACCAGCAGGACCCGATTGCCGACTCCGCGCGTGCGATCCTCGACGGTCATATTGTGTTATCGCGCCGTCTGGCCGAAGCCGGCCACTACCCGGCAATTGATATCGAAGCATCAATCAGCCGTGCAATGACGGCATTGATCACAGAGAAGCACTACGCCCGCGTGCGTAACTTCAAACAACTCCTCTCCAGCTTCCAGCGCAACCGCGATCTGGTGAGCGTGGGGGCGTATGCCAAAGGCAGCGACCCGATGCTCGACAAAGCGATTAGCCTGTGGCCGCAGCTGGAGGCGTTTTTGCAACAAGGTATTTTTGAACGCGCCGACTGGGAAGACTCACTCCAGGCACTGGAGCTGATTTTCCCGCAGGTGTAACACAGGTGGAGGGCGAAGGTCATGGCGCAAAACAGCGCGTTATCAACGCTGAAAGATCTGGCTGAGAAAGAAGTTGATGATGCCGCATTGCAGCTTGGCGCAATGCGACGCGGGTGCCAGCAGGCTGAAGAGCAGTTGAAGATGTTAATCGACTATCAGCATGAATATCGCACCAACCTCAATACCGATATGACACAGGGCATTGGAAGCCAGCGCTGGATTAACTATCAGCAGTTTATTCAGACGCTGGAAAAGGCGATTGAACAGCATCGCCAGCAGCTTAACCAGTGGACCCAGAAAGTCGACACCGCGCTGAATTTCTGGCGCGAGAAAAAGCAGCGACTGCAGGCCTGGCAGACCTTACAGGACCGACAGATCGCGGCAACGACCCTGGCGGAAAACCGTCTGGATCAGAAGAAAATGGATGAGTTTGCCCAGCGCGCATCAATGAGGAAACCGGAATGATCACATTGCAACAACTGCTGATGACCGACAGCGACCTGTCGGGCGGCATGCAAACGGGGAAAGGCACCGACGGTGCACAAGACTTTCTTTCTCTGCTGGCAGGCGCCCTGACGGACGCAACAGGCCAGGGCAACGATGCGCCGCTGACGCTGGCTGACCTGAAAGCAGCCGGCAGTAAGCTGTCAAAAGTTGCTCAGGAAGCCGGGGGAGAGAACACCCTGCAGGACAAAATAGCCAACCTGCTCTCGCGTCAGCCAGCCCTGACAGGCGATGAACCGACAGCAGCCACCCCGCTGGAAACCCTCGTTTCCGGGCTGGTGCCGGTTTCAAAAGGTGATGCCCTGAAGACCCTGAGCGCGGTGAAAACGCAGGATGACAGCAAAAGCGAGCTGAGCGAAGAAGAGCTGGCAGGGTTGAGCGCGCTGATGGCGATGCTGCCCCACCAGCAGACGGCAACGCCGGTGGCCTCTGGCGCGACAGGTATTGGCGTGACGGCGAAATCAACGCTGAACGCTGCCGCGCTTTCGCAAAATGGTGTAGGTCAACAGTCCATGAGCACCCTGCTGTCGGGCCATGAAAAAGCGCAACAAGCGTCGACTTATCAGGCGCAGGCGCAAAACGCCGATCCGTCTCAACCGGTCAACGCACCGGCGACCCCGATCGTGGCCGCCGCCGCTGAGAAGCAGGATCTCGCCAGTTCACCCTCTTCAACAGCCCCGACCGCAACGCTTGCGCCCGTCATTTCCAGCAACGTAACCAGCCACGCTGCCGCAACCGTTGCCACGGCACCGGTATTGAGCCAGCCGCTGGGAACCCAGGAGTGGCAGCAATCCCTGAGTCAGCACATTACGTTGTTCACGAAACAGGGCCAGCAGACCGCAGAGTTGCGTCTGCACCCGGAAGATCTGGGCCAGGTCCAGATTACCCTGAAACTGGATGATAACCAGGCACAACTGCAAATGGTGTCGGCGCACAGCCACGTGCGTGCGGCCCTGGAAGCTGCACTGCCTGTCCTGCGCACGTCGCTTGCTGAGAGTGGCATTCAGCTCGCGCAAAGCAGTGTCAGCAGCGAGAGCTTTGCCGGACAGCAGCAGTCCTCCTCTCAACAGCAGCAACAGGCTTCACGTTCCGGTAATACCGGCGGTTTTAATGAGGAGAGCGATGAGTTACTGCCTGCCCCTGCCACCCTGCAATCCGCGGCGCGTGGCAACAGTGCCGTAGACATCTTTGCCTAAACGCCAGAGGTAGCGTGATTATCCCCGTCTTTTCCACGCTTTGACGACAGCAGGACACGGGATAATCACCTTATTAAGCTGTACCGAAACAGGAAGCTCGTATCAGATGACTGACTCCGCGATCACCAAAAAAAGCAAGCGTTCCATCTGGATCCCGCTGCTGGTGTTAATCACGCTCGCCGCCTGCGCTACCGCGGGCTATAGTTACTGGCGTATGCAGCAGGAACCTTCTACCGCTGCGGCCAAAGCCGAACCGCCTCCTCCTCCGGCACCGGTATTCTTCCCACTGGATACCTTCACCGTGAATCTGGGTGATGCGGATCGTGTGCTGTATGTGGGTATTACGTTACGCCTGAAAGATGAAGCCACGCGTGCGCGCCTGAATGATTATCTTCCTGAAGTGCGTAGCCGTCTGCTGCTGCTGTTCTCTCGTCAGGACGCCTCAACGCTTGCTACCGATGACGGTAAGCAAAAGCTGGTCGACGCCATTAAACAGACGCTGGCGACCCCGCTGGTAAACGGTCAACCCAAGCAGGAAGTCACTGACGTTCTGTATACAGCCTTCATACTGCGGTAACGACATGGGCGACAGTATTCTTTCTCAGGCAGAAATCGACGCGCTTCTTAACGGCGACAGCGATAAGAACGATGATCCGCAACCGGGTATTGGCGGCGATAGCGATATTCGTCCCTATGATCCCAATACCCAGCGCCGCGTAGTACGTGAACGTCTGCAGGCGCTGGAGATCATTAACGAACGTTTTGCACGTCAGTTCCGTATGGGGCTGTTTAACCTGCTGCGTCGTAGCCCGGATATCACGGTCGGTGCGATCCGCATCCAGCCGTATCATGAGTTTGCCCGCAACCTGCCGGTGCCAACGAACCTTAACCTGATCCACCTGAAACCGCTGCGCGGCACAGGTCTGGTGGTGTTTTCGCCAAGCCTGGTGTTCATTGCGGTGGATAACCTGTTTGGTGGCGACGGGCGTTTCCCAACCAAAGTGGAAGGGCGTGAATTTACCCACACCGAGCAGCGCGTCATCAACCGCATGCTGAAGCTGGCGCTGGAATCTTACAGCGACGCGTGGAAAGCGATTAACCCGCTGGAAGTGGAGTACGTACGTTCTGAGATGCAGGTGAAATTTACCAATATCACCACCTCCCCGAACGATATCGTCGTGAATACCCCGTTCCATGTGGAGATCGGTAACCTGACCGGTGAGTTCAACATCTGCCTGCCGTTCAGCATGATCGAACCGCTGCGTGAACTGCTGGTCAACCCGCCGCTGGAGAACTCACGCAACGAAGATCAGAACTGGCGTGAAAACCTGGTGCGTCAGGTTCAGCATTCTCAGCTTGAGCTGGTGGCGAGCTTCGCGGATATCCCGCTGCGCTTATCCCAGATCCTGAAATTACAACCCGGCGATGTTTTGCCGATAGAAAAACCCGACCGCATTATTGCCCATGTGGATGGTGTCCCCGTGCTGACAAGTCAGTACGGCACAATTAACGGTCAGTATGCGTTACGCGTTGAGCACTTGATCAACCCGATATTGAATTCGCTGAATGAGGAACAGCCCAAATGAGTGACATGAACAATCCGTCCGATGAAAACAGCGGAGCACTGGACGATCTGTGGGCTGACGCGTTAAACGAGCAAAAAACGACTCCGGCCAAAAGTGCAGCGGATGCTGTGTTCCAGCAGCTCGGCGGCGGCGATGTCAGCGGTACGCTGCAGGATATTGATCTGATTATGGATATCCCGGTTAAGCTGACCGTGGAACTGGGCCGCACCCGCATGACCATTAAAGAGCTGCTGCGTCTGACGCAGGGTTCCGTGGTGGCCCTTGACGGTCTCGCCGGCGAACCGCTGGATATTCTGATCAACGGTTATCTCATTGCCCAGGGTGAAGTCGTGGTGGTTGCCGATAAATACGGCGTGCGCATCACCGACATTATTACGCCATCTGAACGTATGCGTCGTCTGAGCCGTTAAGCATGAAAACCCAGGCAACAATATCACAGCCCTCTGCCGTTCCCGGCTCTCCGCTGCTCCAGGTGAGTGGCGCGTTGCTCGGTATTATTGCCTTTATTCTTATCGCCGCATGGCTGGCGAAGCGCTTCGGCCTGGCGGGTAAAACCGCCGGCACCCGCGGTCTGAAGGTCAGCGCCAGCACGACACTGGGGCCACGCGAGCGCGTGGTCGTTGTCGATGTGGAAGATGCACGGCTGGTGCTGGGCGTGACTGCCTCCAGCATCAACGTCTTGCATAAACTGCCGCCAGCCCCGGCAACGGGTGACGAGCGCGCAGAAGTCCCTGCGGATTTTCAGTCCGTCATGAAGAGTTTGCTTAAGCGTTCCGGGAGATCCTGATGCGCCGTTTGTTATCCCTTACGCTTGCGGGCGTCGGCCTGTTTGCCCCTGCGGTTTATGCACAACTGCCCGGTCTGGTCTCAACCCCTCTTGCAGGCGGCGGGCAAAGCTGGTCGCTGCCGGTGCAGACGCTGGTTTTTATCACCTCGCTGACGTTTATTCCGGCGATCCTGCTGATGATGACCAGCTTCACCCGAATCATCATCGTCTTTGGTCTGCTGCGCAATGCGCTGGGCACCCCGTCCGCGCCGCCTAACCAAGTACTGCTGGGTCTGGCGCTGTTTTTAACCTTTTTCATTATGTCGCCGGTTATCGACAAGATTTATACCGACGCATACCAGCCGTTTAGCGAAGATAAAATCTCCATGCAGGAAGCGCTCGATAAAGGGGCTCAGCCGCTGCGGGAGTTTATGCTCCGCCAGACCCGGGAAGCGGACCTGGCACTCTTCGCCCGCCTGTCCAATACCGGCGAGCTTCAGGGACCGGAAGCCGTTCCGATGCGTATTCTGCTGCCTGCGTATGTCACCAGTGAGCTGAAAACGGCCTTTCAGATTGGCTTTACCATCTTTATTCCGTTCCTGATTATCGATCTGGTGATCGCCAGCGTTCTGATGGCGCTCGGGATGATGATGGTGCCCCCGGCCACCATTGCCCTGCCCTTTAAGATCATGCTCTTTGTCCTGGTCGATGGCTGGCAACTGCTGGTCAGTTCGCTGGCGCAGAGTTTCTACAGTTAAGGAGCCGTAATGACGCCAGAATCGGTCATGATGATGGGCACGGAAGCGATGAAAATCGCGATAGCCGTTGCCGCGCCGTTACTGCTTGTCGCGCTGGTGACCGGTCTGATTATCAGTATCCTGCAGGCCGCCACGCAGATTAACGAAATGACGCTGTCATTTATCCCAAAAATCATCGCCGTGTTCGTGGCGATTATCGTTGCCGGGCCGTGGATGCTGAACCTGTTGCTGGACTATATGCGCAACCTGTTTACCAATCTGCCGTACATCATCGGCTGACCCGACGATGCTGCACTTAACCAGTGACCAGTGGGTTCAATGGCTTGGCGTCTATTTCTGGCCGATGCTGCGTATCCTGGCGCTGATTACAACGGCCCCCATTCTCAGTGAGAAAACGATACCCAAGCGCGTCAAAGTGGGGCTGGGCATCATCATCACCATTATCGTCGCCCCTTCTCTCCCGCCCGTGGATATTCCGATCTTCTCGGCGAAAGCGGTGTGGGTTGCACTGCAACAGGTGATGATTGGCGTGGCCGTAGGCTTTACCATGCAGCTTGCCTTCGCGGCCGTGCGGACCGCCGGCGAACTGATTGGCCTGCAAATGGGTTTATCATTCGCCACGTTTGTGGATCCCGGTAGCCACCTCAACATGCCGGTGCTGGCGCGCATTATCGATCTGCTCGCCATGCTGCTGTTCCTGTCGTTCAACGGCCATCTGTGGCTCATCTCCATGCTGGTGGATACTTTCCATACGCTGCCGATTGGGGAAAACCCGGTGAACAGCAACGCGTTTCTGGCGCTTACGCGTGCGGCCGGGCTTGTTTTCCTGAACGGCCTGATGCTGGCGCTGCCGATCATCACCCTGCTGCTGACCGTGAACCTCGCCTTAGGCTTACTCAACCGAATGGCACCGCAGCTCTCGGTGTTCGTCATTGGTTTTCCGCTGACGCTGACGGTCGGTATTTTATTAATGTCATTACTGATGCCCCTTATCGCCCCCTTCTGTGAGCACTTATTCGGCGAGATATTCAATCTGTTAGCAGATATTGTCAGTGAGCTACCGCGTAAATAATAGCCCTCACAGTTGATATTGTCTTTCTGAGGATATTCCTAAAATAAAACATGAAAAACATCTTCCAGGATATATCTGACGCGGTTTAATTGTTTCTAACCACCTCACAATACTTAATATTTACTTTACTTTAAGAAGATTCCTGGCAAATTATACGTAACTTTACGGGATAGTGAGTCCGCCTGAAAGTCTTTGTCATGCTCACAGGTTTATTAATTTTTTCCATCCCGTATGGCTGTTATGAGCTCTCAGGCAGATGGTGAATTATCGTTACGCATTGAGTGAGGGTATGCCATGTCAACGATCATTATGGATTTATGCAGCTACACCCGGCTAGGGTTAACCGGGTACCTGGCAAGCAGAGGGGTAAGAAAGAGAGACATCAACGATGCACACACCGTTGACGAACTCGCAGCCGCTTGTGACGAACTTAAACCAGGCGTGGTGTTTATTAATGAGGACTGTTTCATTCACGATCCAGCCAACAGTCAGCACATTAAGCAAATCATTAATCAGCATCCAAAAACCCTGTTTATTGTTTTTATGGCGATCGCGAATATCCATTTCGATGAGTATTTGTTGGTTCGTAAAAATTTATTGATCAGTTCTAAATCGATTAAACCAGAGTCGCTGGATGACATTCTGGGTGATTATTTGAATAAAGAAGTTAAAAATGTAGGAGCGGTTAACTTACCCACCCTATCATTAAGCAGGACTGAATCAAGCATGCTGCGAATGTGGATGGCAGGGCAAGGGACTATTCAGATCTCAGACCAGATGAATATTAAAGCCAAAACCGTTTCGTCACATAAAGGAAATATTAAAAGGAAAATTAAAACGCATAATAAGCAAGTGATCTATCACGTGGTACGCCTCACCGATAATGTGACGAACGGGATTTTCGTCAACATGCGTTAGTCGCTAAAAAAACCCTTTGCACCCTACCTTTGATCTCTGGCCTGGCCAGAGATTTTTGCTTCTGTGGACAGTGTCGGGCGCGCCAGTCGCCACCCGACGCCATGCTATTGCGCTTTCTCTACAAAGATGCCATCCGGGTGTCCCAGTTCGTTAAAAAACCAGATGCCGAGCGGGTAGTCTTCAAGTGATACCAGGTACATCGTGCCTTCACTAAACTCTTCAATTGCCAGGACCACACCCGGGCGGCGCGGCCCACCGTCCGTTTTAACGGTTACCCGATCGTTGACCTTCATACGTTCCTCCTCTGGTTTTGAGCCAGTGTAGAACAAAACGCCTTAACTGGCATCGCTGCCCGGTGTGAATGGCGTTTTTGTGCGCAGTCTATACTTAGGGTTGGAGACGGCAAAATGAGGTACCCCGTAATGAAGACCGACAAAGAGTACAGCGACACCATCAAACGCGAGGTTGAGGTGGATGTCGATGCCCTGCTGGCCGCCATCAATGAGATCAGTGAGTCAGAAGTCCGTCGTTCGGACGACAATTCAGACAGGGTCATTGTGAACGGAAGGGATTATCACACCTACCGTGAACTGGCGGAGGCCTTCGAGCTTGATATACACGATTTTAGCGTGTCTGAAGCAAATCGTTAGGACGAAAAAAATCCCGGTCATGGGGATGGCCGGGATCAAAACTTGCTTATGCAAGAAGCACTTGAAAATTCGTTACACCAGGAAATCTGATGTACACAAAACACTATCCTCAACCATTTTGTATGACAAGCATATATTCTCATGGCGAATATAATATTTGGTACATAATAAATTTAGTTATGAGGGACAACATGCGCCGCATGCGGGTTTGGAAGGAGAGATACCCTTTTGCCTGACTTAAGCATTAGGAATTTTTTTAGGAATATTCTTAGTTGGCAGTTTGTCAGTTATCAGGAGTCGTTATGCCTTCACTGCAGGATAGCCTGCTGATCTTTTCCGATCTCGACGGCTCGTTGCTCGATATTCATACGTACGAGTGGCAACCGGCCATGCCCTGGCTGGACACCCTCCAGGATAACCAGGTGCCGGTTATTCTCTGCAGCAGCAAGACCGCCGCAGAAATGCTGGATATCCAGCAGGATCTGGGTCTGGAGGGGTTACCCTTCATAGCTGAGAATGGCGCGGTGATTCAGCCCGACGTGCGCTGGGAGACAGGTCAACGCCACATCAGGGGGATGACGCACCGTGATATTCGCCCGCTGATCGACCAGATTCGCCAGCAGCGGGGCTTTAAATTCACCACCTTTGATGACGTCGACGAACGGGTAATCAGCGAGTGGACGGGGCTGACGCGCTATCGTTCGACCCTCGCGCGCCGACACGAAGCCTCCGTCACGCTCATCTGGCGCGACAGCGATGAAAAAATGGCGCAATTTGACGAGGCGCTGGCGCAGTGCGGCCTGAAATGCCTGCAGGGAGCCCGCTTCTGGCATGTTCTGGATGCTCGCTGCGGTAAAGACGTTGCGGTTGACTGGCTGATTGAGCAGTACCGTGAGCGGGAAGGCATTGTGCCGGTCACCCTGGGGCTTGGCGATGGTCCAAATGATGCCCCGCTGCTGGACAGCGTGGACTACGCCGTGGTGATCAAGGGCATTAACCGGCAGGGCATCACGTTACGTGACGATAACCCCGCCCGGGTGTACCACACGCAACAGCCCGGCCCCGCGGGCTGGCAGGAGGGGCTGGATCACTTCTTATCCTGATCGTGCCAGAACACCCGGTTGCGCCCGCACTGCTTGGCCTGATACAACCGGGCATCCGCCACTGACTGCAGCTGTTCGAAATCGTAATTGTCCTTTTCCTGGGCGCTACTTACCCCCAGTGAGGCACTGATACGCACGGTGGTACTCTTTTTCACCAGGATCTCTTTACTGTTGATGCGTGAGCGAATGCGTTCCGCAATCCCCCTCGCCTCTTCAAGCCCGCTGCCGGGCAGTACCACGCAGAACTCTTCCCCACCCACGCGTCCGGCAACATCATTCTTGCGCAGTGCGCTGCCAATCAGGCCCGCGGCATGGGAAAGCACTTTGTCCCCGGCCTGATGGCCAAAGCGATCGTTAATGCTTTTAAAATGGTCGAGATCGATTTGAATCACCGAAAACGGCAGCGACTGCTGCCGACATTTTTCCGACAGCATTTTGGCACGCTCAAACAGGGCACCACGGTTATTCAGGCGGGTGAGCGGATCGTGCCAGGCCTGCCACTGCAAAGAGTGCTGAAGCGTGTACATATTGCTGACCATCCGACGGATAACCAGCCACGAGATTAGAAGCATGGCGGTGAAGAGTGCCCAGAGCAGCGCCAGCACGATACTGATACTGCCGAAGTCCCCCTTCACGCCTTCATGCAGGGTATGAACGCGTAAAATCACACCATCGAAGTGATCGAGCCGCTCCCAGCTGATAAAGCGGCTTCCGAGGCGGATCCCCCCGCCGGTATCGTTCTCGATTGCGTGCGCTATCTGCGCCGTTTCGCGTTCGTCAAACCGGTTCACCAGGCTACCGGCCTCTTCTGACGTGGCAATCATATTCAGCCGGGTGTCGTACAGCTGATATTCCCCCTCTGTACGCTCTTGCGTTGCCTCTTCCAGAAGATGTTTCATGGTCTTCAATGAGAAATCCATCGCCACAACGCCATACCAGTAATGGTCAAAATAGATCGGCACGCTGGCCGTGATCATCCTTTCACCACCGGTCCAGGGCGACGGGCTGGAGATAAACCAGCGCACCGCGCGAGCGCGATTGTTACGTTCAGACTGCTGGGTAAACCACGGCTGGGTAACCAGATAGTAATAGCGCTGGCTAATATCACTCGTCTGTTCAGGCGTGTCCGTCGCAAGGTAAAACCCGGCGCGTGACGCATAGATAACCCGCTCTTCACTTTGCCCCACCGAGGACGCCAGTCGGAGTAAATACCCCACTTCGAGGGCGGCAGAAATTTCATTGCTGATACGCTCAGGATCACGATTCAACAGCGTGGTTTTTTCGACGAACGCATCCGACACGCCGTTAATGGGGAGAGTGCGTTTTTTATCAACGGCGAGCTGCCAGCTGGGGCGCGTGCGAAAGGCGTTAAAGCGTGAAATCGCTTCATACAGGACATCAAAGGCCAGCGGCGTCTGGATGGCATCACGCATGCTTTTGCGGAAAAACAGCATCTTATCCACGCTGTACTGTAACTGCCGGTCCAGCGAAGTGGCTACCGTTTCCAGATGATTACGCTGGCTGGAGATATACGCATCTTCCAGTACCACCACCTCTCGCCAGGTCAGGAGCGTGGAAAATATCAGTACGATGAGAAAACAGAGATTAACAATCAACCCCGGATTGCTACGCATATGCAGCCATTGCAGAAAAGATCGTCTTACAACAAAGGTCTCGCGCTGCACACACACTCCCTGATTACTGCCCGACGCCGGATACGGAAGGTAAAAACGCCCGGCAAAGCCGGGCGTTATGTCATTAAGCCTTGTCTCGCTTGCGCTGCCCGTCTCCCGGCTGAAGCTCATCTTCACGGAACGCTTCCCGCTTGATGCTATAACCGTCGTGCCACCGGCATTCCACCATACCGCTGGAATACCCGGTGACAATCATACGTGGGCCGCCCTTCTTAGGCTTAACTTCATCACTGACCAAAAAGACCATACCTGCCTCCTGTATCAGGGTGAAACGTTTTCAATTTAGACGAGGAATGATCTTTTTGCACCCCGCAACAGGTAACAATTAGTGCGACGTTCCGCGGATTTTTTCGACCAGTTTTACGGCCCCAACCACGATAATGCCAATGATAAAGCCCAGCACAAGATTAAGCAGCGTGGGCAGAATTGCCGCCACTATGCTGCCCTGCGCCGAGGCGAAATGTTCAATAGCATGGTGCAGCGGCGCGATACCGTGAACCACAATACCGCCTCCGACAAGGAACATCGCCAGCGTACCCACCACTGACAGGCTCTTCATCAGCCAGGGCGCGGTCACCAGCAGGCTTTTGCCGATACCTTTGGCGATAGCGCTCGATTTTTCTTCCAGCCAGTAGCCAATATCATCCAGCTTAACGATAAGCCCCACCAGCCCGTACACCCCCACCGTGACCAGAATGGCGATCCCGGAGAGGATCAGGACCTGGTTCAGAAGCGGTGCTTCAGAGACAATACCTAACGTAATGGCCACGATCTCCGCCGACAGAATAAAGTCGGTACGAATGGCACCTTTCACCTTATCACGCTCGAAGGTTTTAGGATCCTGCGCGGCCAGCGCCTCAAGACGCTGCTGGCGCATTTCCGGCGTGTCGCTGTTCTTACGTGCGGCGAACGAGTGCAGGATCTTTTCAGCGCCTTCGAAGCATAAAAATGCGCCGCCAATCATCAGCAACGGCGTGATCGCCCATGGGATAAACGCGCTGATCAGCAGCGCAAGCGGCACCAGGATCACCTTATTCAGGAATGAGCCTTTCGCTACGCCCCATACCACCGGTAATTCACGGTTGGCCCGAACGCCGCTCACCTGCTGGGCGTTGAGCGATAAATCGTCTCCCAGAACCCCGGCGGTTTTCTTCGCCGCCAGTTTCCCCATCACCGAAATGTCATCCAGTAAGGTGGCAATATCATCCAGTAATGTTAATAAGCTACTTCCTGCCAAAATCTCATTCCTTCTTTTTTTGGTAATTAAGTGAATAGTATGGAGCAAAAGTGTAAACCCGGAAACAGGCACCTCGCGTCAACAAAAAATTCACATCATCTACACAATTAAAGCGCTCGCCAGCCCGATAGTTTTGGCGTTTACTGTCAGCGACCTTTTCATTTTGTCGCGAGGGATTATGCGTTTCCGGCAACTGCTACCGCTCATTGGGGCACTTTTTTCGCTGTATATCATCTGGGGTTCCACCTACTTTGTCATTCGTATCGGCGTGGAGAGCTGGCCGCCGCTCATGATGGCGGGCGTACGCTTTCTCTCGGCGGGCGTGTTACTGATGGCCTTCCTGCTGTTACGGGGCCATAAGCTGCCTCCGCTTCGCCCGATGCTCAATGCCGCCCTGATTGGCCTGCTGCTGCTGGCCATAGGGAATGGGTTTGTGACGGTCGCCGAGCACCAGAACGTGCCGTCCGGAATTGCCGCCGTCGTGGTCGCGACCGTCCCGCTGTTTACCCTGTGCTTTAGCCGTCTTTTCGGCATCCGCACCCGCAAGCTCGAATGGGTAGGGATTGGGATCGGGCTTGCCGGGATCATCCTGCTCAACAGCGGCGGTAACCTGAGCGGAAATCCGTGGGGCGCAGTGATTATCCTGATCGGCTCCATGAGCTGGGCATTTGGGTCGGTATACGGTTCACGAATTGAGCTGCCGACCGGCATGATGGCGGGCGCGATTGAGATGCTCGCGGCGGGAATTGTGCTGCTGATTGCCTCAACGCTGACGGGCGAAAAACTGACAGCCATGCCGGACCTTTCGGGCTTCCTGGCCGTGGGTTACCTGGCATTATTTGGCTCTGTCATCGCCATTAACGCCTATATGTTCTTGATCCGCAATGTCTCGCCGGCGATCGCGACCAGCTACGCTTACGTGAACCCGGTGGTTGCCGTACTGCTGGGCACCAGCTTTGCGGGCGAAACGTTATCTCCGGTGGAATGGCTGGCGCTGGGCGTGATTGTCTTTGCCGTTGTGCTGGTAACGCTGGGGAAATATCTGCTTCCTGCGAAGCCGGTTGTTACGCCGTGTGAGGTGGAGAAACCGTAAGCGGGTGAATACCCTGGGTGTCGATCTGCGCGGCCTGCCCGCCGCCGCAGATCCACTCTTCCAGCCGTTCTGTCAGGTCGGCATCGGTACGTCTTAATCTGCCGCGCAGCGCGCACTCCCAGACAATCAACACCCGCCAGCCCTGCGCGAGAAGCGTGCTAAGGTCACGGTTGTCCCGCGCGACGTTCTTGCCAATCTTCTCCAGCCAGAAATCCGTACGCGTCGCGGGAACCTTAAACAGGTAGCAGTCGTGGTGATGCCAGAAACAGCCGTGGGTAAAGATGATGCATTGATACGCATCGATAACGAAATCCGGACGGCCCGCAAGCGCGGCATCCTGCACGCGGAAATCAAACCCCGCCTCGGTCAGCAGCCCGGCTAGCCGCTTTTCAATGGCGGTATCACGCGTGCCGATGGCACGCATGTTTTTACTGCGCGTCGCCTTATCGTGAACATCCGTCATTGACGGCCTCACTCTCACGTAACGCCACGGCCTGTCTGATGCGGGAGGCCAGCAGTTTTGCCACCGCCGCAAACGCGGGAACGACCACCGAGTTACCAAACTGCCGATAAGCCTGGGTGTCCGACACCGGAATGCGGAAGGTGTACCCCTGCGGGGTCTCAAACCCCATCAGCCGAGCGCATTCACGCGGCGTTAAGCGGCGCGGACGGTGACGCTGGTTATCGGGATCGTCAAAATCTTTCTCCCCCAGCGCTTTATCCCAGCCCCGGTCGATCAGGATCTCTGCGCCATCTTTATAGTAGCGAGCGGACAACGTGCGCGTCACACAGTGCGGATCGTTCGGATTAACCATCCCGAAGCCAAAACCGTTGCCTTTGGCCTGGTGTTTTTTCGCATAGCGGTAGAGGTATTTCCACAGCACCGGGGTGAGGATAAATTTCGCGTCGACGACAGGTTCCAGCAGGTCGGCCACGGTTGGGCGACGCGCAGGGTATAAAGAGGGAATATCCCGCAGGGTAAAATCCCCCTTCAGGTTGAGGTCGCGGCGAAAACCAACCAGCACAATGCGTTCGCGGTGCTGTGGCAGGAAATGTTTACCGTCGATGATTTTCGGGTCATCCGCGCCCATATGCTGAGCATCCGCTACGTCATACCCCAGCTCATCGAGCGTTTGCATGATAATGCGGAAGGTCTTTCCGCCGTCATGGCTCTTGAGATTTTTGACGTTCTCCAGCACGAAAATCGCCGGACGACGGGCGTCGATAATGCGGACAACATCAAAGAACAGCGTGCCTTGCGTATCGCAGGCAAAACCGTGGGCGCGTCCGAGGGCATTCTTTTTCGACACGCCGGCCAGCGAGAAAGGCTGGCACGGGAAACCCGCCAGCAGGACATCATGGGCCGGAATTGACTGGCGAATGTGCTCAGCCGCCTCTTCATCACTCACGCCGCTTTTGTGGCTCAGCGTAACATCACGGATATCGGCGTTGAAACGGTGTTCATGGGGATCGCAGTACCAGTTGGCTTTGTAGGTACGGACCGCATGTTTGTTCCACTCGCTGGTAAACACACACTGCCCGCCAATGGCCTCAAACCCGTGTCGAATGCCGCCAATGCCGGCAAACAGATCGATAAAACGGAAGGCATAGTTCGGGTGCGCGGCTGAAGGACGCGGAAGCAGGTTTTGCAGATAACGAAACTCGCCCTCACTCAGACGCTGCCCTGCCCGCTCGCTGGTCAGCAGTCTCTTCAGGATTGCCGGGCTCCAGTGGCTCTCACCGTGCGCCACCAGCTGATTCGCCAGCGTTTTAGCATCATAGATATCCAGCAGCTGGCGCAATAAAGCCTGCACCGTTGCCGTTGATTTCTCAGCCTGCTCTGGCGCGGGCTCACTCACTGATCGATTTTCCTGCATTCTTTTAACCGGAGAATAAAGACTGGAAACAGATTACCACAGTTCACTCGCTCAAACTGCGACGGAAGCGGCTCAGCACCTGGCTATCCAGCCCCAGGCAGTCGCCCTGTAATTCGGCACTTAATTTCGCCATAAACTGGATGAGAAAATCGGCGTTGTGTTGCGCAAGTTCGCGCCCCACGTCTGTGTGCATTGTATCAGGCAAGCGCAGCAGCTTGGTCTGAAAATGGTCGAGGGCAAAGGCGCGATCATTAAGGGTACGCGCGTCGGCAAACGGGTCTTCTGCGTTAAAGAGCGCCACGCCCAGCGCCCCCGATACCGCAAAGACGCGCGCAAGACCAATAGCACCAAGCGCTTCCAGCCGGTCAGCATCCTGAACAATTTTGGCTTCAAGACTGTGCGGCGCGATACCGGCGCTAAAACTGTGCGCTTCAATGGCATGCCCCACGGCTGCATAGCGTTCAGAGGAGAAATCCGGAAAATCGCGACGCAGAATGTCGAGCGTCTTGCTGGCCGCCAGACGTGATGACTGGCTGCGTTGGGGATGGTTTTTCGGCAGGCTGACAATGTCATGGAAATAACAGGCGGTCAGTACCACCAGTGAATCGACCGCCTGGTTCGCCATGATTTTTTGCGCCGTCATCCAGACACGACGAAAGTGCGAAATATCATGCGCAGCGTCGTGGGTCGCGTGGTTTTTATCGAGCCAACGCTCAAAGCGAGACTGCCACTGCGTAAGTTCCATCATCACGTCCTGTTGTTAAAACGGCTACAATAGCAACTTTCCCCGCCGCTATCACGGCTTGTCCTGACAGGGACGCGTGTACCCTGCATTCCCGAGGAAATATATTTAATATCAATTGGAGATATTAAATAATATTGCCGCTAAATACTTAATGATAATTTATTTCTATATATCCCAAACTCTAATTCACCAGAAAAATAAAGCGACAGATAGAAATGTTTTGCAATATTTCTACGATTTTAATTACATTTATTTTTGAACCAAAATGACATTGCGTAGAATAGTATCAATTCTGTAATGACAGAGAGTGATTACATATATTCATATTAATTATCTTTAAAGGGAATATATAATGAAAAGAAAAGTTCTGGCAATTCTCGTACCCGCGCTATTAATGGCTGGCGCAGCACATGCAGCTGAAATGTATAACAAAAACGGCAATAAAGTTGATCTGTACGGTAAGATCGATGCGCGTCATACCTTCTCTGACCACCCTGGGGATGATGGCGATGAAACCTATGTGCAAATTGGTTTCAAAGGCGAAACACAAATCACTAACGATGTTATTGGTTATGGCCAGTGGGAATATAAAACCTACGCCAATAATACCGAAGACGCCGGTGATACTTCATTTAACCGTCTGGCGTACGCTGGCCTGAAATATGGCGAATACGGTTCATTCGATTACGGTCGTAATTACGGCGTCGTGTATGATGTTGAAGCCTGGACCGATATGCTGCCCGTATTTGGAGGCGATTCTTATACCTGGACCGACAACTTCATGGTCGGCCGTGCAAACGGTGTGGCGACCTACCGTAATGCCGATTTCTTCGGCCTGGTTGAGGGTCTGAACTTTGCGCTGCAGTATCAGGGGGCAAACGAAGGTCAGGACGCAACAGAAGATCAGGAAGGGACCAAGAACGGTCATAACGACGTGCGTTTCCAGAACGGTGACGGCTTCGGTATGTCCACGACCTATGATTTCTCCGGCGATCTGTCTGGCCTGACCTTAGGCGCGGCCTACTCCTCTTCTGACCGTACCAATGAGCAGGAAGCGAAGGGTATACAAGACAGCGCACGTTTCGCCGGCGGTAAGACTGCGGAAGCGTGGACCGTTGGCGCGAAATATGATGCCAACAGCGTTTATCTGGCGATGATGTATGCGCAAACCCGTAATATGACGCCATATGGCGATACCGGGATTGCGGATGAGACGCAGAACTTTGAAGCCGTAGCGCAATACCAGTTCGACTTCGGCCTGCGTCCGTCCCTGGCATGGGTTTACTCCAAAGGCAAGGACATGACTTATCCTGGCAATGCGGGTAACCCACAGGGCCAGCATGGCGACATGGATCTGGTTAACTATATCGACGTCGGTATGACCTACAGCTTTAACAAAAACTTCTCCACCTATGTTGATTACAAAATCAACATGCTGGACAACGACGAAAGCTTCTACGAAGCAAACGGCATCTCTACAGATGACATCGTTGGCGTAGGTATGACGTACCAGTTCTAACTTCCCACTATGATAAAAGCCCGCATCGCGGGCTTTTTTTTATTCAACAGAGAAATGTTATGGAGCTTCCTGCAGTGCCAGACGAATAAAACCGTTATTCTGCGCCAGCAGTTCATGCGCCTTCCAGGCATCCAGCCCTGTCAGCACCATCAGCACCGCTGTTTTACAGTTATGGTTGCAGCTCTCCAGCGCGGCTTTCGCCGCTGACCGGGTGCATCCCCCCGCTTCCATGACGATGGCAATTTGCCGTTCAGACCATTTGGTGTTGCTGGCGTCCAGATCCACGCGCAGGTTGCTGAACACGCGTCCGGTTCGAACCGCCAGGCCGGTGGTTATCATGGTCAGGATCATTTTTTGTGCGATCCCGGCTTTGGTATTGATATAACCCGCGATCGCGTCCGCGCCAAGCTCCGGGGCAATCACCATGCTCGCCAGCTGCGCGGCTTCACTTTGCGCGTCATCCGTAATAGCCGCGACCGGGGAACCCAACGACCACGCATGGCGCATCGCGCCCCAGACCCACGGTGTTTTTCCGCTGACGGTGACCGCCAGCATCATATCTTGTTCACCAAATTTGATGGCCTGCAGGTCGGCGACACCGCGCTCGTAGCTGCCCGCCTCCTCTCCCGCCGTTATGGCGATCACAGGCGTTTTTCCCGGGGCATACTCATCGGCAGCCTGCTGCGCGACACGGCCTGACGGGCCGGCGCCAACAATGACCAGACGACCACCGTGACTCAGGGTCGCAGCGGCGTTATCCACCACGCGGGCGATCGTTGTTAAACATGGGGTTATTGCAGCGGAGATGAGGGCATCATCCTGGTGAATGACTTTCAGCATGTCCAGCGTGGACAATCTATCGATATTCATCGTGCTGGCGTGCCGTCTTTCCTTGACCGAACCGGTAAGCGTAATGCTCATAAACAACCTCCTTATTATGAGTACCCCTACACTATAAAGTGTTTTAGACAGGTGACCTGCGAGGAGGGTCACGAAAAGAGGACCGAATCCATGCCTTTACATGGCTTTAAGAAACGCGCGTCATCGGCGATAATTACCCCTTTCTTAATCATCGCGGAGTTTTGATGAGCGATTTGCAGCCCTTCCTCCTGACGCGCAAGCGCCCCATGAAACTGAACACCCTGGTCACGTTAATGGTGTGCGCGATTATCGGTTCTGTGCTGCTGGTGGTATTTGCGCTCTATTCCGTCCAAATCACCCGTGCCACCCGCGATGATGTTAAGGATACGGCCCTTGGGATCGCGCGAACGCTGGCCGACAGTCCCGAAATTCAACGCGGTCTGATGCAGGCTCCCCAGGCGGATATTATTCAGCCTATCGCCCAGGCGGTCACCAGGCGCAACGACCTGCTCTTCACCGTGGTCACCGACATGCGCGGTATTCGTTACTCGCACCCGAACGAAGCCCTGCTAGGTCTGCACTTTATCGGCGATGACCTGACGCCCGCGCTGGAAGGAAAGGAGCATGTCGCCGTTAACCGGGGTGCCCTCGCGGAAGCGCTTCGCGTCTTCACTCCCGTCTTTGATAGCCAGCACGAGCAGATCGGCGTGGTGGTGGTCGGTATCTCCCTTAAAAAAGTGGAAGATCAGATTGCCCGTGGGCGGCTTAACGCCGTCTGGACCATATTATTCAGTATATTGATGAGCTCGCTGGCCATCTGGGGCCTGGTTCGCGTGCTCAAACGTATCCTGTTCGGCCTTGAGCCGTATGAGATCTCTGCGCTGTTCGAACAGCGGCAGGCCATGCTGCAGTCGCTTCGCGAAGGGGTACTGGCCGTGGATATTCAGGGTCGGGTGACGATGATTAACCACACCGCCAGAGAAATATTGCTTCTGCCTTCCGGCAAACAGACCGAAAATGCCAGTGCTCCCCTGCTGGCAAGCCTGCGGGAAGTCTCGAAGAGCGGCATTGCGCGCAAGGATCAGGAGATCAGCTGCAACGGGCGACTCTTGCTGTGCAACATGGTGCCTGTTAAAAGCCAGGAGCGGGTTATTGGTGCCATCACCACTTTTCGCGATAAAACGGAAATCAGCCAGCTGATGCAGCGTATCGATGGCATGGTCAATTATGTCGATGCCCTGCGCTCCCATACGCACGAGTTTATGAACAAACTGCACGTGATCCTCGGTCTGCTGCATATGAAGCGCTACGACAAACTTGAAGAGTACATCATCCAGACGGCGCATAATTATCAGACCGATATTGGTACCATTCAGAGCAAAGTTAAATCTCCGGTGATAGCCGGGTTCCTGCTGGGTAAAATTAACCGGGCTAAGGAAGCAGGGATCGCCCTGACGCTGGCCGATGAGTGCCAGATACCGGATACCGCCAACGAAGAGCAGGTTGCGGTGCTGATTACCGTGCTGGGTAACCTCATTGAAAACGCGCTCGACGCGATGGAAGGACAGCAGGAAGGCGAAATTGGCCTGCTGCTACATTATCAGAATGGCTGGCTCAGTTGCGAAGTCAGCGACGATGGCCCCGGTATTGATCCGGCTCAGCTCGAGGCTGTTTTTACAAAGGGCTTCTCAACCAAAGGCGAAAATCGCGGCGTTGGGCTGTTCCTTGCTCGTCAGCAGATCCAGAACCTGGGCGGAGACATTACCGTCGAGTCTGAGCCTGGCGTATTTACCCAATTTTTTGTTCACATCCCCTGGGATAGCGAGAGGAATATCGCGTGATAAATGTGTTAATTGTCGATGATGACGCCATGGTGGCCGACCTCAACCGTCTGTATGTCAACCGTGTTGAAGGCTTTAGCTGCTGCGGCGTCGCCTCCACGCTCAACCAGGCCAGGGCCATCATTAACGACCCCAGCCAGCCTGTCGATCTGGTGCTGCTGGATGTCTATATGCAGCAGGATAACGGGCTGGATCTCCTTCCCGTCATCCGTGCCTCAGGCCGGCCGATTGATGTCATTATGATCTCCTCCGCCGCCGATGCCGCCACCATCCAGACCTCCATCCATTACGGTGTGGTGGATTATCTGATTAAACCGTTCCAGTTCCCGCGTTTTGAAGAGGCGCTGAACGGCTGGAAGGCAAAGCACAACCTGATGGGATCGCATCAGTACTATGAGCAGGCCGACGTCGACAGATTGATCCACGGCGGTGCGCCGGAACTGGCGGACAGTAAAAAACTGCCGAAAGGGTTAACGCCGCAAACGCTGCGTACGATTTGTCAGTGGATTGATGCGCACCCGGAGACGGAGTTTTCCACCGATGATCTGGCAAACGCGGTTAATATCTCACGCGTGTCCTGTCGCAAATACCTGATCTGGCTGGCGCAAATCAACATTCTGTTCACCAGCATTCACTACGGTGCCACCGGGCGGCCAGTGTATCGCTATCGCCTGCAGCCCGAGCAGACGGCACTGCTCAAGCAGTACTGTCAGTAACGCGGTAGCTGTTATCCAGCAAGGTAAAGCGGAAGTGGTGCGCTGAAGAGAGCACCACTTCTTTTGTTTTGGTCACGAAGATTGCTTCAATGTCGGGTCGTGCACGCAGCGCTGAACAGCCTTTACTGACGCCCATGCCGTACATCAGCGTGGTCCAGATATCACCGTCAATGGAGTTTTTCGAAATGATGGTGACGCTGTCCAGTTCGTTATCCAGCGGATAGCCGGTACGCGGGTCAAGTATGTGGTGATAACGCCTGCCATTTTGCTCAAAAAAGCGTTCGTAGGTACCCGATGTCACCACCGACATGTTCTCTACGGTCATCGTACCGATCAGCGCCTCCCCGGCGAACGGTTTTTTGAGCCCCACGCTCCAGCCCCCTTCTGGTGAACCCAGCGTCTGGATATTACCGCCAAGATTAATAAGCCCCAGTTGAGCACCCTCTTTACGCAGGTAATCGCGCACTCTGTCTGCGATATAGCCTTTGGCGATGGCCCCCAGATCAATCTCCATGCCCGCCCGGGTCAGGAACACGCTGCTGCTGGCCTCATCAAGGAGCACATCCTCAGGATGGGTAATGGCGAGCAACGACGCGATTTCATCGGCAGGCGGAACGCTATCTCCCCGAAAACCGATTTTCCAGCGTTTCACCAGCGGGCCGATGGCCAGGTTAAATGCGCTGTCCTTGAGCTGGCTTGCCGCTTTCGCACAGCGGATAAGCTCAAAAACCGGGCGACTGACGGTGACAGGATGCTGACCGGCAGCATGGTTGATATCCATCACCTGCGAGCTGGCACGGTTGACGGTCAGCAGGTCTTCATACTGTTTAATCAGTCTAAAAACGCGAGAAGCGAGGGCTTCATCATGAGAGAAAAGCTTCAGGAGAATGGGCGATCCCATCAGAACGGCGGAGTAACTGTAGACGCGGTGGTCAGAAGACATGGTGCAAGCTCCCTGGTTGAAATGCCGGATACACGGCGCGTATCCGGCATACCCTTATGGCTGACTTACGCCCTTTTCGCGCGCATCGCCGCCTGATGTCCGGCAAGCGTACCAAAAATAATGATATCTGCCACCGCGTTACCCCCGATGCGGTTACCACCGTGGATACCGCCGACCACTTCACCGGCCGCAAATGCCCCTGGCAGCACGTTGTGGTTGCTGTCCAGTACGCAGGTTTCGGTGTTAATGGTCACACCGCCCATGGTGTGGTGCACGCCCGGCGCAATCTGAATGGCATAAAATGGCCCTTCGTTGATTGGTGCACGCAGCGCGGTCGTACGGCCAAAATCGTCATCGTGCTGTTTTTCAACAAACCCGTTGTAACGCTCCAGGGTCGCCAGGAAAGCGTGATAATCCATACCCAGGGCTTCAGCCAGCGCTTTAGGTGAGCTGGCGCTGGTGACAAATCCTTTGGCGATGTACTCATCTGCCGCTTTGTTTTTGGCGCGGACATGCTCATCAAAGACGATGTAAGCGTATTTCTCCGGCAGGGCGATAATTTGTGCAGAGACTTTATCGCGGGTTTCCATCTCGTTGAAGAAACGGTTCCCCTGCTGGTTCACCAGAATCGCCCCGCCACCGCGGATGGATTCGGAAATCAGGTACGAAGTTTTCTGCTCAACGGTTGGGTGGATCTGGATTTCCCCCATATCGACCGTACCGGCGCCAATACGCTCCAGCAGCGCGATACCGCCCCCTGTCGCCCCTTTGTGGTTGGTGGTCACGAAACCTTCCAGGTCAGGACGGTACTTAACCACCATCTGGCTATTGGCGCTGAAACCACCGGTAGCCACAATGACGCTTTTGGTTGCTACGGTAAGGGTTTCGTTTTCTTCCGTGGTCAGACGTACGCCGGTGACTTCGCCGTTCTCGAAGAGAATGTCGCTGACCGACGTATCGAGCATGACCTCGATGTTGCGTTTGTTGACGTTACGCACCAGGCCGCTAATCAGATAGCCGCCCACCGCAGAACCGTCTTTTGGACGGTGAGTACGGTCGATGCTCATCCCGCCGGTGGTGGTGATGTCGTTGAGCATAATGCCGCGGGTCGCCAGCCACTCGATCGCCTGCGGGGCATTTTCCACAAAGCGGCGCAACAGTTCCGGGTTGTTCTTGTTTTTACCGCCTTTCAGGCTTTCCTGATAAAACAGCGCTTTGCTGTCCTGAATTCCTTTCACCCGCTGGAAGCGTGTTTCCGCGGCGTTCATCCCCGCAGACGCTTTAATGGTGTTACCGCCGATGGAGGGCATTTTCTCGACAATCAGCACGCTTGCGCCTTCGTCATGCGCCTGGATTGCTGCGGCCAGACCCGCGCCACCGCTACCGACCACCACAACGTCAACGCTTCGGGTCTCGTTCGGGTCGACACCCTCTTCGGCTGCCAGCGCTTTGCTGGATTTCAGCATGGCTTTAGACACCGCTTTTTTGACCGCTTCACTCTGGCTGGTTGCACCGGTAATGGCATCCACGTGCGGGGTGTTTGCATCCAGAATACGGGTGCGGATCTCTTCGAAGCTGGTGACAAACTCAACGTCCTGGGTCGGGCCAGAAGCCAGTTCAATGTCGGCGATGCGGTCGGTCTCCAGGCTGACGTTAATCACCAGTTCGTTGCTATCGTCCCGAACATTCTCAATAAACATGCCCGGTTTAAATTTCGATTCACCCATGCTCATATCGCGGATCATCGCCTCCACCAGCGAGAAACGCCACAGCGGCTCAGGGATGCTTAGCGCTTCGCGTCGGGTGCTGTCCATAAACAGTTCCAGCGTTTCTCCCGCCGCGATGCGGTCTGTCCAGTCCGGGTAGGCGATAGTGGCGCGGCCTACAGCGATAAGATCGTAGCCATGTTCCAGCGCCTCGTTCGCATCCGCGGCATTGACCACGCCTCCGACACCCATGACCGGCACCTGCGCCAGCGTGTCAGAACGCATTGCGCGGTATTTTTCGATAAGCGGGGTCGGATCCTGCGTGTCGACAATAGAAGGACGCAGGGTTGCGCCAACGGAGAAGTGCAGATAATCCACACCGCGCGCGGCCAGCTTTTCCAGCAGGTACATGGTGTCTTCAAAGCGGATGCCCGGCTCTTCCAGCTCTTCAGGGGAGAAGCGATAGCCGATGATAAAGGCGTCATCGGCGTACTGGCGCACCATTTTATGGGTGATGTCGAGCACGGCCAGCGGGAATTTCGCGCGGTTATCGCGGCTGCCACCCCACTCGTCGTCACGCTGGTTAGAGTTTGGAGAGTAGAACTGCTGAATCAAATAGGTGTTGGCCCCATGGATTTCAACGCCATCGAAACCCGCCTGAATCGCACGGCGTACTGCTTCACCGAACTTACCGATCATCCCTTCGACTTCTTCCCCCGTCAGGGCAACCGGCGTGGCGGCGCCGTCACGTGGCGCGGCAACGGCACTTGGCCCCACCGGCGTGCGGCCACCGATCAGTTTCGGATCAACCATGCGGCCGCCGTGGTAGATCTGCAGCAGCGCTTTAGAGCCTTTGGACTTAATCGCCTCAGCGATCTTCGCCAGCCCGGCGATTTTCTCGTCGTTATCAATGCCAATCGCACCCGGGAAGGCGAGACCGAGATCGTCAACAAAGCAGCACTCAACAATAATGGTACCAATACTGCCTGAGCGGGCGCGATAGTACTCAACCAGCTCGCTGGTCACCGTACCGTCGTAATAACCGGTACAGGTCGTCATAGGGGCCATTAACAAACGGTTTTTCAGTTCGGTACCATTCGGTAATGTGAAGGGGCTTAGAATACGTTCGTTAGTGCTCATAATAGAAACTCCAAACTTTAAAATTAAGAATTCGTTATCGGGCTCAGTTTTATTTCGATTTTTTATTCCGATGTCATAATACTAATATAATGATTTTTTTAGTTTCTAAAGCTATTACGTTAGTTAAAAAACTATTTAATCCCTTCAATAACATTAATAACACATTGGTGTTAGCAATATTAATTACTCCATTCACAATCCTTTAAACACCGTTAACGTATCAATGACCTTTTCACGATCCCAAGAGACAAAAACAAACCATTAAAAACAAAGAGTTATATGAAAATAGTTATTTGAAATGTTAACAACATTGAGTAAAATCCATATCAAAATAAATAATACCCACATACGCCAGAGTGGTTATTATCAACTGAACAAAAACACCACCGCAACTCTATTTTTTTGATCGCGATCAAGCATCGAGACAGTCAAAGGCGCAATATATAAATATCATCAATTTTTAATTTAGCGCATCAAAAATGCGTTAAATCGCTATTGCTGAAATAGCAAATGCGCACCTTTAGTAACTAAATAAAATAAAAGCAAACTAAAGAAAGCAAATGAATATTTCAGCGCATAACCGGATTCCTGACAACTTAAGACGCGAAACTATGAATACAAAAACTGCTGTAACGCCCCCTGTGGTGAGTCAAGCATCCAACGGAAAGGCAAAACGTCTGCTAATGATGGCATTGCCCATTGTCGTTGCCGTGCTGTTACTGTTTGTTCCGGTCCCGGAAGGGCTTCCTCCTTACGCGTGGCACTACTTCGCTATCTTTGTCGGCGTGATTGTCGGTTTGATCTTCGAACCGCTGCCAGGCGCGGTCATTGGCCTGACCGGCGTCGTGGCGATTGCGCTCTGCAGCCAGTGGGTGTTGTTCAGCCCGGAACAGCTGGCTGACCCGAAATTCAAACTGGCGGGTGCCTCCTTTAAATGGGCCGTGAGCGGTTTTGGTAACTCTACCGTATGGCTGATTTTCGGTGCCTTCATGTTTGCCGCAGGCTATGACAAAACCCGCTTCGGCCGCCGTCTGGCACTGATTCTGGTGAAATATCTGGGTCGTCGCAGCCTGACGCTCGGTTACGCTATCACCTTCGCGGACCTGCTGCTGGCACCGTTTACACCTTCCAACACCGCGCGTAGCGGCGGGACCATCTATCCGATTATCGCTAACCTGCCGCCGCTGTATGGTTCGAAACCAAACGATCCAAGCGCGCGTAAAATTGGTTCTTACCTGATGTGGGTGGCGATCACCGCGGCCTGTATTACCAGCTCAATGTTCCTGTCTGCCCTCGCGCCGAACCTGCTGGCGCTGGCGCTGGTGAAAAGCACCGTGGGGATCGACATCTCCTGGGGCACCTGGTTTATCGCATTCCTGCCGCTGGGCGTGCTGCTGATTCTGACCATGCCGCTGCTGGCCTACTGGTTCTACCCGCCTGAAGTTAAAGTGAACAACGAAGTGCCACTGTGGGCGACCCGTGAACTGGAAAAACTGGGCAAACTGTCCCGTAACGAAATCCTGCTGCTGATTTTCGTCTGCTGCGCGCTGCTGATGTGGATCTTCGCCGCCGCGTGGATTGAACCGGCGATGGCTGCACTGTTAATCGTGGGTCTGATGCTGTGGACCGGGGTGCTGGAGTGGAACGATATCACCGGGAATAAAGCCGCCTGGAACACCTTCGTCTGGTTCGCCACCCTGGTTGCGCTGGCGGATGGCCTCTCCTCCACGGGCTTCATTAGCTGGCTGGGTAAAGAAGGCGGTCTGCTGATGAGCGGTATCTCGCCGGGTGTTGCCACCATCGTACTGCTGCTGGCGTTCTACCTGCTGCACTACCTGTTTGCCAGCACCACCGCACACACCACGGCGCTGCTGCCAGCGATGCTGACCATCGCCTCTACCATTCCGGGCATGAATATGGAGGTGTTCGTCCTGCTGATGGTGACCTCCCTGGGTGTCATGGGGATTATCACCCCTTACGGTACCGGCCCTAGCCCTATCTACTACGGTAGCGGCTACCTGCCAACCAAAGACTACTGGCGCCTCGGCACCATCTTTGGTGCCATCTTCCTGGCGGCCCTGCTGCTGATTGGTTATCCGTGGATGTCCATGATGTTCTGATCCCTGACCGCCGGGCTACCTCTCCGGCGGTTTTATTTTTTTGGAGCAATACGCTATGTCAAACAAACCGTTTTACTACCAGAACCCCTTCCCTCTTGCACACGACGATACCGAATACTATCTGCTGACCAAAGAACACGTCTCTGTTGCCGAATTTGAGGGTCAGGAGATCCTGAAAGTGGAACCCGAAGCGCTGACGCTGCTGGCACAGCAGGCCTTCCACGACGCCGCCTTTATGCTGCGCCCTTCGCATCAGAAACAGGTTGCCGCTATTCTTAACGACCCACAAGCCAGCGAAAATGATAAATACGTTGCCCTGCAGTTCCTGCGCAACTCTGAAATCGCGGCCAAAGGCGTGCTGCCCACCTGCCAGGATACCGGCACGGCGATCATCATGGGTAAAAAAGGCCAACGCGTCTGGACAGGTGGCGGTGACGAAGCCGCACTGAGTCGGGGTGTCTATAACACCTACATCGAAGATAACCTGCGTTATTCCCAGAATGCCGCGCTGGATATGTATAAAGAGGTCAATACCGGCACTAACCTGCCTGCGCAGATCGATCTCTACAGCGTCGACGGGGACGAGTATAAATTCCTGTGCATGGCAAAAGGCGGCGGTTCCGCGAATAAAACCTATCTCTATCAGGAAACCAAAGCACTGATTACCCCGGCGAAGCTGAAAAACTATCTGGTTGAGAAAATGCGTACCCTGGGTACCGCGGCCTGCCCGCCTTACCATATTGCCTTCGTGATTGGGGGAACGTCGGCAGAAGCGACGCTGAAAACCGTTAAGCTCGCCTCAACGCGCTATTACGACGCGCTGCCCACCGAAGGCAACGAACACGGTCAGGCGTTCCGTGATGTTCAGCTCGAACAGGAACTGCTTCAGGAAGCACAGAACCTCGGCCTGGGCGCACAGTTTGGCGGGAAATACTTCGCCCATGATATTCGCGTGATCCGTCTGCCGCGCCACGGTGCCTCCTGCCCCATTGGCATGGGCGTCTCCTGCTCCGCTGACCGCAACATCAAAGCCAAAATCAACCGCGACGGGATCTGGATTGAAAAACTGGAGCACAATCCGGGCCAGTATATTCCTGAATCCCTGCGCCAGCAGGGCGAAGGCGACGTGGTCAGCATCAATCTGAATAAGCCGATGAAGGAGATCCTGGCCCAGCTTTCTGCTCATCCGGTTTCTACCCGCCTGTCGCTGAACGGCACCATCATCGTGGCGCGCGATATTGCCCACGCGAAGCTGAAAGAGCTGCTCGACAACGGTGAAGAACTGCCGCAGTACGTCAAAGACCATCCAATCTACTACGCAGGCCCGGCCAAGACTCCGGAAGGCTATGCATCAGGCTCTCTCGGCCCAACCACGGCAGGACGGATGGATTCGTACGTCGACCTGCTGCAGTCTCACGGTGCGAGCATGATCATGCTGGCGAAAGGCAACCGTAGCCAGCAGGTGACCGATGCCTGTCATAAGCACGGCGGTTTCTACCTCGGCAGCATCGGCGGCCCGGCGGCGGTACTGGCACAAAACAGCATCAAGCGTCTGGAGTGCGTGGCCTATCCTGAACTGGGTATGGAAGCCATCTGGAAAATCGAAGTGGAAAACTTCCCGGCGTTTATCCTGGTGGATGACAAGGGTAACGACTTCTTCCAGCAGATCCAGAATCAGCAGTGCAATGGGTGTTCACAGCGCTGAGTTTTTCCACAACGCCGGTAACAGCGACAGCGTTTCAGCGATCCTCTCTCGCTTGTTGCTTCCCGGCTTCCAGATGGTCACCATCGTCTGACTTATCCCCTGGCTGCCCACTTCGGTGTGCAGCCTTTTTACCTTTTTCCACCCGGTCGGCTGGAAATGCGTCGGTAAGAATCCCCAGCCGCATCCCTGCTCCAGCAGGGCCCGCAACATCTCCAGCTCATTGGTGAAAAGGGTGTGCCCCGAAATCTGCAGACGACGCGCCACCGGCTCATCCGAGGCGGCGTGCATAATCACCTGCGGCACCAGCGACAACTCAAGCAGCGACAGCGGCTGCGTGGCTTCGGCGAACAGCGTGTTGCAGGCGTAGAAATCCATATCGATCGCCCCGAGCGCCCGCCACTCCATTTCATTACCCACACTGCGATTACGTGCCTGGCAAATGCCCAGATCCGCCTGCCCGCTGGCCAGCATCGCTTCAGCCTCATCCCGGGAGGCGCTGACCAGGCTCAAACGTAAATGTCGCTTCGCCATCTCGCCAATCAGCGCCTGCAAAAATGGCCTTGAGGTAAAGGGATCGTAAACCAGCGTGATGTCCTGCGTAGCACGCTCCGGTACCGCGCTGGCAAATGCCTCAAAGGCTTTCACCTGGCGCATCAGCAGGTGCGCCTGCCGCTGCAGTTGCTCGCCCTCAGGGGTCAGACGCAGCGTGCGTCCTTCACGCACAAACAGCCTGTACCCTAATCCATCTTCGAGAAAATCAATCAGGTCGCGCAGCGTCGTACGATCTTTCCCGAGCTTCATCGCCGCTTTTGCTAGGCCACCGTATTCCACCACGGCGGTAAACGCTTCCAGTTGGGCAAAGGAATAAATTACCGTCGTCACGCCTCTCTCCATTCAGTTTTCGGGGGGAATTTCCCCCATTACGCGTTTTTTATTATAAGCCGCGGGTTCTTAAACTGAAGGCGTTCCTAATCACAGCGAGAAAAATGATGAATTGTCCTTCACTGAACCGCACGCTGCTGGCGGGCGTTGTAATTAGCCTGTGCAGCGCTCTGTTTGCGCCTGTCGCGCTGGCTGCCTGCGACGGTACTGACCTGAACACCTGCCCTGCTCCGTTCGACAAACAACTTCCTGACACGCACATGATGCTCACCTGGAGCCAGGCGGATCGCGTGGTCGGCTTTCGAAATGACTACCGCAACTACGCGGGAGATGTGTTCCATCACGGCAACGCCACGCCGCTGCTCAGCGCAGAGAAACCGCTCACTGACGCCCGCTATCAGGTTAACGGCATGACCTATAACCTACAGGACTACCTGAAACGTCAGAACGTGAGCGGCATGCTGGTACTGAAAGACGGCAAAATCGCGTGGAAATATCTCGGCGAAGGCAATACGGATACGACGCTCTGGACCTCCCGTTCGGTCGGGAAATCCGTGGTCTCAACGCTGGTTGGCGTGGCTCTCAAAGAGGGAAAAATTCGCTCACTCGACGACCTGGTCACGCAATACGAGCCAGACCTGAAAGGCACCGCCTGGGACGGAGTGACGTTAAAACAGCTGATCACCCACACCTCCGGCGTGGCATGGAACGAAGACTACACCAATCCCGCCTCCGATTTCGCACAGCTCACCGAGTGTGAAGCGAAACCAGGCACCTATGACTGCGTGCGTAAGCTGGTGTCCGGGCTAAAACGCGAACACCCGGCAGGCCAGCACTGGTCTTACTCCTCCGGTGGCGCCTGGCTGTTGGGTGACGTGCTTGAGCGTGCAACGGGCATGACCCTGGCCGCCTATCTTGAGAAGAGCATCTGGCAGCCGTACGGCATGGCGAGCGACGGTGTATGGCATGCCTACCGTAAAGGTCAGCATGATGTCGGCGCGCATGGCTTTAACGCCACGCTGGAAGACTGGGGACGCTTCGGGGAGTTTATACTGCATAACGGCACACTACCGAATGGCAAACAGATCCTGCCTGACAACTGGGTGAAAGACGCCTCACGCTGGACGCAGGCTGATGGCTCTGTCTCTGACGCACACCCGACCAGCTTGTACGGCTATCAGTGGTGGAACAACGAAGTGCCCGTCACGGCCACGAAGGTGGTGCCCGCGGCGAATGAGTCGCTGAAAGGCTCGCTCTGGGCGCTGGGGATCTTTGGGCAGATGATCATGGTAAACCAGGCGGAAAATCTGGTGATCGTTCAGTGGTCCACCTGGCCGCAGGCCGAACCGTCGTTTAGCGCTCAGCCGCTGGAAGCCTCACTGATGTTCAGTGCGATTGCCAACGCGTTGCGGTAAGTCGCGGTAAGTGATAGTTAACAGCCAGGCATCGCCTGGCTTTTGTATTCGCTGCAAACAAGGGTGCCTCTGCGCGATGTCACAAAACGGCAATATCAGTGACTTACCCAAACTGGTGAATAAAAAATCAATTAATTGTTAAGTTGTTGTTACGACAATCACTCCCGATCGACCACGCGCTATTGATGCGTTAAATGCATCAGTCCATGTATTAATTGCGCTTATAAATTTGGGGTTCTTGATCCAGTTTTCAGAAACAGACGAGCAAAACGTCAACAATAAACTGGAGATAACCATGTTTTCCTCAACCTCACCTGCAACCGTTCGCTCGAAAGCGGGCGCGATACTTCGCGTGACGTCCGGCAACTTTCTCGAGCAATTCGACTTCTTTCTCTTCGGCTTTTATGCGACCTACATCGCGCACACCTTTTTCCCGGCGAGCAGTGAATTTGCTTCCCTGATGATGACGTTTGCCGTCTTTGGCGCAGGATTTTTAATGCGCCCCATCGGGGCAATCGTACTGGGTGCCTATATCGACAAGGTTGGACGCAGAAAAGGACTCATCGTGACCCTGTCGATTATGGCGGCGGGTACCTTCCTGATCGTGCTTATTCCGTCTTATCACAGCATAGGTCTGTGGGCACCGTTACTGGTTCTGACTGGCCGACTGTTGCAGGGGTTTTCTGCCGGAGCGGAGCTGGGTGGCGTATCGGTCTATCTGGCAGAAATTGCCACGCCCGGCCGCAAAGGTTTTTACACCAGCTGGCAGTCCGGCAGCCAGCAGGTCGCTATTATGGTTGCGGCAGCCATGGGGTTTGCGCTGAATGCGCTGATGGCAGAGAGCGCCATTCGTGAATGGGGCTGGCGTATCCCGTTCCTGGTCGGTTGTTTAATCGTACCGTTTATCTTTTTCCTGCGCCGCAAGCTGGAGGAGACAGAGGAATTCAACGCACGCCGCCATCATCTGGAGATGCATCAGGTCTTTAAAACCCTGCTCGGTAACTGGCAGGTGGTCATTGCCGGCATGCTGATGGTGGCAATGACCACCACGGCCTTTTATCTGATCACCGTTTACGCGCCGACTTTCGGGAAAAAAGTGCTGATGCTCAGCGCCTCGGACAGCCTGCTGGTCACGCTTCTGGTGGCAATTTCCAACTTTATCTGGCTGCCGGTAGGCGGTGCGCTATCGGACCGCTTTGGGCGTAAACCGGTGCTTATCGCCATGACGCTGCTGGCTCTGGCGACGAGCTACCCGGCACTGACGCTGCTGGCGCAGGCACCGAGCTTCTCAATGATGCTGAGCGTCCTGCTGTGGCTCTCTTTCCTCTATGGCCTGTACAACGGTGCGATGATCCCGGCGCTCACGGAGATCATGCCTTCTGAAGTTCGCGTGGCGGGTTTCTCTCTGGCCTACAGTCTGGCAACGGCGGTATTTGGGGGGTTCACGCCGGTAATGTCTACCGCGCTGATTGAATATACCGGGGATAAAGCCTCTCCCGGCTACTGGATGAGTTTCGCCGCGGTATGCGCCCTGCTGGCAACGCTCTACCTGTACCGTCGTCGTGCAGTGACGCTGCAAAATACCGTGAAATCAGAGGGGGCGGCATGAGACTGATTCCTCGACTGACCACCAGCGCGTTGATACTGACCGTCCTGAGCTTTAGTGCCTCAGCGAAAGAGGTGACGGTCATGATCTCAGGCGGTTTCAAAGCCGCCCTTGAAAAGCTGGCACCGGAATATGAACGCCAGACCGGAGATAACATTGTGCTCATTCCCGGCCCGTCTATGGGAACGACTCCGCAGGCAATTCCTAACCGGCTTGCGCGTGGGGAAAAAGCCGACGTGGTGATCATGGTGGGCGATGCGCTGGCAACACTTGAAAAGGACAACCTGACTCAGCCTGGCTCGCGCACGGAACTTGCGGACTCCCCTGTCGGTATGGTGGTAAAAAAAGGCGCAGACGTCCCGGATATCAGTAACGAGGCAAAACTTCGCCATACGCTGCTTCAGGCGGAGTCCATCGCCTACTCCGACAGCGCCAGCGGCAGATACGTCAGCCAGACGCTGTTCAAAACGCTGGGGATTGAAAAAGAGGCGATGGGTAAAGCAACGAAGGTTGAGCGCATCCCCGTCGCCGAAGAAGTGGCGAAAGGGAAATACGCGGTAGGTTTCCAGCAGGTCAGCGAACTGCTGCCGATTCCAGGGGTGACGTTTGTTGGCAAACTCCCGGACAACCTGCAATACATCACCCGCTTTGCTGGCGCCGTGACCCGCCACGCCGACCATCCTGGCGAAGGGAAAGCGCTGCTGGATTACCTTTCCTCGACACAGTCCAGCGCCGTGATTCGCGACACGGGGATGAGCCCCGTCACGTCCCGCGGTACTGCTCAGTAATGTGTTTTTCCAGTTCAGCCGCAATGTAAGACTGGATGCGCCCCCGGCGTCGAATCAGCCCCACAGTGCGTTTCACCTCCGGTGCCACGAGCGGGACAGACGTCAGTAGCGAGTGCTCTGACGTCGGCATCGACATAGCGGGCACGGCAGCAATGCCGATGCCAGCCTCTACCATACCGAGCATCGTGGTCACATGGCGCGTTTCGCAAACGCTGGGACGCTCAGGCACGATATCCCCCAGCATCCGGTCGAGCAGGTTACGATTGCCTGACGTTTTGTCGAGGATGATATAGTCCTGCTGATAAAACGCCTGCCACGTCAGGTGAGTCTTTTTTGCCAGCGGATGATCGCGCCTGCACGCGGCGACATAGCTATCTTCTACAAGGGGGAAAAACTCGATTTCAGAGGGCAAACTCCCGGCGAAACAGATCCCGAAATCCGCCTGGCTACGGGCAACCGCGTCAATGACATTCCCCGCGCTACTGTCGATGAGCTTAATCCGGACACGCGGATAACGGGACTGAAAGCGACGAATAACATCCGGCATAAAGTAATAGGCCGCAGACGGTACCGTAGCGACGGTAATCAGCCCGGTCCGCTCTTCACTCACTTTATCAATATCAGCCAGCATGGACTCAACGTTATCGAGCAACTGCGCTGAACGTTCAGCAAAGTTCTGCCCGTACAGTGTCAGAGCCACGTGGCGGGTGGTCCGGTCAAACAGCTTCGCTCCCAGCGCCGCCTCCAGTTTTTCAATCCTGCGGCTCAGTGCTGACGGGGACAAACAGATAGATTCAGCAGCAACCCGAAAGTTGCCGTATTCCACTAACGCTCTGAAAGCATAAAGATCGTTAAGGTCAAAATTTACGGGCATAGCGTCTGAATGTCCTGTCTGGCAATACGAACGAAAGTCAAAAATAATAGCGGCTTATTGTCCAGCCGCAACCGGTGAAGCACCGAAATCCCTTAAGGAGTTGGTTTTCACGCTGACCATAATGGGGTAAGTGTCATAAGATTAGGCTTCGACTGAGTTCACAAAATGAAGGTGATACCAGCAAACCGCTATCCACCGTTACGTACGAAGTGATAGTTTATCCAGGCTGGAATTGAAGCAATGACCGAATGTCTGGCATTTTAACAGAACCTTACCTTCCCCTTTTGTTCAAGTGACGAGTTTGCGAGCAAAGCGATGATTAAGTGGCCCTGGAAAACGAATGACGCTGGCCGAAATATGGCGCTGCCGTGGGATGAAGCGCTGGCGATCCCTGTTCTGGCTAATCTTCAGCCGGATGAACAATCAAAACTGGTTCAACTGGCGGATCGCTTTTTGCAGCAAAAACGTCTGGTTCCGCTGCAGGGCTTCGAGCTGGATCCCCTGAAAAACGCGCGTATCGCCCTGCTTTTCTGTCTGCCGGTACTGGAACTCGGTATTGAATGGCTGGATGGCTTCCATGAAGTACTCATTTACCCCGCACCGTTTGTGGTGGACGATGAATGGCAGGACGATTTCGGCCTGGTGCATAACCAGCGGGTGGTGCAGTCCGGGCAAAGCTGGCAGCAAGGACCGATCATCCTGAACTGGCTTGATATTCAGGACTCCTTCGACGCATCAGGCTTTAACCTGATCATTCACGAAGTGGCGCATAAGCTGGATACCCGCAACGGGGATCGTGCCAGCGGTGTACCGCTGATCCCGCTTCGTGAGGTTGCAGGTTGGGAACACGATCTGCATGCGGCAATGGATAATATCCAGGATGAGATAGATCTGGTGGGCGAAAGTGCCGCCAGCATCGATGCCTATGCGGCAACCGATCCTGCGGAGTGCTTTGCGGTGCTGTCAGAATATTTCTTTAGCGCGCCTGAGCTTTTCGCACCCCGTTTCCCGGCCCTGTGGCAACGGTTCTGTCAGTTTTATCAGCAAGACCCTCTGCTGCGTCTGCGGCAAAATGAGGATCCTGCCGGCAATTCATCTCACCAGCTCCATTAAGACGGGTCGACATGGGTACGATTGACCGCCCGTACCCATAGGCTCATCACCAGAAACATCAGCGCCATCACCCAGGCGGCCTGCGTTAAAAATACCTCGCCGAATAAACGCGTGACGACAGGCACCAGCAGCGCACTCAGGCCGTAGCCCAGCGTGTGGCTGGTGGCAATAACTCCCGCCCCTTTTCCGGTGGTCAGCCGTTCATTCAGCAGCAGCTGGTATCCCGGCGTCGCCATGGCGGCTCCCAGCGATGTCATGACAATCCCCACGTAGAACAACACCAGACCGGCAATACACATTAGCCCCAGTCCCGTCACCATCAGTACCGCGGCCAGGCAGAGCAATGTCACCGGGCTGAAATGCTGCGGACGGACCACCAGAAATTGTGCAGCGAGCGTTGCCAGCGCGGCCAGGCTCAGCAGCAGCGCGACATGATGACTCACCTCTCGCGGGTTACCGTCCAGCAGAGGGCTGAGATGCGGTGACAGGCCAAGCTGCATCAGGCTCACCAGTGCGGCCAGAAGCAACGCCAGCACAAGGTACGGCAGCATTGAAACCTGCACACGCGTCGCCTGATGCGCGACCGGCGGCAGCGGCGGATCGGCGACCTCTCGAAGGACCAGCAGGAGAGCGATAAACGGTGCAATCGCCATCAACCAGAGGGGAGCCACCGGATTGACGCTGAGCATCATCGCCGCCAGCGGCGGCCCCAGCAGACGACCGCAACTGAGGCCGGAGCTTATGGTCGCCAGCGCGGCCATGCGTTTATCCAGACCCGCGCGCTGAATGGCCCATGTCTGAGCCGCGGGCACCAGCCCTGAGACGGTCAGGCCGTACAGCGTACGCGAGAGGATCAGGCCCGCCAGCCCCCAGACAGCACTCATCATCCCGCTTGCCATCGCCCAGACCACCAGCGCCATCACAGCGAAACTTGCAAGATAGCCACTTAGCGAGGCCAGCATCACGACCTTGCAGCCGTGTCGCTCGCTCTGACGCCCCCACCAGGGCGATGCGGGTAAAAAGAGCATGGAGCCGAACATTAACAGCCCCGCCCAGACGGAGAGCGATAACCCGGTCAGGGTGACCAGTTGCGGCAGCATGACCAGCAAACCGTTTTGCCCAATACCTAACAATCCGGCGCATAACGCCAGTGGCCAGTTCGCTTTCGGGGTGAGGTTTTCCGTCAGTGTTTCAGGGTAAGTGCGCATGAGAATGTGAACATAGTGTCAATAAATGTGTGGAAATCATGAAGTTTATGAAAACAAATATTGCAAAAATAGTTGCGACTGTAAACAGAATGCATATCATAACGATAATTATTATCAATCATGGAATGAGGTACACCTATGCGTACTCTGCCCCGCTCCGCCGGTACAGACGTTGCGGCCCAGTGTTTTTTGAACGCCCTGTTGCGTGAAACGAAGGACTGGCGCTATCTCCCCGCTACCGTTGCGGCTGAGCTATCGCAGATTCATATTCCGCTCTCTTCAACCCAGGCCATTCGGGTTCCGGTACGCTATTTCTCACCGACTCAGCATCATCAGTATCACTTTCCGGCGATGCTTATCCAGCGCGATAGCGATAGCGGTGACGCCGTCACTTTCACGCAACTGATTGACTTAATTCTGGAAAAACCTTCAGTTAAAGGCTCACTCGACACCGAAACGCTGGCTCGCTTTAAGCAACGCGCCCTTGAAAGCCATGCCCACACCTGGCAGGCCATCGATTTGCGCCACAACTGGGCAAACCTGCGTGACAAACCGCTGAATTTTGCGCAAGCAGAACAGGCGCTGCTGGTGGGGCATGCGTTTCACCCGGCCCCCAAATCTCACGAGCCGTTTAACGAAAGTGAAGCGCGCCGCTATTTGCCTGATTTTGCCTCCCGCTTCCCGCTGCGCTGGTTTGCGGTTAAGCGTGAATTGATTGCCGGCGACAGCCTGGCCGTCTCTCTTCGCGAACGCCTGCTGCGCTTCGCAGCGCAGAGTGCCCCTGAGCTCCTCGGTCACTTCACCGATACCTGCTGGCTGCTGCCGATGCATCCGTGGCAGGCCGAGCATCTGCTGGGTCAGGCCTGGTGCCAGCGTCTTGTGGCTAACGGCGACCTGCAGGATTTGGGCGAAGCGGGCGCGCAGTGGCTGCCCACCAGCTCCTCGCGCTCGCTGTACAGCGAAACCAACAGCGACATGATCAAGTTTTCCCTCAGCGTGCGCCTGACCAACTCCGTGCGCACGCTGTCAGTGAAAGAGGTTAAACGCGGTATGCGCCTGGCGCGTCTGGCTAAGACAGCGCGCTGGCAGACCTTACAGGCACGCTACCCGACCCTGCGAGTTATGCAGGAAGACGGCTGGGCGGGGCTGCGTGATGAAAATGGCGTCATCCAGGAAGAGAGCCTGATGGCCCTTCGCGTGAACCTGCTGTTCGGGACGCCAGACAACCAGACCAACGTACTGGTGAGTCTGACGCAGGCGGCACCGGACGGAGGTGACAGTCTGCTGGTTGCGGCGGTACGTCGTCTG
This sequence comes from Enterobacter sp. PTB, assembly GCF_051130085.1. Taxonomy (NCBI): domain Bacteria; kingdom Pseudomonadati; phylum Pseudomonadota; class Gammaproteobacteria; order Enterobacterales; family Enterobacteriaceae; genus Enterobacter; species Enterobacter sp. PTB. The sequence continues at coordinate 297,825 of NZ_JBDKEE010000001.1, forward strand.
AGCCAGCGCCTGGATTTACCCCTTGCCGAGGCTGCGCGCTGCTGGGTGCAGGCGTATTGCGATCGCGTCTTACTTCCGCTGTTTAGCGCGGAAGCGGATTACGGCCTGGTTCTGCTGGCGCACCAGCAAAATATCCTCGTTGAGATGCAGCAGGATTTCCCCGTCGGGCTGATCTACCGCGATTGTCAGGGCAGCGCCTGGACTGAAGGGGCCGATGAATGGCTAAAAGAGGCGGGTGAACATGATGTGGAAAACCGTTTTGGCGAAAGCCAGCTGCTGCGCTACTTCCCCTACTACCTGCTGCTGAACTCAACGCTTGCCGTGACTGCCGCCCTCGCCGCCGCCGGTTTCGACAGCGAAGAGAGCCTGATGGCGCAGGTGCGTGACGCACTGGTCGAATTACGCAAAACAGCGAAACAGACCCGCTGCCTCGACTACGTGCTCGACAGCCCAACCTGGAACTGTAAAGGCAACTTTTTCTGCTATCTGCACGATCGCAACGAAAACACCATCGCCGATCCGGCAGTGATCTATTTCGACTTTAGCAACCCGTTTTACAAGGAGAAGGCGTGATGGCAAACGCGAATATCGTCCATTCTGGCTATGGCTTTCGCTGCACCGCAACGGAGAACACTCTCCCCCTGACGTTAGGTCTCGACGGCAGCGCAGTGCTTGAGCGCGTGGGTGGTATCCCGGAAGGCTGGTTAGTCGACGCGCTGGATCAGCTGTTTATCGCCGCACCGGCACTGACCGGCGTCACGCTCCCCTGGTCCGCCTGGCAGGATGAACCGCAGGCGCAGGCGCTGTTTACGCTTGCCAGCGGAGATTATCTGGCGCGCGAAACGTTCTGGCAGTTACCCCTGTGGCTGCAGGGAGAACGGCCCCAGAACCACGGCGGCATGCAGTTCGATGAAAGCCGTCAGCTTTACTTCCCGCTGCGCCCTCACCGCCCGCAAGGTGAAGTCTATCGCCGTTACGACCCGCAGATTAAACGCATCCTGAGTTTCCGCGTGGCCGATGTGGCGCAGGACGGCGAACGTTTCACCCGCTGGATGAACACCCCACGCGTTAACGCCTTCTGGGAGATGGCCGGCCCGCAGGCGGAGCAGGAAAATTACCTGCACCGTCAGCTCGACTCGACCTATTGTTATCCGCTTATCGGCTGCTTTGATGACCAGCCGTTCGGCTACTTTGAAATTTACTGGGCGGCGGAAGACCGTATTGGCCGTCACTATCGCTGGCAGCCGTTTGACCGCGGCCTGCACATGCTGGTTGGGGAAGAAAACTGGCGCGGCGCGCAGTATATCCGCAGCTGGCTGCGCGGTCTGAGCCATTATCTGTGGCTGGATGAGCCACGCACAACACGCATCGTTGCCGAGCCGCGTTTCGACAACCAGCGCCTGTTCCGCCATCTTTCGTCTGCCGGTTTCGAAACCGTGAAAGAGTTCGACTTCCCGCATAAACGCTCGCGCCTCATCATGAACCAGCGTCACCGCTTCTTCAGCGAGGTGGGACTGTGAACGTGTACTGGCAGAAAGTGAACCGCGACATGGTGGCGAAGATCCTCGCCGAACTGGAATATGAACGCACCCTGAGCGCCCGGCAGCTGGCAGACAATCGCTGGCAAATCACCATGGGCGCGGAGACCTGGCAGTTCCAGGCCACGCGCGGGATCTGGGGCTGGCTGCATATCGACCCCGCGAGCCTGACCACCGTCAGCGGTAAGGCAGTGGACGCAGAAACTGCACTGCTGCAGCTTGCTACGGTACTGGAGATGAGCGACGCGCAGACCGCGGAGCATCTGGAAGATCTCTATGCCACGCTGCGGGGTGATATTCAGCTGTTACAGGCGCGCGAAACGCTGGATGCTGATGCGCTCATTCATCTCGACCCGGACGAATTACAGTGCCTGATGAGCGGCCATCCTAAGTTTATCTTTAACAAGGGACGCCGCGGCTGGGGGCTGGATGCGCTACGCCAGTATGCTCCGGAATACCGTGGCCGTTTTCGCCTGCACTGGGTCGCCGTGCAACGTGCGCACCTGGTCTGGAGCAGCGATGTTGATTGCGATATCAATACCCTGCTGGCGAGCGCCATGGATAACGCCGAGCGCGCCCGGTTTGATGCCCGCTGGCAGGCGCTGGATCTTGATGATAACTGGCTGCCCGTGCCGCTGCATCCGTGGCAGTGGCAACAAAAGATTGCTGTCCATTTCCTGGCGCAACTCGCGCGCGGCGAAATGGTTGCGCTGGGCGAGTTTGGCGACGAGTACCTGGCGCAACAATCGTTGCGTACCCTCACCAATGCCAGCCGCCGTGTGCCGTTTGACATCAAGCTGCCGCTGACCATTTACAACACCTCCTGCTATCGCGGTATTCCGGGTAAGTACATTGCCGCTGGCCCGCTGGCCTCACGCTGGTTACAGCAGCAGTTCGCCAGCGATGCCACGCTTATTCGCTGTGGCGCGCAGGTGCTTGGCGAGCCCGCGGCCGGGTATCTTTCCCACCCGGGTTACGCCGCGCTGCCGAAAGCGCCTTACCGCTATCAGGAGATGCTGGGGGTTATCTGGCGCGAAAATCCGTCCTGTTATCTTCAGCAGGGTGAAGAAGCGGTGCTGATGGCTGCGTTGATGGAGAGCGATAACGCCGGACGCCCCTTGATTGACGCATGGATCGCCCAATCCGGTTTGACCGCTGAAGCCTGGCTGGAAAAGCTCTTTGACGCGACGGTCATCCCCTTCTATCACCTGCTCTGCCGCTACGGCGTGGCGCTTATCGCCCACGGCCAGAACGTGACGCTGGTGATGAAAGACGCCATCCCGCAACGCATCCTGCTGAAAGATTTCCAGGGGGACATGCGCCTGGTGGATGAAGATTTCCCGCAGGCAGCAAGCCTGCCTGAACAGGTGAAGTCCGTCACGGCGCGCCTGAGTGCGGATTACATCATTCACGATCTGCAAACCGGTAATTTTGTCACGGTGCTGCGGTTTATTTCACGCCTTACCCTGCAAAGCGGCGTCAGCGAAACCCGTTTCTACCAGATCCTGGCCGAGGTATTGCGCCGCTATATGGCCGCGCATCCCGATCTCGCCGAACGCTTTGCGAAGTTTGATCTGTTTAAGCCGCAAATTATTCGCGTGATCCTCAACCCGGTCAAACTGACCTTCTCCGAACACGACGGCGGCAGCCGCATGTTGCCGAACTATGTCACCGATCTTGATAACCCTCTTTTTCTGGTCTCCCAGGAGTCAGCGCAATGAAAACGTATGATTTCATCGGCATTGGTATTGGCCCGTTTAACCTCAGCATCGCCGCACTGGCTGAAGGACTGGACGGTTTTAGTTCGCTGTTTCTTGAACGTAAGCCGCATTTCTCCTGGCACCCTGGCATGATGGTGCCGGACTGCCATATGCAAACCAGCTTCCTGAAAGATCTGGTGAGCGCCGTGGAGCCCACCAATCGCCACAGTTTTCTTAACTATCTGGTGCAGCGTAAAAAGTTCTATCGTTTTTTGACCACCGAGCAGCGTACCGTCTCTCGCGAAGAGTTTGCCGATTACCTGTGCTGGGCCGCGGAAAATCTCACCAACCTGTCCTTCAGCCAGCAGGTACAGCAGGTCAGTTTTGATGAAAAAAACGGTCTGTTCGACGTGGTGACTCAGCGCGAGCGCTTCCTGGCGCGTCACGTCTGCGTGGGAATTGGCAAACAGATTAACCTGCCTGACTGCGCTCCGGCGCAGGATGACAGCTGCTTCCACGCCAGCGAGATGATGCTGCGCACGCCGGACTTAGCGGGCAAGCGCGTCACCGTCGTCGGCGGAGGTCAGAGTGGTGCAGATCTGTTTCTGAATATCTTCCGCGGGGAGTGGGGTCAGCCACTGAGCCTGAACTGGGTTTCCCGACGCAACAATTATAACGCGCTGGATGAAGCGGCTTTCGCCAACGAGTATTTCACACCGGAATATGTAGACAGCTTCTCCACGCTTGGCGAAGAGGCGCGTCGTCAGATGCTGCACGAGCAGAAGATGACCTCCGACGGCATCACCACGGAGTCTCTGCTGGCGATTTATCGCGCCATGTATCACCGCTTCGAAGTGCTTCGGGAAAAACCGTGGGCACACCTCCTGCCCTCTCGCTCGGTCACCGCGATCGCGCAGCAGGAGAACGGTAAGCGCCTGACGTTACAGCATCACCTTGACGGCGGCCGTGAACAACTCGATACCGACGTGGTGATTTTCGCGACCGGCTATCGCACCGTGCAGCCTGCGTTTCTGGCACCGCTCTCCCATCGCCTGCGTCTGGACGCCGACGAAACCTTCTGCATCAACAATGATTTCACCCTTGAATGGGACGGTCCGCAGAGCAACCGCCTGTTCGCCGTGAATGCCGGGATGCACCGTCTTGGCATTGCCGAACCCCAGCTCAGCCTGATGGCCTGGCGCGCCGCGCGAATTCTGAATCGCGCGCACGACGACGAGCCGTTTGAGCTGGCCACCACCCCTGGCGTGATCCACTGGCGTAGCACTCCCCGCCCGGACAGCAGCCAGGTTTATCAATCTTTAGCAAGAACCACCGAGTACTGACACACACATTCAGGAACTACATAACAATGAAACGTTCTCATCTTTGGGTTTTAAATCCTTGCTTGCTTGCAATGCTTTCTACCTCTGCGTGGGCGGAAGAACAAAAGGAAGAAAATATTGTTGTCTCCGCCAGCCGCGCGCACCGCAGCGTGGCGGAGATGGCGCAGACTACCTGGGTTATTGAGCGTGCTGAGATTGAACAGCAGGTTCAGGGTGGAAAAGAGATTAAAGAAGTCCTGGCGCAGTTGATCCCGGGCATGGACGTCAGCAGCCAGGGCCGCACCAACTACGGTATGAACCTGCGCGGTCGTTCCATGATGGTGATGGTGGATGGCGTGCGTCTTAACTCCTCCCGCAGCGACAGCCGCCAGCTCGACTCCATCGATCCGTTCAACATTGACCGTATCGAAGTGATCTCCGGCGCCACGTCCCTCTACGGCGGCGGCAGTACCGGCGGCCTGGTGAACATCGTCACCAAAAAAGGCCAGCCTGATACCGAAGTGGAGTTCCAGACCGGAGCAAAGAGTGGCTTTAACAGCCATAACGATCACGATGAGAACGTGTCAGCCGCGGTGAGCGGCGGCAACGACAATGCCTCTGGCCGGTTGTCAGTATCGTATCAGCGCTACGGCGGCTGGTACGACGGCAAAGGCAACGAGGTGATTATTGATAACACCCAGACCGGATTACAGTATTCCGACCGTCTGGATGTGATGGGAACAGGCACCCTCAACATCGACGATCACCAGCAGCTGCAGCTTACGACTCAATACTACAAGAGCGAGTCCGACGGGAAGCACGGCCTGTTCCTTGGGGAAAACTTCTCCGCGGTTACGGGTGATGCCAAAGCCTACAATAAAGGCAACCTGAACTCTGACCGCCTGCCGGGCACAGAGCGGCATCTGATTAACCTGCAGTACTCCAACACCGATTTCTGGGGCCAGGATCTGGTCGCACAGATTTACTATCGTGACGAAAGCCTGACCTACTACCCGTTCCCGACACTGACCAAAGGCGTGGTGAGCAGCATCGGTGCGTCGCAGCAGAAAACCGATTTTTACGGCGGCAAGCTGACGCTGAACAGCAAACCGATGGATGATTTAACGCTGACCTGGGGTGTGGATGCTGACCACGAAACCTTCGACGCTAACCAGCAGTTCTTCAATCTGGACAAAGCGGCAGCAAGCGGCGGTATGGATCTGGAGAACGCCTATAACGTGGGCCGTTACCCGGGTTACAGCATTACCAACCTCGCCCCGTTCCTGCAGGCCAGCTACGACATTGATGCCATTACCCTGAGCGGCGGCGTGCGCTATCAGTACACCGAAAACAAGGTGGATGACTTCGTAGGTTATACCCAGCAACAGGCCATCGCTAACGGGAAAGCCACATCGGCTGATGCGGTACCGGGCGGGAAAACCAATTACAACAACTTCCTGTTCAACGCCGGGATCCTTGGCCGCCTGACCGAACAGCAGCAGCTGTGGTTTAACTTCTCCCAGGGCTTCGAAATTCCGGACCTGGCGAAGTACTACGGCTCCGGTACCTACCAGCTTGTCGACGGGCACTATCGCCTGCTGAACAGCGTGAACGTGAACGACTCGACGCTGGACGGCATTAAGGTTAACGCGTATGAGCTGGGATGGCGCTACACCGGCGACAACCTGCGCACGCAGGTTGCGGCGTATTACTCGCTCTCGGACAAAACCATCACCATCAACAAAACGGACATGACCATCAACCTGGAAGACGACAAACGTCGTATCTACGGGATTGAAGGCCAGGTGGACTATTTCTTCACCGACAGCGACTGGAGCACCGGCGCGAACTTTAACGCCATTAAGTCTGAAACCCGCGAAAACGGTAAATGGGAGAAGCTGACGGTAGACAGCGCCAGCCCGTCGAAAGCCAGCGCCTGGGTCAACTGGGCACCGGGCGACTGGACCCTGCGCGTGCAGAGTACGCAGACCTTTGACGTGTCAGATGCCGACGGTAAGAAGATCGATGGCTATAACACGGTCGACTTCCTGGGCAGCTACGACCTGCCGGTGGGTAAAGTGAGCTTCAGCGTGGAAAACGTGCTGGACAAAGACTACACCACCGCCTGGGGTCAGCGTGCGCCGGGGCTGTATAGCCCAACCTACGGTGCACCAGGTCTGTATACTTATAAAGGCCGTGGCCGTACGTTTGGTCTGAACTACTCCGTACTGTTCTAATCCTGCGCGCCGCCTGCGGGCGGCGCAATTTGCTGTGTAATTTCAGCACAAATTTGCTATAAAATCAGCGATTTGCTGAAATTGTCGGCAAACGAACGAAAAGTGCGTTTTCCCCCTTTGACAAGACGAACTGAGGTCGATACTATGCGCCTCGTTCACACGATTCCTCTGTAGTTCAGTCGGTAGAACGGCGGACTGTTAATCCGTATGTCACTGGTTCGAGTCCAGTCAGAGGAGCCAATTTAAAGAAACCAGATGTCTACTGACGTCTGGTTTTTTGCTTTCTATCAATTGGTTAATCCTTCTAGCTTGTCTACTCACGTCTAGTAAAAAACACTCGAAGCTACACCCTTTTGCTGGTAAAGCTGGTTCGGTTTTTCTTTTACCAGCATCCAGGGGTAACCGCCATGCCACTTACTGATACTAAAGTAAAAAATGCTAAACCCGCTTAAAAGCCCGTTAAGCTCACTGGTGGGTTCGGCCTCTACCTTCTGGTACATCCTAACGGTTCAAAGTACTGGCAGTTGGGTTATCGCTTTGAAGCGAAACAAAAGGTGTTTTCCATAGGTGTCTACCCTGCCGTTTCTCTGGCAGACGCAAGGCAACGCCGCGACGAAGACAAAAAGCTTTTAGCATCAGGAGTTGATCCCAGCGCTAAAAAACAGGCTGACAACAAAACCACGATGGAAAAGCGTAACAATACCCGCGCTTTTAAAACCGTTGCAAAAAGCTGGTTTGCAACCAAAACTAACTGGTCAGAAGATTATCAGCGCTCAGTCTGGACTCGTCTTGAAACTTACCTGTTTCCTGATATCGGTAACAAAGATATAGGTGAGTTAGATACGGGTGATCTTTTGGTTCCAATCAAGAAGATTGAAACACTCGGTTATCTTGAAATCGCTATGCGTGTAAAACAGTACGCTACCGCTATCCTACGATATGCTGTTCAGCAAAAGATAATCCGCTTCAATCCTGCCTATGATCTGGAAGGTGCAGTACAGAAGCCACAGACAGAACATCGACCTGCAATTGAACTGGAAGATATACCAGCACTTCTGGAACGTATTGATGGTTATCAGGGACTTAGCAGGCTCACGTTACTGGCGATCAAGCTCAATCCCCTGACGTTTGTGCGTTCCAGTGAACTACGATTCGCCAGATGGTCAGAAATCGATTTTAAGGGTGGGCTTTGGGTCATCCCGGAACAGCGTGAAGCAATTGAGGGCATTAAGCATTCTGCTCGTGGTGCTAAAATGCGAAGGAAACATTACGTGCCACTGTGTAATCAGGCTCTAATCATTATTGAAGAGATAAAGACGCTGACTTATGGCGTAAACAATGATAACGATTTTATCTTTACGGGCTGTTATGACGCGATGAAGCCTATGAGTGAAAACACAATCAACAAGGCGCTACGTAAAATGGGCTATAAAACCAAAACCGACTTGTGCGGTCATGGTTTCCGTACCCTAGCTTGTAGTGCTCTGATTGAATCAGGTATCTGGTCAGAAGATGTTGTTGAACTTCAAATGAGCCATATGGAAAAGAACAATGTCCGTGCAGCCTACACACATAAGGCCAAACATCTTGAACAGCGCCGCTTAATGTTACAATGGTGGGCTGATTTTCTCGATGCAAATAAGAATTCTATAGTAAGACCGTTTGATTTCGCAACTAATAAAAATCATTAGAATAATGATAACGGGAAGGCCCCTCTATAAGGGGCTAAATGGTAAAGAAAAATTAATAATAAAATCCAGCAATGACATTCAAGCAAAAAATGTTAATACTGAATATTAAATTTAATTCCTGCCGCACCCGGTGGGTTTGTCCAACCCTTCACAGACCAAAACAAGTTTTAGTCAGTTCAGCGTTATATCTGAAAAGCCTTTACTTGATTCATAGCAGTTAAAGCTGTCTTATCTTTTTTACACTGTTCGAGTGCTCTGGACAACTTTTCATGAAACCGCTGATTTGAATATATCTGAGCGATATCTTTACCCGACATCGTCATTATGTTTCCATCGTTTTTCCTGTAATTTTTAATAAAACTTTCAATATCAAACTTAAACTCATCATTGAAGATGTTTTCAAATTCAGATGTCGCAATCTCCGGATAACAACCTGAGAGAATGGAGAACAGAAAAAAAGCCATATGATCTGTTGCTGCCGCAATGACCTCATCATTGCTTTCTCTACCTTCCAAATTAATTTCATTCATTTTTATTTTTCTTCTCTGTCAGTTTCTTTTCGAGCATTGCGGAAAAAGTGTTATTAAGCTGCATTGCCTTTCCCTTTTCAGTATTTTTTGTCATTGTATCAGGCTGAATAACACTTCCCGATTCATGATATAACTTAATATCGTCTTTTTCATGAGCATTTTGATATAATTTTTATTTCTTTGCTCTTTTCTCAGACTTTCATTTTCTCTGGCTCTGACCCCGTTACTTAACCAGGTTTTTCGTTGTACATCTGTCGAGCTGGCGAAAGTCAGTAGAAAACCAATTAACAAATCATGATTAATATCCAGCCCCCAGATACTTTGCCACCTCACCGCCAAGCACAATTGGTTCCGGACACGTCAGTGCCATCCGGTTCGGTCAGCAAATCATCTCTGAATTTAGACGCGACCGCCTTCACAGGGAGGTGGCCCGCACTCAGGGAACCCGTGAACAGACCCGCCGGTATGACAGTCTCGGCAGACGTACCGGGCAGCGCAGTTTCTCACCCGACCTGCCGGAACAGACAATCTTCGAACGCGCCTTCAACTACACCGGGCGTGGAGAATTGTCAGACGTCAGTGACACCCTGCGTGGCAACACAATTTACGGCTATGATGAGGAAGGCCGTTTTCTCAGGCACTACGAAGCCCGTCCGGACCTCAGTAACAGGAGGTTCCGGTACGACGCTGCGGATAACCTGCTGCCGGATGATGACCTTCCTGCCCTGTCGCTGAGGGATAACCGCCTCACGCACTGGCAGAACCTGTTTATGAAATACGACTGGTGGGGTAACCTGGTCTTTCGCCGAAGTGGTCTGTATGAACAGCATTATGTATACGACGCGGAAAACCGCCTGATACGGGCCGGGGGCAATGGACCAGAAGGCAATTTTACCGCCCGCTACCATTATGACGCCCTGGGCCGCCGCACACGCAAAACGGTCACCATGCCACACGGCACCACAAAGACCCGCTTTCTGTGGCAGGGATACCGGCTGTTGCAGGAACAGCAGCAGAACGGACAATGTCAGACATATGTTTACGACCCGAACGAAACATACAGCCCGCTGGCGCGTATTGACCATTTGCGTGACGAAACCAGCGGAGAGGTTCTCTGGTTCACAACCGATCTGAACGGTGCACCGCTCGATATCACTGATGAACAGGGACAACTCCGGTGGAGCGGTCATTACGGGAGTTTTGGTGAGGTTGCACGACAGACGGAAGGCTTCCACAGATTCACGCAGCAAACTGCCCTCGCTCATCAGCCACTGCGCTATGCCGGGCAGTACGCAGACAGTGAAACGGGATTACACTATAATATGTTCCGTTATTACGATCCGAAGGTTGGACGGTTTACGGTGCAGGACCCGATTGGATTACTGGGAGGCTGGAATCTTTATCAGTATGCACCGAATCCGCTGGGTTGGATTGATCCGTGGGGGTTAGCTAACAGGCCAAATAATGGTGAATATCATATTTTTCATGATTATTCACTTGACCCTCAATATCGATATTCCAGTGATGCAGTCCAGTTCAACAGAGCTAATGTGGATTTTGTTCAGAAAATGGAGACGAATCTGGAATTTCGCCAAGATATGCTCAACAGATATCCAAAACTAAATGACTGGCTCAAAGATGGGGATATGAGCAGAAGTCCTTCGGGATTAACCTGGCATCACCATGAAGATATAAACAGACTGACTCTGGTCGACAGAGCAGACCACAGATCTAATCATTCTTTATATCATCCAACTGGTAAAGGTGGACGTGATATATGGGGTGGTGGAAAACCTGGACGACAAGGTAAGCTTGATGGTCCTACTGGTAGAAAAATTTGTAGCTAAACCTAAATAAAAAGGGGATAGTATGTCGATTAAAGGTAACCATATGAAATTGAAAGATATAATTGACATCATGGTTAAATCGCGTTGCGAAGATGATAATTTTTGCATTTATGGCTCAGACGGAGAGTTATTCGGAGAAAAAGAATATTTTGTCTCCGGTTATCCACAGGTAGATGAAAACGATAAAGAAGTCTATCCGCAAGATGCGGCTAGCAGAGGTTTATCATATATTTATTCTGGTGAGCAGTTTGCTGATGTAATCTTATCAGTAATCGAACAAAAACCTTCTGCCAGTAATCAAGATTTTATTGATGCTTTAAACTATTACCTTGAAAATGATGATTTTTTAGATTTCTGACATTTATCCAGACAGCCTGCACACTATTTTTAAGGGTTGCAGGCTGTATTAAACTATTTTCAGCACCATCTTCACCAGAAATTAACTGAGGATATGAACAGACGTTAGTCTCGCGAGGGCAATAACTTGTAATCATTTCATGACATTCGTGAAAGCCATTATTCTAACTTAATTCTTTTGTTGAGGATGATTTTCAAACAGCCCTCGCTCATCAGCCATTGCGCTATGCCGACAGTGAAACGGGATTACACTATAACCTGTTCCGTTATTACGATCCGCAGGTCGGGCGTTTTACGGTGCAGGTGACCTGCCCCCAGTATTAGCTACAACCGTCAGTTAGTAATGTCGGTTTGTTTACCTTCACATTTTCCATTTCGCCACCGTGTTGCAAACTCTGATGGCGTCTGATAATTCAGTGCCGAATGTGGCCGACACTCGTTATAATCCTGTCGCCAGCCATTAATCGTTTTCCGGGCATGAAGAATATCGCTGAACCAGTGTTCATTCAGACACTCATCGCGAAAGCGTCCGTTAAAACTCTCAATAAATCCGTTCTGCGTTGGCTTACCTGGCTGGATAAGCCGTAGTTCCACACCATGCTCAAAGGCCCATTGATCGAGCGCGCGGCAGGTAAATTCCAGGCCCTGATCGGTTCTTATTGTCGTCGGATAGCCCCGAAATAGCGCGATGCTGTCCAGAATACGCGTGACCTGAACGCCTGAAATACCGAAAGCAGCGGTGATCGTCAGACACTCCTTCGTGAAATCATCCACACAGGTCAGGCACTTGTTCCTGCGACCGTTGGCCAGTGCGTCCATAACGAAATCCATCAACCATATAAGGTTCGGCGCATCCGGGCGCAGAAGCGGAAACCGTTCGGTCGCAAGCCCTTTACGGCGTCGTCTGCGTTTTACGCTCAGTCCATTAAGGTGGTAAATACGGTATACCCGCTTGTGATTGACGTGAAGGCACTCCCTACGCAGCAACTGCCAGATGCGCCGATAACCAAAACGTCTGCGTTCAAGCGCCAGCTCAGTAATACGCCCTGATAAATGTGCATCAGCAGCCGGACGCTGAGCATCATAACAGCAGGTCGACAGGGACAAACCTGTAAGCCTGCAGGCACGACGTTGCGACAAACCGGTCGCATCACACATCAACACCACGGCTTCACGCTTCTGCCCTGTCGTCAGTACTTTCGCCCCAGAGCCACCTGAAGCGCCTCCTTATCCAGCATGGCTTCGGCAAGCAGCTTCTTGAGCCTGGCGTTCTCTTCCTCAAGCGACTTCAGGCGCTCAACCTCGGGCACCTCCATACCGCCATACCTCTTACGCCAGGTGTAAAAGGTGGCGTCGGAAATGGCGTGCTTACGGCAGAGCTCACGGGCAGAAACCCCGGCTTCAGCCTCGCGGAGGATACTGATGATCTGTTCGTCGGAAAAACGCTTCTTCATGGGCATGTCCTCATGTGGCTTATGAAGACATTACTAACATCGCGGTGTATTAATCAACGGGGAGCAGGTCAACCGGTCAATCTGTCAGTAATACTCACTCAGGCCGTAAGATACTGATGATATTTGCAATAACGAATTTATTGTAATGTCTGTTTATCATCTTCAATGAAGCGTTTTTTCACACAGACAGGAAAACTGGAATCATGATAAAGCTGATTGGCATGATGGATTCTCCTTATGTACGCCGCGTGGCGGTCTCCCTGGAACTTTATGGCGTTGCGTTTGAAAGCCAGCCGTTGTCCGTATTCAGCTCATTTGAGGAATTTTCCCGGATTAACCCTGCGGTAAAAGCGCCAACGCTGGTTCTGGAGAATGGAACACGTCTGATGGACTCGTCTCTTATACTGAATTATTTTGAGGCTCAGGCCGTGCCTGAACGGAGACTCCTGCCCGTGACGCAGGATGCACTGGCGAACGATCTCCAGACGCTGGGCTTTATCCTCACCGCCGCGGAGAAAGCTGTGCAAAATGTGTACGAACACAATCTGCGCCCGGCGGAGAAACAACATAATCCGTGGATAGAACGTATTACCGTCCAGCTGCTGGCTGCCTGTCGGGAATGGAACGCGCTGCTGGAAGCACGCCCGGAAAACGCGGTGGCCGATCAGGTTGCTGTCACCAATACGGTTATCTGGACATTTATTCAGTCAATGATCCCTCACGTCGTTAACGCCGGGGATTTTAAAAGAATTCAGGCGGTAGCCGACGTTTTCGAAAACCAGGCGGCATTTAAAAAATACCCTTTTAGCTAACGCTTCGCTCGGCGTGTTATGGGCTTTTCAGCCCTTTTTTGCCGCACGGGATATTATCCTCATCTAAAAGATTCATATTTCTTTATTCTTATATGTAACCCAATGGAAAATATGAGAAACATTTCAATATAAAGCAATATTATGACGTCACAAGGTATCGTTATTCATCAGGGTATTATTGAGAACAAGCGGTCAGGAAATTAAACGGTTTCAATAAAAAAGCCTGCTTTAATTGCAGGCTTGCGCTTCTTGTCGACGGCGACAGGTGCTATAAGGGGCTTAAATCTGATAATCAATCGCCACTTCTTCTGGCTCCATCACCTGACGTTTAATCTCCTCCACGGACAGCCCGGCGTTGCAGAGTTCGATAAAGCGCCACACATAGTTGCGCTGCAGTTGTCCACGCTTCAGGCCTAGCCATACGGTATTGGCATCAAAGAGATGACGCGTATCCAGTCGTACCAGGTTCTCCGTCTCGCGTTCACCACCGGACTGTTCCGCCACCAGACCAATGCCCAGCCCCAGCTCGACGTAGGTTTTGATTACATCAGAGTCCTGTGCACTCAGCACCACATCCGGTGTTAAGCCTTTGCGGTTAAAGGCTTCATCAATGCGCGAGCGTCCGGTAATACCCTGCCGGTAGGTAATCAGTGGCCATTTCGCGATATCTTCCAGCGTCAGGGGCGTAACCTGATTCAGCGGATGGTCGACGGGAAGTAACAGACTGTGGTACCAGCGAAACCACGGGAAAGCCACCAGCAGCGGATCGTTGCTCAGGCGTTCACTGGCAATGCCGATATCTGCCCCACCGTTTTGCAACAGCACGTCAATTTCCTGCGGTGTGCCCTGGATAAGCTCCAGACGGACGTCAGGGAAAAGTTCACGGAAGGCTTTAATCACCGGCGGCAGGCTGTAACGCGCCTGGGTGTGGGTGGTGGCGATAGTGAGGACGCCCGAGGCGTCATTGGTAAAGAGATCCGCCAGGCGACGAACATTACTGGCCTCGTTGAGGATCCGCTCAGCGATGGTCAGCAAGGCTTTTCCCGGCTCCGTCATGCCAAGCAGACGCTTGCCGCGACGGATAAAAATCTCTATCCCCAGTTCTTCTTCCAGCTCGCGGATATGGCGACTGACGCCGGACTGAGAGGTATAAAGCATATTGGCGACCTCGGTCAGGTTGTAGTCCCGCCTGGCCGCCTCACGGATAATTTTAAGTTGCTGGAAATTCACGATTCACTCCGGCGCATCTGACATAACGCTATTGTTAGAGTCAGCCGACCTGCAGAACAAATAATAAAAACCAGCATCTTATGCTTTTATGGAATATCAACTCACCAGCTGCAGCTCACGGTTCTCCAGAGACGGTTTGCTGACCAGCGACATCAGAATCTCTTTTACCGCCTGCGCCTGAGGTGACAGCGATCCGCGCGCGGACATATTCAGCGACAGCGGTAAGCTCATCGAAGGCGTGGTGATGCGCGCCATCCAGCCGTTTGCCGCGCTGCACAGCGAACGTGCTGCGGATTCAGGCAGGACGGTCACACCCATACCGCTGGCTATAGCGGCGGTTAGCGTGGAGATGGAATCAATTTCACCGATAATTTTTGCCGTCAGGCGGCGCAGGGAGAACGCTTCATCCACACGCACGCGCACCGCGCTGTAGTCACGCGGCAGGAAAAGATTCATTTCTGCAACGGCCGTCAGATCGACGCTCTGCCCCGGACAGTCGCGGGTGCCCACAAGGTAGAGATCTTCTTTCAGCAGCGGCTGGCTGGTGATCCCGGCCACCGGTGAGCGGTCGTACAGCACCGCCATATCCAGCTGGCCGCTAAGAAGTTTGTCATTTAGCACAGAACCGCTGTTCTCATGCAGGTAAACCAGTACTTCTGGCAGCTCTGCGCGGACGGCCTGCAGCAGCGGCATGGTAATAGAGGACGCGGCCGTTCCCGGAGCCAGCCCAATGGATACGTGGCCGCTCAGCGTCTGGCCCACGTTATTCACCGCCAGCTGCGCCTGTTCGCACTGGCGAAGGATGGTGCGCGCATGGGTATACAGGATTTTGCCTGCTTCCGTTGGCGTCACGCCACGTTTGGTGCGGATCAACAGCTGCTGATCCATCTCGCCTTCCAGAGTAGCCACCTGCTGGCTCAGCGCAGGCTGCGCGATATGCAGCACTTCCGCCGCTTGAGTCAGGCTGCCGATATCGACGATTTTTACGAAGTATTTCAGTCGTCTTAAGTTCATTTTGCCCCCTGTTCGAAATGCTGTGCCGGTACTGGCTTTTCATTGTTGATAGGGTTTTGCAATATGAATGCCAGTTTTACGAAGAGGTCTGATTTGTCGCTAAGCGGCTGAAAATAAGGAAAGCTAATCATAAGCAGCGGTTTTATTACTGAAACAGCAGTTTATGATCTGCCCCATTAGGGGTATGTGCGCACCATTACGGTGCATTCCGGCGTCAAAAACGCCATTTTGCTGATTTTGTCAGCAAACGATCAAAAGGCGTTGATCCACCCTTTGACAAGGCCGGCTGACGTCGATAATATGCGCCCCGTTCACACGATTCCTCTGTAGTTCAGTCGGTAGAACGGCGGACTGTTAATCCGTATGTCACTGGTTCGAGTCCAGTCAGAGGAGCCAAATTTGAAAAGCCTGCTTTTATAGCAGGCTTTTTGCTTTTCTGGGGCAGGTAAAATTGCCCTCAGTTGCCGAGCTTAACCGGCATCCCTGACCGACGTTCCAGTTCCGCGCCCGCCCCCTCGTTGACAAGCTCGGTTCGCAGCGAGGCAGATATCGGCAAAGGCACTTTCCGGGTCGATTCAAATTCCGCCCGGTTCCGTGATAGCGGTTCATGCACCTCAACCCAGCGGCTGCCGTCCGGCTCTGTCGTCACTTTAACGGGCTGATCGATAAGCTGTACACGGGTGCCTACCGGGACGTTATCGAAAAGATATTTAATGTCGTTATTGCGCAGACGAATACAACCCTGGCTCACCCGCAGTCCGATGCCAAAATTGGAGTTTGTCCCGTGAATGGCATACAGCCTGCCAATATAAATCGCATACAGTCCCATTGGGTTATCGGGCCCGGCGGGCACGAATGCAGGCAGCGTTTTCCCCTCTGCCGCATAGGCGCGTCGCGTATTCGGCGTAGGAGACCAGGTGGGGCCTTCCTGCTTACGTTCTACCGCTGTGACCCAGTTTCGCGGGGTTTCGCGCCCGGCCTGACCAATGCCGATGGGTAACACTTCAACAGTGTTACTTCCCGGTGGGTAATAGTAGAGGCGCATTTCTGCCGCATTAACGATAATTCCCTCGCGGACGGTGTCAGGCAAAATCAGCTGCTGGGGTATCACCAGTCGCGTACCGGATTTAGGCAAAAAAGGATCCACGCCCGGGTTCGCTTCCAGCATATTGCTCAGACCCTGCCCGTATTGCGCGGCAAACGCTTCGAGCGGTAGCGTATTGTGATCCGGCACGGTAATGGTTTGCGAAGTGCCCACCAGCCGACTGCCTGTCGGCGGTAAAGGATAACTTACCGCCTGAACGCTCTGGCTGATAAGTAATGCAGCAAGACAACTCAACACATTTATACGACACATATTCCCTTCCTCAGTCGCACCTCGATTTGCTAAGCATAGCGTAGCCGCTTTGCATTACCCATCAGGAAATAAAATCAGTTTGCACACGCGCCCTGGCGCGGTAGTCTCATACGTTCCGTTTATATGACGGTGGCTATGTGAGTGACCTTTTCTTATACCAATAATTAGAAATACGTGCAGACAGGACAACTATGGACTCCACTCTCACCTCCACACATCCCAACGAGGAGACACCTTCCCTCAATCGTGCCCGCCGCGCAGCCCTCGGCAGCTTCGCGGGTGCCGTCGTCGACTGGTATGATTTTCTGCTTTACGGCATTACTGCCGCGCTGGTGTTTAACCGCGAATTCTTCCCCCAGATTAGCCCGGCAATGGGTACGCTCGCCGCGTTTGCTACCTTTGGCGTCGGCTTCTTGTTTCGTCCACTGGGCGGGGTGATCTTCGGCCACTTCGGTGACCGTCTCGGTCGCAAACGCATGCTGATGCTCACCGTCTGGATGATGGGCATCGCCACCGCGCTGATTGGCGTTCTCCCTTCATTTTCCGCCATTGGCTGGTGGGCGCCGGTGCTGCTGGTTACGCTGCGCGCCATTCAGGGCTTCGCGGTAGGCGGCGAATGGGGTGGCGCGGCGCTGTTATCCGTTGAGAGTGCCCCGAAGAACAAGAAAGCGTTTTACAGCAGCGGCGTGCAGGTGGGCTATGGCGTAGGTCTGCTGCTCTCCACCGGGCTGGTGTCGCTGATGAGCCATTTCACCACCGATGAACAATTCCTGAGCTGGGGCTGGCGCATTCCGTTTATCTTCAGCATCGTGCTGGTTGTCGCTGCCCTGTGGATCCGCAACGGCATGGAGGAATCTGCTGAGTTCGAACAACAGCGGCAAGAACCGCCCGTTGCCAGAAAACGACTGCCGGTGATGGAAGCGCTTGTCCGACATCCTGGCGCTTTTCTGAAAATTATTGCCCTGCGCCTGTGCGAACTGCTGACGATGTATATCGTGACCGCGTTTGCCCTCAATTATTCAACGCAAAATCTCGGTCTGCCCCGCGAGCTGTTCCTGAACATTGGCCTGCTGGTCGGCGGGATCAGCTGCCTGACTATCCCCTGCTTCGCCTGGCTGGCGGACAGGTTTGGTCGCCGTCGCGTCTATATCACCGGGGCGCTGATTGGCACCCTCAGCGCCTGGCCGTTCTTCATGGCACTGGAGACACAGTCGATCTTCTGGATTGTCTTCTTTGCCATCATGCTCGCTAACATCGCCCACGATATGGTGGTCTGCGTGCAGCAGCCCATGTTTACCGAACTGTTCGGGGCGAGCTATCGCTACAGCGGCGCGGGTGTAGGCTATCAGGTGGCAAGTGTGGTCGGCGGCGGGTTTACGCCATTTATTGCCGCCGCGCTGGTGACCTTCTCCGGCGGCAACTGGCATAGTGTGGCACTTTATCTGCTGGCCGGTTGCCTGCTGTCAGCAGCGACGGCGCTATTGATGAAAGAGACGAGCCACACCTGATCTCACTTTTGTTTCACAGGCGTGTGACATACTATCGGGTAGAGTCGCACACCTGTGGAACAAGGAGACAGAGATGAATAATAAGGGCTCCAGCCTGACCCCGGCTCAGGCACTGGAAAAACTCGATGCACTGTATGAACAGTCCGTCAACGCGCTGCGCAGCGCCATCAGTGAGTATATCGAAACAGGGAAACTCCCCGACGAAAAGGCCAGAAGTAAGGGCCTTTTTGTTTATCCATCGCTTTCCGTCACCTGGGACGGCAGCGCGACTAACACGCCGAAAACGCGCGCCTACGCACGCTTTACCCACTCCGGCTGCTACAGCACCACCGTCACCCGCCCTGCACTGTTCCGCCCTTATCTTGAAGAGCAACTCACGCTGTTGTATCAGGATTACGGCGCGCACATTGCCGTTGAACCCTCACAGCATGAGATCCCGTATCCGTATGTGATTGACGGTTCGGCATTAACCCTTGACCGCTCCATGAGCGCGGGGCTGACGCGCCATTTCCCGACCACCGAGCTGTCGCAGATTGGCGATGAGACGGCGGATGGTATCTACCATCCGGCAGAATTTTCACCGCTGTCGCACTTTGATGCCCGCCGCGTGGATTTCTCTCTGGCGCGCCTGCGTCACTACACCGGGACGCCCGTCGACCATTTCCAGCCCTTTGTACTGTTTACCAACTACACCCGCTATGTCGACGAGTTTGTCCGTTGGGGCTGTAGCCAGATCCTCGACCCGGATAGCCCTTACATCGCGCTGTCCTGCGCCGGCGGGATCTGGATCACCGCGGAAACCGAGGCACCCGAGCAGGCCATCTCCGACCTCGCGTGGAAAAAACACCAGATGCCTGCCTGGCACCTGATCACCGCTGACGGCCAGGGGATCACCTTAATTAACATCGGGGTTGGTCCGTCAAATGCCAAAACCATCTGCGACCATCTGGCGGTATTGCGCCCGGACGTGTGGCTGATGATTGGACACTGCGGCGGCCTGCGTGAAAGCCAGCTGATTGGCGACTACGTGCTGGCCCACGCCTATCTGCGTGATGACCATGTGCTTGACGCTGTGCTTCCACCGGATATTCCTATCCCGAGCATCGCCGAAGTGCAGCGTGCGCTGTATGACGCCACCAAAGAGGTGAGCGGTATGCCGGGTGAAGAGGTTAAACAGCGTCTGCGTACCGGTACGGTAGTGACGACGGATGACCGCAACTGGGAGCTGCGTTACTCCGCCTCCGCGCTGCGTTTCAACCTCAGCCGTGCCGTCGCGATTGATATGGAAAGCGCCACCATCGCCGCACAGGGATATCGCTTCCGCGTCCCTTACGGCACGCTGCTGTGCGTTTCCGACAAACCGCTGCACGGCGAAATTAAGCTTCCGGGTCAGGCCAACCGTTTCTATGAAGGGGCAATCTCCGAACATCTGCAAATCGGCATTCGCGCCATTGATTTGCTGCGTGCGGAAGGTGACAGGCTGCATTCCCGTAAATTACGTACCTTCAACGAGCCGCCATTCCGCTAACCAGAACAAGGAATCACCATGCACACCCCATCACGCTTAT
This sequence comes from Enterobacter sp. PTB, assembly GCF_051130085.1. NCBI lineage: Bacteria > Pseudomonadati > Pseudomonadota > Gammaproteobacteria > Enterobacterales > Enterobacteriaceae > Enterobacter > Enterobacter sp. PTB. The sequence continues at coordinate 317,990 of NZ_JBDKEE010000001.1, forward strand.
CGGCCCTGCGCCGATGGCTACAGGAAAACAATCTTGATGGCATGATCGTGCCGCGCGCGGATGCCTGGCAGAGTGAGTATTGCGCGCCGTACGATGAAAAGCTGGCCTGGCTGACGGGCTTTGATGGCTCCGCAGGTCTGGCGCTGATACTGAAAAACACAGCGTTGCTGTTTGTCGATGGCCGCTATCAGGTTCAGGCTCGCCTTCAGGTCAATATGGATGAAATTGAAATCCACCATTTGCACAATGAACCGCTGGCCGAATGGCTCACAGCCAACGTCGGGTCTGGCATGCGTATTGGATTTGAAGCACTGCTGATGACCAATACGGAGTTCGGGCAACTGTCTGCAACACCCTGTGAACTGGTTCCGCTCAGTCAGTCGCCGTTTGATACCTTATGGCACGATCGCCCTGCCGCGCCGGCGGGACGTATTCGAGAAATGCCGGTGGAGGTCAGTGGCGAAAGCAGCCTCGCCAAACGTCAGCGCGTTGCCGCCGTGCTGGCCGCACACGATGCCGATTATCTGGCCGTGACTCTGCCGGATAACATCGCCTGGCTGTTGAACGTGCGTGGCGCCGACATTCCATCCAGTCCTGTTCCCCTCTCCTTTGCCCTTCTTGACCGTGACGGTAGCGTGGAGTGGTTTGTTAACGACAATAAGCTCAGCGAGCTACCCGAGAGCGTGAGAAGCGCATTCAGGATTGCGCCGCAGGATGCCTTTATCGAACGCTGCCAGCGCCTGTCACAAGGTAAGCGGGTGATGGTTGATGCCGATTCCGCACCGGTCGCCCTGCGCTTTGCCATTGAGCCAGAGGGCGAAATAGTCTGGCGAACCGATCCCATCACTCTGATGAAAGCCACTAAAAACCCGGTCGAACTTGCCGGGTACCGCGAGTGTCATCACCAGGACGGTGCTGCCTGGGTGAATTTCCTGGCCTGGCTAAGCCGTGAAGTCCCCCTGCGTGAGGCGGCGGGAAAACCGCTGACGGAGCTGGAAGCGCAGGCGCAGCAGCTTGCGTTCCGTAAACAGCAGCCTGGATTTATTGAGCAAAGTTTTGCCACCATCTCCGCCTCCTCCAGTAATGCGGCGATGTGCCACTATCACTCAAGCGAAGCCAGCAATAAGCCCATCGGTCATCATCATTTTTACCTTAATGATTCCGGCGGTCAGTACCATAACGGCACCACTGACGCCACGCGTACGCTGGCATGGGGTAGCGTGCCGCCACAGCAGAAGTTGCACTATACCGCCGTACTGAGAGGGTTCCTGTCGTTGATAACCTTACCGTTCCCCTCCGGCAGCCAGGGCCATCAGCTTGATGCCTTCGCGCGTCGCCCGCTGTGGGAAATGGGGCTGGATTACGATCACGGGACAGGGCATGGGGTAGGACATCAGTTGCTTATCCATGAGAACCCGCATCGTCTCGCCAAAAAGGTTAACCCGTGGCCCCTGGTGGCCGGCACCATCATGACTATCGAGCCTGGATATTATCTGGCGGACAGCCATGGGATCCGCATTGAAAACCAGGTGGAGATTGTCGAAAGCCGTCCGGGATTCTGCACGTTTTCCTCACTGACGCTGATCCCGATCGACCTGAGCCAGGTCGAGTTACAGCTGTTGAACGAACAGGAAAAACAGTGGCTGGATGAGTATCATCAGCAGGTGCGTGAGGCCCTGTTACCGTTGGTCGACAGTGACGCGCGGCAATGGTTGCTTGAGGCGACGATGCCGGTTGGGGTTAACCACTAGAACTATCAGGTGGATGCCGGGCGGCGGTTTCGCCTGACCCGGCGGTAAGCCCGTCGCATCGGACCTTTTCAGGACGTAGAAAAGCAAAAAGCCTGCTATAAAAGCAGGCTTTTTAAATTTGGCTCCTCTGACTGGACTCGAACCAGTGACATACGGATTAACAGTCCGCCGTTCTACCGACTGAACTACAGAGGAATCGTGTGAACGGGGCGCATATTATCGATGCTCCCCGATGATGTCAAAGGCAGAATGCATATTTCTGACTGTTTGCCGAATTATTCTCCACTTCGCGCATTTGTCAGGCATTCTGTTGATTCTGTGGTCGTTGGTTCCTGTTTTATTCGCGGGTATTTCCAGAGCCAGCGCCCACTGACCATACGCCAGTAGAACAACGCCCCACGCACCGCCCAGTCAAGGAACATCCCCAGCCAGACGCCGACTACCCCCATGCCAAGCATGACCCCGAGCGTGTAACCCACCACCACGCGGCAACCCCACATGCCGAGCATCGACACCCACATCGCGAAGCGTGCATCGCGTGCCCCTTTCAGCCCGGCAGGCAGAACCCATGAAGCCGCCCAGATGGGCATAAAGGCCGCGTTCAGCCAGATCAGGATCTTAACGACCTCTTTGACATCATCTTCGTGGGTATAAAAAGAGGCCATAAGCCCGGCAAAGGGGGCGCTTCCCCAGGCGATCAGCGTCAGGCCAATGGTTGACAGCCAGAAGACGTGCCGCAACTGCCGTTCCGCCTGCCCTATCTGCCCTTTCCCCAGCCGTTTACCGGTGATGATGGTCGACGCCGAACCGAGGGCATTGCCCGGCAGGTTTATCAGGGAGGCGATGGAGAAGGCAATAAAGTTACCGGCGATAACGTCAGTCCCCATCCCGGCGACAAACATTTGCGTCAGCAGCTTGCCCCCGTTAAACAACACGGATTCAATACTGGCGGGAATACCAATTCCCATCACTTCCCAGATAATGGCGAAGTTAAAGGGGCGGAAATAGCTCTTCAGCGTAAGGCGCAGTGACGGCGTGATCCCCGCCATCAGCACCCCGAGAATGGCGGCCGCACCGATATAACGTGAAATCGTTAACCCCAGCCCGGCACCCACGAACCCGAGCCCGTCCCAGGAGAAGACGCCGTAGATCAGCACGCTGCTGATCATAATATTCAGGATGTTCATCCCGCCGTTTATCAGCAACGGAATTTTGGTGTTGCCCGCGCCGCGCAGCGCGCCGCTGCCAATCAGCGCGATGGCTGCAGCCGGATAACTCAGGACCGTCATTTCCAGGTAGGTCAGCGCCAGGTCTTTAACTTCATTTGTGGCCTCACCGGCGACAAAATCGATAATTTCCCTGCCAAAATAGTGGATCACCGCCGCCAGCACGATCGAGAAAATGGTCATGATCATCAGCGACTGTCGGGCAGCCTCGCGCGCACGTTTAGGATCGAGCTTGCCGAGGCTAAAGGCGACGACAACTGTCGTCCCGAGGTCAATGGCGGCAAAAAAAGAAATAACCACCATGTTAAAGCTGTCCGCCAGCCCGACACCGGCCATCGCCTCTTTACCCAGCCAGCTGACCAGGAAGGTACTCAGCACCCCCATCAACAGAACGCAGGTGTTTTCCAGGAAAATAGGCACGGCAAGGGGGGTGATTTCACGCCAGAAAAGAACACGATAGCTTTTACGCTTTGCATACCATGGCGTGCGCATAATCGCCTGGCGTAGGGGGGCAGTGACGTTCAAAATGGACCTTAACGAGAAAGTTGAAACTCCATTTCAAATGATGGGGGAGAAATGCTAAACCTGCAAAGTATTTTCCATAAAAAGATGTGTGGATTTACAACAAACTGTCGACAGAATCATCAATCGATCGCTAATCGCTAAGATCAGGTTTGACAAAACTTTTTTCGCCGCTAAGATAAGCCTCCACAACGATTCCTCTGTAGTTCAGTCGGTAGAACGGCGGACTGTTAATCCGTATGTCACTGGTTCGAGTCCAGTCAGAGGAGCCAAATTTAAAAAGCCTGCTTTTATAGCAGGCTTTTTGCTTTGCTGGTGAGGGAAAATGAACGCTCTGTTTGTCTACGGCACGCTACGCCCGGGTCACGCGAATGCACATATTCTTGAAAACATCGGTGGCGAATGGCAGGCCGGTTTTGTCACCGGGACGTTTTACGAACGTGGCTGGGGGGCGGCGGCAGATTTTCCGGGGATAGTGCTGCACCCGGACGGCCCACGCGTGGAGGGCTTTCTGTTTATCTCTGATAGCCTGAGTGCACACTGGCCAATGCTGGACGAATTTGAAGACGGCTACGATCGGGTTGAGGTCAATGTGACCACGCCGGATGGAACACAGGTCAACGCCTGGATTTATCAGCTACAGCCGCGTACTGCGTAATAAAAAAGGCTCTCTGTCACCAGAGAGCCTTTTTTGTATTCATCGGCGATTACTCGCTTTTGGCTTCACCGTTTTTGATTTCGCCCATTACTTTCAGTTTCTTGGAGATATCACGGCGTTCTTTAGACAGCTCAGCGTTTTTGATGATGTAGTCATCAACGCGGTCTTCGTAGTCGCTCTTCATGCTGGCGATGATGCCCTGAATAGCCTCAACGCTCATGCCTGGCTTGATGTAGTCGCTCAGGTTATCGAGCAGCAGGACACGTTTCTGGTTGTCACGGATCTTCTTCTCAACGTCCTGGATTTCACGCTGCAGTTTGTTTTTGCGGCGGAACAGGCGGACGAATTCCAGAACATCCTGGAACGAAGGCTTGGTAGTTTCCATTTTTACACCCCTGATAATGTGAGATTCGGATTCGTTAAAGCAACCGTTGTAACAATAACCTTACTGACAGCGGCTGCGAATGACAATGAGTATATCGTTTAAAGCTATCATAACCCCAATTGATGCTGAATCGAAGCAGCAGGCGTCACATATGGAGATAGCTGCTCTTTATTTGCGCAGCGCCCGGCAAATGAGATGCGACAGTAGCTCCAGCTGCCGCGCCAGCTCCATGCTCAGCCAGACATAACCATGAATAGGCGTTTCCGCAACGTTATCGCTCTGACGCTCATTCATTAACTGCTTCAGCTCAGCAACGATCTCATTCAGACGTTCACTGTTCGCCAGGATGGGCTGCGGGTTACCTTCATAAAGCGCGTGGGCGATGGTGAGCAGCGTTTGCTGCGTCATCTGCTGCGTCTCTTTTAAGGTATGGGCGTTGAGCATTAAAAGGTGGCTGGGACGAGAAGCCCAGTGCGCGTTGATTTGCAGCTCAAGCATGCATACCAGATTGCGGCTTACCGTCTGAATGGCTTCGAAAATGGATTTCTGGATATGGGTTTCTTTGCTGGCCGGGGTAATCAGCCCGCGCATCCTGACCACATCGTTGAGGATCGTTTGCAGGTGTTTTTCCAGCCGGGGGCGCTCAACCAGGTTAGGGGAAAATCCGGCCTGATAGACGCGGTTGAACGCGGTGACATAGTTAGCCATCTGAATACGCCAGTGCAGAAAAGCACGCTGTGGCCAGATGCCGGTAAAGAGCATAGCCAGCAGTGAGCCGAGGATAACGTCCCCGCTTCGCCACAGGGCAGTCGTCATATCCCCCGCCGGTGCACCGACCACCACCGACAGCGTGATACCAATCAGCAGCGCCTGATAGGGCCTTTTGCCTAAAGCCAGCCAGCCGCAAAGGAACATCGCGGCACCGCACCAGATCAACATAACCGGAAACGAGATAAGCTCAAGCTTCAGCGCGATAAGCCCCAGGGCAGAGCCTAAAACGGTACCGCCAATGCGCTCGAAGGCACGTGGAACAACGTTCCCCCAGAACGAAATAGGCCCCATCACGACCACCAGCGTGATAAGCGGCCATGTTCCCTCAGGAACATCCAGCAAACGAACCAGCACAAACGTCAACACAAAGGCCAGCGCGATACGGCACCCATGTACCACGCGGTAGTGTTTGTACAGACGAATTTCAAAAGGAGTTAATGATTTGTCGGGACGCACACCCGCTCTCCAGCTACACGGCAAATCACAATTGTACTGTGTTTTCAGCCGGGCGGATCACACCCGGCTGAAAAACCCTGTAATAACCAGGCTTAACCGACTTTGTGCTCTACACCAATATACATTTCGATGTCCCAGTAACCGTCCGCGTTACCATCATTAAGGTAGCGCTCAAAGCAGGGTTTAGGGGCCATCTGGTAGCTGTTGTCCTGCAAGAGGGAATTAAAGAACTGGTTCCATGGGGTCGCGAAGTCATGGTTTTCAACGCGCGCCGTCGCCACCGCATACTCTCCAGCGGCGATTTCCGTCATCATGACGCCTTCGCTGTTTTCAGGAATGACAAAATCGTCCGGTACCGTTACGGCCGTGTCACAGCGCAATTTTTCTGCCGGGACCTCGTCCGGATTATCGTAGTAAACCGCAACCCACTCCAGCGGCTGAATGTGACGTCCATCCACCCACATGACTAACTGTTCGAAGCCCTTTTTTACCGTTTTGTCCCACGGCCCGACCAGATGAAAGCCGGCGATTTTACGTTTCTGTTGCTGCTTGATGCTGTAGTCCATGCTGCCTCCTTTTATTACTGTATATTTATACACTTTAAAGCAGGTTTTAACTGTTCAGCAAACGAGGAGTGTTTATTATGTGAGCAGACTCGCAACCGCGCCAGTCTGCTCATGAGCTTTAACGCAGGCCGTTACAGCGTGTGATGCAGATAATCGCTCAGACGGGAGAAGAGGCCGCCTTTATTCACCGCTTCGAGCGTCACCAGCGGCCAGTGCGCCACGACTTTGTCACGATCGTAAAGCTGGATTTCCCCTACCCGCTGATGAGCCGCAATCGGCGCTTCCAGCTCTTTTTTATCCAGCACGTACTTGGCTTTGATGTTAGGAACTTCTGTTTTAGGCAAGGCCAGCCAGAAATCCTGGTCGGTGCCCAGTTCCACCTGCTCTTTATCGCCGTACCAGATACGCTCTGTTCCCACTTTTTTGCCGTTATGCAGGATCTGCACCGTATCAAAGTTCTGCTGCCCCCAGTGCAGCAGCTTCCGGGCCTGTTCCTCACGCCCTTTCGGGCTGTCAGCGCCCATCACCACCGCGATTAAACGACGCTGACCGTCAACCGCTGACGCAATCAGGTTAAAGCCCGCTCCCGACGTGTGCCCCGTTTTCAGACCATCAACGTTCATGGTTTTATCCCACAGCAGGCCGTTACGGTTTTGTTGGGTGATCCCGTTCCAGGTAAGGCTCTTTTCGCTGTACATGTGGTAGAACTCTGGCTCGCCGTGAATGATAGCCCGGGAGAGCACGGCCAGGTCATAGGCAGAGCTGTGCTGGCCCGGCGCGTCCAGACCGTGGACGGTTTCAAAGTGGGTATCGCGCAGGTTCAGCTTTTGTACATAGTCGTTCATCATCTTCACAAACTGCGGCTGACCACCCGCTACGTGATCCGCCAGCGCCACGCAGGCGTCGTTACCGGAATCCACAATCAGACCACGGCTCAGGTCGCGCACCGAGACGCGATCGCCCTCTTTCAGGAACATCAGCGACGATCCTTCAAACACCGGGTTCCCTTTTGCCCACGCGTCGCGGCCAACAGTAACGATGTCATCCGGGGTAATGCGGTGGCTGTCGATGGCCCGATCGACAACGTAGCCCGTCATCAGCTTGGTCAGGCTCGCCGGATTACGTTGTTGATGTTCGTTGCCCGCCGTTAAGATCTGACCAGTCGTGTAATCCATTAGCACCCAGGAGCCCGCCTGAATGGCCGGAGGCTGCGGCGAAAAATCCAGCGGATCGGCCGCGAAGGCAGAAGAGACACTCGAAGCGAGTAAAGAAACAGCAATAAACAGACGGCGTTTCAACGGTATATCCTCAGGTCATTAAAAATCGATGACCTTTTTACGGGAGTTCTGTTGTCGTTACCTGGCTTAATTGCAAAAAAATGTGACAGAAAGCAGATTTTACGCTGAAGCGCCCTCGCAAATTTGCACGGTGATGGCGCTTTTTATTCGGACTGACCTGCACGATCGTTTACCATAGAGACGTCATTTTTTAACAGGATGGTATTACTGGTGTCTGATTCAGCCGCGCGCCCTACATTTTTGTTCCACGACTACGAAACCTTTGGCACCCACCCGGCGCTGGATAGACCGGCACAGTTTGCGGCCATCCGTACCGACGACGAATTCAACATCATTGGCGAGCCTGAGGTCTTTTACTGTAAGCCGGCCGATGACTACCTGCCCCAGCCCGGCGCGGTAATGGTCACCGGGATCACCCCACAGGAAGCCCGGGACAAAGGCGTGAACGAGGCCGCATTCGCCCGGCGCATTCACGACCTCTTCACCGTCCCGAATACCTGCGTGGTCGGTTACAACAACATCCGTTTCGATGACGAAGTGACGCGCAATATCTTCTACCGCAACTTCTACGATCCTTATGCCTGGAGCTGGCAGAACCGCAACTCGCGCTGGGATTTGCTCGACATTATGCGTGCCTGCTATGCGCTGCGCCCGGAAGGCATCAACTGGCCTGAGAATGATGAAGGGCTGCCGAGCTTCAGACTGGAACACCTGACGCGCGCGAACGGTATTGAGCACAGCAATGCCCACGATGCGATGGCCGATGTCTACGCCACCATTGCTATGGCAAAGCTGGTGAAAACCGCTCAGCCACGGCTGTTTGACTATCTGCTGAGCCACCGCAGCAAGCAGAAACTCACCACGCTGATTGATGTGCCGCAGATGAAACCGCTGGTACATATCTCCGGTATGTTTGGCGCCTGGCGCGGCAATACCAGTTGGGTCGCTCCGCTGGCCTGGCATCCGGATAACCGTAATGCCGTGATTATGGTGGATTTAGCCGGTGATATTACACCGCTGCTCGATCTCGACAGCGATACGCTGCGCGAACGGCTCTATACCCCAAAAGATGAACTTGGCGATCTGCCCGCGGTGCCGGTCAAACTGGTCCATATCAATAAATGTCCGGTCCTGGCCCAGGCCAATACTCTGCGCGCAGAGGATGCCGACAGGCTGGGGATTAACCGTCAGCGTTGCCTGGATAACCTCAAGGTGCTGCGTGAAAACCCGCAGGTACGTGAGAAAGCGGTGGCGATCTTTGCCGAAGCCGAACCCTTTATTCCGTCAGACAACGTCGATGCACAATTGTACAACGGCTTTTTCAGCGACGCAGACCGTGCGGCAATGAATATTGTTCTGCAAACCGAACCGCGTAACTTACCCGCGCTGGATATTACCTTCGCGGACGCACGTATCGAAAAACTGATGTTTAATTACCGCGCGCGCAACTATCCTGGCACGCTGGATGAAACCGAACAGGCGCGCTGGCTTCAGCATCGTCGTAATGTGTTTACACCGGAGTTTCTGCAGAGCTACGCGCAGGAGCTGGAGATGCTGTATAGCCAGTATGAAGGAAATGCTGAAAAGCAGGCGCTGTTAAAAGCGCTGTATCAGTATGCGCAGGAAATCGTCTGACAGATTTTGGGCGAAAAAAAACCGGAGGTGATGGTCTCCGGTTTTTTTTTACTTAGTTCTTACGCAACGTCTTCGTACTGAGGAACCGGGTTACGGAAGCTCTTCGTGACGCACGCCAGGTAAACCAGGCCGATACCCGCCCAAATCAGGCCAAGCACCATGGAGCTCTCTTCCAGGTTAACCCACAGCGCACCCACTGTCAGCGCACCACACATCGGCATGAACAGATACTGGAAGTGGTCTTTCAGCGTTTTATTACGCTTTTCACGGATCCAGAACTGAGAAATAACCGACAGGTTAACAAAGGTGAACGCCACCAGCGCACCGAAGTTAATCAGCGCAGTTGCCATCACCAGGTCAAAGTTAATCGCCAGCAGAGCAATAGCGCCGACGAGGATGATGTTCATCGCCGGCGTACGCCAGGTTGGGTGAACGTAGCCGAAGAAGCTTTTCGGGAATACGCCGTCACGACCCATTACGTACATCAGACGTGCAACGCCTGCGTGCGCGGCCATGCCGGATGCCAGTACCGTGATGGTGGAGAAGATCAACGCGCCAACCTGGAACGCTTTACCCGCCACATAGAGCATAATTTCTGGCTGAGAGGCATCCGGATCCTTAAAGCGAGAGATATCCGGGAAGTACAGCTGCAGGAAGTAGGTCGCAAAGATAAAGATCAGACCACCAATCAGCGCCGTCAGGAAGATAGCACGCGGGATAACACGCTCTGCGTCCTTGGTCTCTTCAGACAGGTTGCTGATGCCGTCAAAACCGGTAAAGGAGAAGCACAGAATGGTTGCCCCGGTAATCATCGGGATCACATGCGCATCACCAGACCAGAAAGGCTTGCTGCTCGCCAGGGTACCTGCACCTTCACCGTGGAAGACACCAAAGATAACCATGCCCAGAATCACGGCAATCAGGATGACCTGAAGCACAACAATAACGGAGTTAAAGTTCGCAACGGACTTGATGCTGCGCAGGTTGAACGCCGTCATAAAGGCCACCAGCGCCACGACGAACATCCACGAAGGGATCGACGGCACCAGTGCTTCAAAATAAATTTTAGCCAGCAGAATGTTGATCATCGGCGCGAACAGGTAGTCGAGCAGCGAAGACCAGCCCACCATAAAGCCAACGGTCGGGCTGATGGATTTCTGGGCGTAGGTGTAGGCGGAACCGGCAGACGGATAGCGACGGACCAGTTTACCGTAGCTCAGCGCGGTAAAGAGGATCGCAATCAGTGCGAAGGCGTAAGCCGTCGGCACATGACCGTCTGTGAGGCCTGATACGATACCGAATGTATCGAACAGCGTCATTGGCTGCATATAGGCAAGGCCCATCATAACAACCGGAACTAACGTAAGGGTTTTACGTAATTCCACGCGAGAGGTGTTTGGAGTTGCGTTATGCGACATAGTTATTCTCCTTTACGGTGATAACCGCCACGTAAGCGAAAAATTGCCCCATTTCTGTATTCCTCAGCGACAACAACTGTCGGATTTTAGTAAATATCTATCCGGTACGAAGCCCGGCCTCTTGGTTTTTAGTTTCGTTTCATACGTGCAAAAAAAAATAACCGACGCCTTTTATATCGTCGATTATTCATTTGGTTGCAGCGGCGCATTTTGCCCCACATCGGATACAAAAGGCAATACTTTGCAACGCCCGGGGCGATTTTCTTTTTTCTAACTGGCTGATTTCTCGACGCTGCTTTGCGAGTAAACGGCAGCAATAGCACTATTTGCTAAAATTTCGTCCCGCCACCACGCGCTTGCCAGCCCCGCAGTTTGTTCATTCCAGCCGACCCACACCGATTCATTGCTGCTTTGTGCAAGCACCTGTTTTTCAACAAGCGCACCGCTGTCTAAAAACCGCTGCGCCAGATAGCGGGGTAAATAGCCGCACCCCAGGCCACTGATTTGCAGCTCCAGCTTGGTTTTATAGTCGAACACCGTGATCGCCTCCTGCTCATCAAGCAACTGCGTGGAGGCCGCACAGTCGGGACGCGAGCTGTCACCGACCACAATGGCGCGGTAGCCTTTAATCGTGCGCCGGTTAAGGGGTTCCGGCTCCTGCGCGAGCGGATGGTGTGGCGCGACGGCGAAAACCTGCTCCAGCACACCCAGCCGGGCGAAACCGAAATCACTTAACTGGGGCGGTTCATGCAGCGCACCGACAAAAATATCGGCCCTGCCCTGAGTTAAGGCATCCCATGAATCGCCCAGCACGCCATTAATGAAGATTAACCGGGTTACGCTGTGGTGCTGATAGAACGCCTCAATCAGCGGCGTCAGAAGAGAAAACGGAAAAGTATCATCAACGCCGATGACCAGTTCGTTCTCCCATCCCTGGTGCAGTTTGACGGCCTGTTTTTCCAGTTCGCGAACGGTATGCAGGACGTCGCGCCCCTTCTCCAGCAGCATCTGCCCGGTACGGGTAAAACGGGCGCGGTGGCCAGAGCGATCGAGGATCTGGATATTAAGATCGCTTTCCAGTTTATGAACGGTATAGCTCAGCGCCGACGGGGTTTTGAAGAGCTTTGCCGAAGCAGCGGCAAAGCTCCCCTCTTTTTCCAGTGCATCCAGAATAATAAGAACATCCAGCAGCGGTTTCATGTTCGCCCCCTTCCGGTGTGCGATCGTTTCCGCTGAGAAACTTATTCCATCGGCATCACCAGCGGATCGGGATATTGATACTCAAACCCCAGCTCATGACAAATGCGATTGCCATCAACAATTTTGCCTTTACTTTCGTCCTTTGCTTCACCAAAAACAGGCGGAACCAGACCCAGCTGGCGTGCCATCAGCGGGTAAAACGTGCTACGCGCTGGATGAGAAGGCGCACATATATTATAGATGTGCCCACCTTTTGGAGCCTGTAAGAGTAGTTCTATTGCGGCAATTACGTCATCAAGATGCACAAGATTGACGCCATGTTGTCCGTCTGGCGCGGATTTTCCCGCGAAGAAGCGTCCTGGATGTCGCCCGGGGCCAACCAGACCTGCCAGCCGTACGATATCGACCTGGGTGCCGGGAAGATGATGCAGCCAGTCTTCCAGCTCTTTCAGCACTTTACCGCTCGCGGTAACGGGATGACGCTCAGAGGTCTCTTTCACCACGCCGTCAACATCGCCGTAGACCGAGGTTGAGCTGGTAAAAATAATGCGTGGGACGTGATGCGCCAGCGCGCTGTCGACAATCTCCTGCATCGCCTGCAGGTAAAATGATTCGCCCGGGCCACTGCGCCGTGCCGGTAACGTAATCACCAGCGCATCAACGTTCATCAGCGTGTCCAGATCGTCAGCATCACACACCAGTTCAGGTTCCAGACGCAGCTCGACGCCGTTAATACCGCACATACGCGCCGCTTCAACCCCATCCGCCGTGGTTTTGCTTCCGGTCACCTGCCAGCCTTTTGCGGCCAATGACATCGCCAGCGGCATTCCCAGCCAACCTAAACCGACAATCGCGACCTTTTTCATGCGAATTCTCCTGACTTTTACTCGTCTTTCTTAAGGCTACGCCAGCCCGACAGAACACACAATTCATAGCGTCAATATGAAATGAATTAATGATCAAAAAAAGCCCTTGCAATGAGTCATACAACTGGTTTAGGTTAAAAGACATCAAATGAATAAGCATTCATCGAGAATTTTATGACACGCGTTCAATTTAAACACCACCATCATCACCATCATCCTGACTAGTCTTTCAGGCGATGTGTGCTGGAAGACGTTTGGATCTTCCAGTGGTGCATGAACGCATGAAAAAGCCCCCGGAAGATCTTCTTCCGGGGGCTTTTTTTTGGACCAAATTCAGACAGGTTAAAACAGGTTAACGAGGAAAACAGAATGTTAGATAACTCACGTTTACGCATAGCTATTCAAAAATCAGGCCGTTTGAGTGATGATTCACGCGAACTGCTCGCCCGCTGCGGGATTAAAATCAACCTGCACACCCAGCGCCTGATTGCCCTGGCTGAAAATATGCCCATCGACATTCTGCGCGTGCGTGATGACGATATTCCCGGCCTTGTGATGGATGGCGTTGTTGATCTCGGCATCATCGGTGAAAACGTGCTGGAAGAAGAACTCCTGACCCGCCGTGCCCAGGGTGAAGATCCACGCTATTTTACCCTGCGTCGTCTGGACTTCGGCGGCTGCCGCCTGTCGCTGGCCACGCCTGTCGATGAAGCCTGGGACGGCCCGGCCGCGCTGAACGGCAAACGTATCGCCACCTCCTACCCTCACCTGTTAAAACGTTACCTGGATCAGAAAGGCGTGCAGTTTAAATCCTGCCTGCTGAACGGCTCTGTTGAGGTGGCGCCGCGCGCGGGTCTGGCTGACGCCATCTGTGACCTCGTCTCTACGGGCGCCACGCTGGAAGCGAACGGTCTGCGCGAAGTGGAAGTGATTTACCGCTCCAAAGCGTGCCTTATCCAGCGCGACGGCGAAATGGCCGATGCGAAACAGCAGTTGATCGACAAACTGCTGACCCGTATTCAGGGCGTGATTCAGGCCCGTGAATCGAAATACATCATGATGCACGCGCCAACCGAACGTCTTGATGAGGTCATTGCCCTGCTGCCAGGCGCAGAGCGCCCGACCATCCTGCCTCTGGCCGGTGACCAGCAGCGCGTCGCCATGCACATGGTCAGTAGCGAAACCCTGTTCTGGGAGACCATGGAAAAACTGAAGGCGCTGGGCGCAAGCTCAATTCTGGTGCTGCCAATTGAGAAGATGATGGAGTGATGGCCATGAGCTTTAACACAATCATCAACTGGAACGATTGTTCGCAAGAACAACAGCGCGCGCTGCTGATGCGTCCGGCGATTTCGGCCTCAGAAAGCATTACCCGCACCGTGGCCGAGATCCTTGATAACGTCAAAGCCCGTGGCGACGATGCGCTGCGGGAATACAGCGCAAAGTTTGATAAAACCGAGGTTGGCGCTTTAAAGGTAACCGAACAGGAAATCACGGACGCGGAAAGCCGCCTCGGTGACGAGATCAAACAGGCGATGGCCGTCGCGGTGAAAAACATTGATACCTTCCACACCGCGCAGATATTGCAAGCGGTCGATGTGGAAACCGTGCCCGGCGTACGCTGCCAGCAGGTCACGCGTCCGGTTGCGTCGGTGGGGCTTTACATCCCCGGTGGTTCCGCCCCGCTGTTCTCTACCGTATTAATGCTTGCAACCCCGGCACGCATCGCCGGTTGTCAGAAAGTAGTACTGTGCTCGCCGCCTCCGATTGCCGATGAAATTCTCTATGCGGCAAAACTGTGTGGCGTACAGGCGGTGTATAAAGTGGGTGGTGCACAGGCAATTTCCGCGCTGGCGTTTGGTACCGAATCCATTCCTAAAGTGGACAAAATTTTTGGCCCGGGCAACGCGTATGTGACCGAAGCCAAGCGTCAGGTCAGCCAGCGTCTGGACGGTGCCGCGATTGATATGCCTGCCGGTCCTTCTGAGGTGCTGGTGATTGCCGACAGCGGTGCAACGCCGGACTTCGTCGCCTCCGATCTGTTATCCCAGGCAGAACATGGCCCGGACTCACAGGTTATTTTGCTGACGCCGGATGCGGATATGGCAAAACGCGTGGGTGAAGCCGTTGAACGTCAGCTTGCCGACCTGCCGCGCGCCGACACGGCACGCCAGGCACTCTCAGCAAGCCGCCTGATTGTGGCGCGCGATCTGGCGCAGTGCATTGCCATCTCCAACCAGTACGGCCCGGAACACCTGATTATCCAGACCCGCAATGCGCGCGATCTGGTTGACAGCATTACCAGCGCAGGTTCGGTCTTCCTTGGCGACTGGTCACCGGAATCCGCCGGCGATTACGCTTCCGGCACCAACCACGTTTTGCCAACCTACGGCTATACATCAACCTGTTCGAGCCTCGGGCTGGCGGATTTCCAGAAACGCATGACCGTACAGGAGCTGTCCCGCGAGGGGTTTGCCTCTCTGGCCTCCACCATTGAGACCCTGGCCGCCGCCGAACGTCTGACCGCCCACAAAAACGCCGTTACGCTGCGCGTTGCAGCCCTGAAGGAGCAAGCATGAGCATTGAAGAATTAGCCCGCGAAAATGTCCGTCGCCTGACGCCTTATCAGTCTGCTCGTCGTTTGGGTGGCAACGGTGATGTCTGGCTGAACGCCAACGAATACCCGACTGCCGTACAGTTCGAGCTGTCGCAGCAAACGCTGAACCGCTATCCGGAATGCCAGCCGAAAGCGGTTATCGAAAATTACGCCCGGTACGCAGGCGTAAAGCCTGAGCAGGTGCTGGTCAGCCGGGGTGCAGATGAAGGCATTGAACTGCTGATCCGAACCTTCTGCGAACCGGGTAAAGACGCGGTGATGTACTGCCAGCCAACCTACGGAATGTACAGCGTCAGCGCAGAAACCTTTGGCGTGGCGTGCCGTAACGTGCTTTCGCTGGAAGACTGGCAGCTCGATCTGCAGGGGATTGCCGACAATCTTGACGGCGTGAAAGTGGTGTTCGTCTGCAGTCCAAATAACCCGACTGGGCAAATTATCAACCCGCAGGACATTCGAACCCTGCTGGAGATGACGCGCGGTAAAGCGCTGGTGGTGGCTGACGAAGCCTATATTGAGTTCTGCCCGCAGGCGACGCTGGCTGGCTGGCTCGAGGAGTACCCGCACCTGGTTGTACTGCGTACGCTGTCAAAAGCTTTCGCCCTCGCAGGCCTGCGCTGCGGCTTTACGCTGGCCAATAAAGAAGTCATCGACCTGCTGATGAAAGTGATTGCGCCATATCCACTCTCTACGCCGGTTGCCGACATTGCGGCGCAGGCTTTGGCCCCTCAGGGGATCAAGGCGATGCGCGAACGCGTGGCTCAAATCCTTGAAGAACGGCAGTATCTGGTCACTGCCCTGAAAGATATTCCCTGCGTGGAGCAGGTATTCGACTCTGAAACCAACTACATCCTGGTACGCTTTACCGCGTCGAGTGCCGTATTTAAATCTTTATGGGATCAGGGCATTATCTTACGAGACCAAAATAAACAACCATCCTTAAGCGGCTGTTTGCGTATTACCGTAGGCACCCGTGCAGAGAGTCAGCGCGTGATTGACGCCCTGAAAGCGGAGAAAGTATGAGCCAGAAGACCCTCTTTATCGATCGTGACGGTACCCTTATTTCGGAGCCGCCAACCGATTTTCAGGTCGATCGTTTCGACAAACTGGCTTTTGAACCCGATGTAATCCCGGTGCTGCTCAAGCTACAGAAAGCCGGCTATAAGCTGGTGATGATCACTAACCAGGACGGGCTGGGTACCGACAGTTTCCCGCAGGCGGATTTTGACGGCCCGCATAACCTAATGATGCAGGTGCTGACCTCTCAGGGCGTTGAATTTGATGAGGTGCTGATCTGCCCACACCTGCCTGCCGATGAATGTGACTGCCGCAAGCCGAAGGTAAAGCTGGTCGAACGCTACCTGACGGATGACGTGCTGGATAAAGCCAATAGCTATGTCATTGGCGATCGCATGACCGATATTACGCTGGCGGAGAACATGGGTATCTCCGGGCTGCGCTATGACCGTTCCACCCTTAACTGGGCAAAAATTGGTGATCAACTGACCCAGCGTGACCGCTACTCGCACGTTGAGCGCAACACCAAAGAGACGCAAATCGACGTTAAGGTCTGGTTGGATCGTGAAGGCGGCAGCAAGATCCACACCGGTGTGGGTTTCTTTGACCATATGCTGGACCAGATCGCGACCCACGGTGGTTTCCGCATGGAGATCGCCGTGAAAGGCGATTTGTATATCGACGATCACCACACCGTGGAAGATACCGGCCTGGCGCTGGGTGAAGCGCTGAAGCTGGCGCTCGGCGATAAGCGCGGTATTAACCGTTTTGGCTTCGTTTTGCCGATGGACGAATGTCTGGCGCGCTGCGCCATGGATATCTCCGGACGCCCGCACCTGGAATATAAAGCAGACTTCAACTACCAGCGCGTGGGCGATCTGAGCACCGAAATGGTGGAGCACTTCTTCCGCTCATTGTCCTACACCATGGGCCTGACGCTGCACCTGAAGACCAAGGGCAAGAACGACCACCACCGCGTAGAGAGTCTCTTCAAGGCCTTCGGCCGTACCCTTCGCCAGGCGATCCGCGTGGAAGGTGACGCCCTGCCTTCATCGAAAGGAGTGCTGTAATGAATGTGGTGATTCTGGATACCGGATGCGCCAACCTGAACTCCGTAAAGTCGGCAATTGCCCGTCACGGCTATGCACCGGACGTAAGTCGCGACCCGGACGTCGTACTGCGCGCCGATAAGCTTTTTCTGCCCGGCGTAGGGACAGCGCAGGCGGCGATGGATCAGATCCACGAGCGCGAGCTGGTGAGTCTCATCAAAGCCTGTACTCAACCGGTGCTGGGAATTTGTCTCGGCATGCAGCTGCTGGGCCGACGCAGTGAAGAGAGCAACGGTGTTGATCTGCTCGGGATTATCGACGAAGACGTGCCGAAAATGACCGATCACGGTCTGCCTCTGCCGCACATGGGCTGGAACCGTGTTTATGCCAAAGCCGGTGACAGACTGTTTCGCGGCATTGAAGACGGGGCCTATTTTTACTTCGTGCACAGCTACGCCATGCCGGTAAATCCGTACACCATTGCCCAGTGCAATTACGGCGAAGCATTTACCGCGGCGGTGCAGAAAGATAACTTCTTCGGCGTGCAGTTTCACCCGGAACGTTCGGGTGCCGCAGGCGCACAGTTGCTGAAAAACTTCCTGGAGATGTAATGATTATTCCCGCTTTAGATTTAATCGACGGCACGGTTGTCCGTCTCCATCAGGGCGATTACGGGCAGCAACGCGACTACGGTAACGACCCCTTGCCACGTCTGCAGGATTACGCCGCCCAGGGCGCGCAGGTGCTGCACCTTGTGGATTTGACTGGCGCAAAAGATCCGACAAAACGTCAAATCCCGCTTCTTAAAAAACTGGTGGCCGGCGTGGATGTGCCCGTCCAGGTAGGCGGTGGCGTACGTACGGAAGATGACGTTGCGGCGCTGCTGGACGCTGGCGTGGCGCGCGTGGTCGTCGGCTCGACTGCCGTTAACGATCCTGAAAAGGTTAAAGCCTGGTTCCGCCGCTTTGGCGCTGACGCGCTGGTGCTGGCGCTGGATGTTCGTATCGACGAACAGGGTAACAAGCAGGTTGCAGTCAGCGGCTGGCAGGAAAATTCCGGGGTGACGCTGGAAGAACTGGTCGAGAGGTATCTGCCCGTTGGCCTGAAGCACGTGCTGTGCACCGATATCTCCCGCGACGGCACGCTGGCAGGCTCTAACGTTTCTTTATACCAAGAAGTCTGCGCGCGTTATCCGCAGGTGGCCTTCCAGTCGTCGGGCGGTATTGGTGATATCACTGATATTGCCGCGCTGCGCGGAACGGGCGTACAGGGCGTGATTGTGGGCCGGGCCCTGCTGGAAGGTAAATTTACTGTGACGGAGGCGATTCAATGCTGGCAAAACGGATAATCCCTTGCCTGGACGTACGTGACGGCCAGGTAGTGAAAGGCGTGCAATTCCGCAACCACGAAATCATTGGCGATATCGTCCCGCTGGCAAAACGCTACGCTGAAGAAGGCGCAGATGAGCTGGTGTTTTACGATATCACCGCCTCCAGCGATGGCCGCGTCGTGGATAAAAGCTGGGTGGCGCGCGTGGCAGAAGTGATTGATATTCCCTTCTGCGTGGCAGGCGGGATTAAATCTGCGGAAGACGCGGCAAAAATTCTCTCCTTTGGTGCCGATAAGATTTCCATTAACTCCCCTGCTTTGGCAGACCCGGAGCTGATTACCCGTCTGGCCGATCGCTTTGGCGTACAGTGCATTGTCGTGGGGATCGACACCTGGTATGACGCCGCAACGGGTAAATACCATGTCAACCAGTACACCGGCGATGAAAGCCGGACCCGCGTAACCCAATGGGAGACGCTGGACTGGGTGCAGGAAGTCCAGAAACGTGGCGCAGGCGAAATTGTGCTGAACATGATGAACCAGGACGGCGTGCGTAACGGCTACGACCTCGAGCAGCTGAAAAAAGTCCGCGCGGTCTGCCACGTACCGCTGATTGCTTCCGGCGGTGCAGGCACCATGGAACACTTCCTTGAAGCCTTCCGCGATGCAAACGTTGACGGCGCGCTGGCGGCCTCTGTGTTCCACAAACAGATTATTAATATTGGTGAGTTAAAAACGTACCTGGCCGACCAGGGCGTGGAGATCAGGGTATGTTAACAGAGCAACAACAGGCACAACTGGACTGGGAAAAAACTGACGGATTACTGCCGGTGGTTGTACAGCATGCCGTCTCAGGTGAAGTGCTGATGCTGGGATATATGAACCAGGATGCACTAACCAAAACCATCGACAGCTGCAAGGTCACCTTTTTCTCGCGTACCAAACAACGCCTGTGGACCAAAGGGGAAACCTCTGGCCATTTCCTGAATGTGGTCAACATTACGCCGGACTGCGATAACGATACGCTTCTGGTACTGGCGAATCCGATCGGCCCAACCTGCCACAAGGGCACCAGCAGCTGCTTCGGCGACGCAAGCCACCAGTGGCTGTTCCTGTATCAACTGGAACAGTTACTCGCTGAGCGTAAAACGGCGGATCCTGAAAGTTCGTATACGGCGAAACTCTACGCCAGCGGAACCAAACGTATCGCGCAAAAGGTGGGGGAAGAAGGCGTTGAGACAGCGCTGGCCGCGACCGTGCATGACCGCGAGGAGCTGACGAACGAGGCGTCGGATTTGATGTATCACCTGCTGGTACTGCTGCAGGATCAGGACCTTGATTTAACGGCGGTGATTGAGAATCTACGTAAGAGACATAAATAAAAAAACCGGGGAATTTCCCCGGTTTTTTTATCTGATGAGAATCACGATTTTGGTTTGTAGTTCCGCAACGCGTTGCGACCCAACACCACACCTGAACCGATAATCCCGCCAAGGAGTACGGCAAGGATTAGAGTGATGGCTTTTTTCGGACTGTCGCGATAAACAGGAAGATCCGGTTTCATGACATAGCGATAGACATGAATGGTGTCCGGGTTAACATTCAACTTCTCAATATCCAGCAAGTTCTGCTTAGTCTGATAGTACGCTCCAGAGAACACCAGCGGACGAGATGCTTCGTTTTCAATCATCGATTTCAACGCTTCGCTGCCTAACAGGAACATGGTTTCCTGCGTCACGTCTTGAGTTTGCTGAATCTGTGGAGAAGTGATTTTGGCCGCTTCAGCGTTCTTCAGCGCTTCCGTAATCTGTTTAATGCGCAGATCTTTTTGTTCCTGCGAGACTTTCTCCTGGTTCTCCAGCGAGTCATTCAGTGTTGTGATCTGCTGCTTAATGTTATCTTTTAGGTCAAGCGCCAGTTCTTTCGCCGTCTGTTCATCAACCTGCTGAATATACTGTGCAAGCTGCTTTTGAGCTGCTTCAGCAGATTCACCAACATAGCTGACGGTCAATGGAAATGCTTGTCCCTTAACCGTGGAATCGATGGTTAGCTTTTCCGGGATTTCCTGATTTTCAAGCGCCTGCGCTAAAGCTGAAAAAGATGAATTAAAACGACCAATTGCACGGGTCTGGATATCCAAAATTGACGGTGCGGCACCACCATAAAGGATGTTCAATGCATTTGCATACGTTGCAATCTGCGCGGCATCCGGCTGGGCAATGATGGCGGACGATGTCCATTTCTCTTTTGCTACGGTGATGTAGATCCCAGCCAATATGATAAATACAGCAACAAAAGCTCCAATAACCCACTTCCCTCGCCACAGTTGCAGCACTAAATCAAGTAAATCAATTTGCTCCGGGTCATTACTTCTGCTGACCAGGTTATTGTTGTTCTGCGTCATACAATCCCTAACAGATGATAAAGGGCAAAAATAAACATGTTCACATAGTGTATCTGTTGCTATGAATTTTTCTATAAGAATCCGATGAGTTAAATCGGAAAGATGGGTTATGTAACTGGCATCCGCCGCGCTATGATAGACGCAATGTGATGCGTGATGGCATCAGTAAGAACACATATTTATGAGGGAAGGTATGAAATTTCTGGTAACGGGTGCAGCAGGCTTTATCGGCGCAAATGTCAGCAAACGACTCCTGGATGCCGGTCATCAGGTCGTCGGTATTGATAACCTGAATGACTACTATGATGTCAATCTTAAGCTGGCACGTCTGGATCTGCTGACATCTGACAGTTTCGCCTTCCACAAGCTGGACCTGGCCGACCGTGAAGGCATGGCCACACTGTTCGCCCGTGAGAAATTTGATCGCGTCATCCACCTGGCCGCACAGGCAGGTGTACGCTACTCGCTTGAAAACCCTCACGCCTATGCAGATGCCAACCTGGTTGGCCACCTCAACGTGCTGGAAGGCTGTCGCCATCACAAGGTACAACATCTTCTGTATGCGTCTTCCAGCTCCGTTTACGGCCTTAATCGCAAGATGCCTTTTTCGACTGACGATTCGGTCGATCACCCTGTCTCACTTTATGCCGCGACCAAAAAAGCCAATGAACTGATGTCGCATACCTATTCCCACCTGTACAACCTGCCCACGACGGGACTGCGCTTCTTTACCGTGTACGGTCCGTGGGGACGTCCGGATATGGCGCTGTTTAAGTTCACCAAAGCGATGATTGAAGGCAAAAGCATTGATGTCTACAACTACGGTAAGATGAAGCGCGACTTCACTTACATTGATGATATCGCCGAAGCCATTATCCGTCTGCAGGATGTTATCCCTCAGGCCGATGCAAACTGGACCGTTGAAACCGGTTCACCGGCAACCAGCTCTGCGCCTTATCGCGTCTATAACATCGGAAACAGCTCTCCGGTTGAACTGATGGATTACATTACGGCTCTTGAAGAAGCGCTCGGGATAGAGGCAGAGAAGAATATGATGCCAATCCAGCCGGGTGACGTACTGGAAACCAGCGCAGATACTAAAGCGCTGTATGACGTTATTGGCTTCAAACCGCAGACTTCCGTTAAAGAAGGCGTGAAGAATTTCGTTGACTGGTATCGCGACTTCTACAAAGTATAAAAGTAAAAGACCACCTTCTTAGAAGGTGGCTTTTGAGAATGCCCCCTGTAAGGGGAGCTACTATCACTTTCCACTAACTACTCTAACAATTCCATCTGCTGTTCATGTGTCTGTTCCGTTTTCTCCTGATGCCGCACATATCGTCTGATTATTTCTTCATTTACCCCCACCGTATCTACAAAGTATCCGCGGGACCAAAAATGATTGCCCCATAGCTTCTTTCTTATGTGCGGAAAACGATTGTAGAGCCTGATAGCGCTGCGGCCTTTCAGATGCCCCATCAGAGTGGATATAGAAATTTTCGGTGGGACAATGACAACGAGATGTACATGATCTGGCTGAACATTTAGCTCCAGAACCTCACAATCTTTGATTCCGCAGAGAATGTAGATTGTCCTGTAAAGTTCTTTACCCAGCTTATCTTTCAGGATCCTGAAACGGTACTTCGGCGTCCAGACTATGTGGTATTTGCAACGCCAATATACATGTGATGAACTCCTGTAAAGCCCCATGTCGGTTTGTCTCCTCTTACTTGTGGTGAGTAAGCAAAGATATTTCGACATGGGCATTCTTCAGGCTAGAGCCTTACAGGAACAATCACCACCTCCCCAGGAGGTGGTTTAGGGATGACAACAAAAAAACCGGCAAGTGCCGGTTTTTTTATGCGCCTTAAGCAGAGACTCAGTCGCTACCAAACAAATCGCGGGTATACACTTTATCCGCCACGTCGGCCAGTTCTTCCGCCATACGGTTAGAGATAATCACATCCGCTTCCTGTTTGAATGCATCCAGGTCACGAATCACACGGGAATGGAAGAATTCATCTTCCTGCATCGCTGGCTCATAAATAATCACCTGAACGCCTTTAGCCTTAATACGCTTCATGATCCCCTGAATGGAAGAGGCGCGGAAGTTATCAGAACCGCTCTTCATGATCAGGCGATATACACCCACCACTTTCGGCTGACGCGCGAGAATGGAATCAGAAATGAAGTCTTTACGCGTACGGTTTGCATCAACAATCGCTGAAATCAAATTGTTTGGCACAGCCTGATAGTTCGCCAGCAGCTGTTTGGTATCTTTTGGCAGGCAGTAGCCGCCGTAACCAAACGACGGGTTGTTGTAATGGTTGCCGATACGCGGGTCGAGGCAAACACCTTCGATGATCTGACGGGTGTTCAGGCCCAGACTCTCGGCATAGCTGTCCAGCTCGTTGAAGTAAGCCACGCGCATTGCCAGGTAGGTATTCGCGAACAGTTTGATCGCTTCGGCTTCAGTGGAGTCGGTAAACAGCACCGGGATATCTTTCTTGATTGCGCCTTCCTGAAGGAGAGCAGCAAAACGCTCCGCACGCTCAGAGCGCTCACCGATCACGATACGGGATGGGTGCAGGTTATCGTATAACGCCCTGCCCTCGCGCAGAAACTCTGGCGAGAAGAAGACATTATCAATACCCAACTCTTCTTTGATTGATGTAGTGAAACCGACCGGAATGGTCGACTTAATGATCATCACTGCATTCGGATTAATCGCGATAACGTCTTTGATCACCGCTTCAACCGTCGAAGTGTTGAAATAGTTGGTTTTTGGATCGTAGTCTGTTGGGGTCGCAATGATGACAAAGTCCGCATCACGATAAGCATCTTCTTTATCGGTGGTAGCACGGAAATTCAGCGGTTTGTTCGAAAGGTAATCCTGGATTTCTTTGTCTACAATCGGCGATTTCTTCTGATTCAGCATATCCACTTTGGACTGTACGATGTCCAGCGCAACCACTTCATGGTTCTGCGCAATCAAGATACCGTTTGAAAGGCCAACATAGCCTGTTCCGGAAATGGTTATTTTCATTCGTTTGGCTTCTTCAGTATGAGTTTCTGGTGACATCTAAGGGTCACCACAATGAATAACTGGTGGTTTTTTATCGCTAATGCTAATTCACTGTCAAGGTGCATGCCTGGCTGAAGAATACGTTGACTCCACAGATATCGTTATCACAACAGAGCATGAAGTACCGGATTTCCAGCAATAGTGGGGCACTTAACGCTTATAGACCCATAAAATGGATAAATAGCGGACTGACTCAAATCAGACTAATCCCTTGGTAAGGTTAAGCAGATATTGACCATATCCCGTCTTTTTAAGTGGCTCTGCAAGCAGCAGAAGTTGTTCCGCATTAATAAATCCCCTACGAAAAGCGATTTCCTCTGGGCAAGAAACCTTTAGTCCCTGTCGCTCCTCTATCGTTGCGATAAAATTACTCGCCTCAATCATACTTTGGTGTGTTCCGGTGTCCAGCCAGGCGTATCCTCGTCTCATCATTGCGACAGACAATCTGCCCTGTTGCATATAAAGACGGTTGATATCGGTGATTTCCAATTCACCCCTATCCGATGGGCTCAAACTTTTAGCCATCTCAATGACATCATTGTCATAAAAATAAAGACCGGTTATGGCGTAATTACTTTTTGGTTGTTGAGGTTTCTCCTCAAGGCCAATTACGGTCCCTTCTTTGTCAAATTCAACAACACCATAACGTTCCGGATCGCTGACATGATAGGCAAAAACGGTCGCCCCTCCTTCCTGACTTGCAGCCCCTTCAAGGAGTCGCGGAAGGTCATGTCCATAGAAAATGTTATCCCCTAACACCAGAGCACAGTTGTCGTTTCCGATAAACTCTTCGCCAAGGATAAAGGCCTGAGCAAGCCCGTCGGGGCTCGGTTGCACTTTATACTGCAGACGCAGCCCCCACTGGCTACCATCACCCAGCAGTTGCTCAAAACGCGGCGTATCCTGTGGCGTGCTGATAATAAGGATGTCCCTGATGCCAGCAAGCATCAGTGTTGATAGCGGATAATAGATCATCGGCTTATCGTAAATCGGCAACAATTGTTTACTTACCGCCATCGTGACGGGGTAAAGACGTGTGCCAGATCCGCCAGCTAAAATGATACCTTTACGCTTAATCATTACTTACGTTCCCCATAATTCTGATCAATCCAGCTTTTATAGGCGCCACTTTTAACATTAGAAACCCATTTCTGATTGTTCAAATACCACTCAACGGTTTTGCGAATACCACTTTCAAAGGTTTCAAGCGGTTTCCAGCCCAGTTCGGCACTGATTTTGTGAGCGTCGATCGCGTAACGGCGGTCGTGCCCTGGACGGTCAGTAACATAAGTAATTTGTTCCCGATAGGATCGTTCCTTGGGCACGATTTCATCCAGCAGATCGCATATGGTGTGTACAACCTCGATATTTTTCTTCTCGTTGTACCCTCCAATATTATACGTTTGCCCCACGACACCCGTTGTCAGAACGGTATAAAGTGCACGCGCATGATCTTCCACGTATAACCAGTCGCGGATCTGATCGCCCTTACCGTAAATGGGTAAGGGTTTACTTTCCAGAGCATTCAGGATGACAAGTGGAATGAGTTTTTCCGGAAAATGGTAAGGCCCATAGTTATTGGAACAGTTTGTCACAATTCCCGGCAGGCCGTAGGTACGTATCCACGCGCGCACTAAATGATCGCTGGAAGCTTTTGATGCTGAGTAAGGGCTACTTGGTGCATATGCCGTTTTTTCAGTAAAGAGTGGCAACGGAGTAGCTTCATGATATTCGTCTGGATGAGGCAAATCACCATAGACTTCATCAGTTGAAATGTGATGAAAACGAAATGCAGCTCTTGCTGCTCCGTTCAGTGACGACCAGTAAGAACGGCTGACCTCTAACAAAACATAGGTGCCAACAATATTGGTTTCAATGAATTCAGCCGGTCCAGTAATAGAACGGTCAACATGGCTTTCAGCCGCCAAATGCATCACCGCGTCAGGCTGATGAGTGGAAAATATACGTTCTATGGCATTTTTATCGCATATATCAGCATGCTCAAAAACGTAACGTTCACTATCACTTACTTCACGCAAGGATTCCAGGTTACCGGCATAGGTTAATTTATCAACGTTAACAACGCTATCCTGAGTATTGCTAATAATATGTCGTATAACCGCGGAGCCAATAAACCCGGCACCGCCAGTAACTAGAATTTTCACGCAGTCTATTCCGTTAAAGTGAGTTGAGTGGATTTTACAAGATAAAAAAGCCCGGTATCGCTACCGGGCTTTATGGAATGGCAGAATCAGATTAATCCAACCATTCTGTGTGGAACACGCCTTCTTTATCAGTGCGCTTGTAGGTATGCGCGCCAAAATAGTCGCGCTGCGCCTGAATCAGGTTAGCAGGCAGAACGGCAGCACGGTAGCTGTCGTAGTACGCCACTGCTGCGGAGAAGGTTGGTACTGGAATACCGTTCTGAACGGCATAAGCAACCACATCGCGCAGCGCCTGCTGGTATTCGTCGGCAATCTTCTTGAAGTATGGCGCCAGCAGAAGGTTAGCAATACCCGCGTTTTCCGCATAAGCATCGGTGATTTTCTGCAGGAATTGTGCACGAATGATGCAACCTGCGCGGAAGATCTTCGCGATTTCGCCGTAGTTCAGATCCCAGTTGTTCTCGTCTGATGCGGCACGCAGCTGAGAGAAGCCCTGCGCGTAGGAGACAATTTTACCCAGGTACAGAGCGCGGCGAACTTTCTCGACGAATTCAGCTTTGTCACCCGCGGGTTTAGCCTGTGGGCCAGACAGCACTTTGGATGCCGCAACACGCTGCTCTTTCAGGGAAGAGATATAACGCGCAAATACGGATTCGGTGATCAGAGACAGCGGTTCACCCAGATCCAGAGAGCTCTGGCTGGTCCATTTACCGGTACCTTTGTTCGCTGCTTCATCCAGGATCACATCGACCAGGTATTTACCCTCTTCATCTTTCTTAGTGAAGATATCTTTGGTGATGTCGATCAGGTAGCTGTTCAGTTCGCCTTTGTTCCACTCGGTAAAGGTTTCTGCCAGCTCTTCGTTAGAAAGGTTCAGGCCGCCTTTCAGCAGAGAGTAAGCCTCCGCGATCAGCTGCATGTCGCCGTATTCGATGCCGTTGTGAACCATCTTCACATAATGGCCCGCACCGTCTGGACCAATATAGGTCACACACGGCTCGCCATCTTCAGCAACCGCAGCGATTTTTGTCAGGATTGGCGCAACCAGTTCGTATGCCTCTTTCTGACCACCAGGCATGATAGATGGGCCTTTCAGTGCGCCCTCTTCACCACCGGAAACACCAGTACCGATGAAGTTGAAACCTTCAGCAGACAGTTCACGGTTGCGACGAATGGTGTCCTGGAAGAAGGTGTTACCGCCATCAATGATGATGTCGCCTTTTTCGAGGTAAGGTTTCAGAGAGTCGATAGCAGCATCGGTACCTGCGCCCGCTTTCACCATTAACAGGATACGACGAGGCGTTTCCAGAGACTCAACAAACTCTTTCACCGTATAGAACGGAACCAGTTTCTTGCCCGGGTTCTCGGCAATCACTTCTTCAGTCTTATCACGGGAGCGGTTGAAAACGGAGACGGTATAACCACGGCTTTCGATGTTGAGCGCCAGGTTGCGCCCCATCACTGCCATACCGACAACGCCGATCTGTTGTTTGGACATTACATACTCCTGTCAGGTGTGGTCACCGCGACTGTGCGCGGCTTGAAATGTGGCTTAGATGTTAACTCAGGATGAGCCTGAGTAGATAGCGGAAGATGCGATTCAGAGGGGCGTTAGATGAACGCCTTGGCAAAGGAAGGATCAAAAGGCCCCTCTTTCACTTCCATCATTAGTGCTCTCGGAGAGAGACATTCGACACTGTGTATATCACCCGGAGAAAACTCGACTACGTTTATTGCGGTATTCTCTCCGGCCACAAATTGATTAATGATTCCGCCATCTTTGCCATACAAGCAAACCTGTACTTGCCCCTGCATAACAATAAACATCTCCCATTGATGAGGGAGTTCGTGGAAATGCGGGTCGACATAACTACCCTGAACCAGAGCAATGAGCAACCGCTGCACTTTATCCTGGTGCGAATTATGCAACAGAAGGTGAGCGCGCAAGCGTGGAGAATGCCCGGCTTGTTCGTATAAGGCTTCAAGCTGAAGAGTATCAATTAGCCGCATTACATGCCTCTAACCTCATTTCTATAGTCTGTGCCGCAGACTCGACTGAGAATTGTTCTTTCAACAATATATTCGCACCTAAGCCGAATTGGCGACGCCTGGCAACGTCTTTAAGCATTAGCAGTGCGGACTCATAAAGTTTATCATCCTCACCATTGATGTGAATTAATCCGGCATTACTTTGATTAACGACATCGAGCAAATCATTACCAGCATTCACACTGCCTAATATAGGTAAGGACTGAACCATATACCCTAACAATTTTCCAGGGAAATTGTGTGATGAGTGTCTGGCAGAAAGTGAAAAAAGACCAATATCCATTTCCGAAAGGATAAATTTAAATTCATCCTGATTGACAGAGGCCATATATGTGAAGTTAGGTAAAGCCCACTCGGCAGCCAAGGAATTGATTAATTCAACTTCATCTCCCTGCCCGACAAATAAAAAGTGGGCTTGAGGATGCTCAGCTATTTTACGGGCAAGACGCATCAGATTACCCATATCCTGCGCATGACCAATATTCCCTCCATAGAAGAAAATAACTTTATCTTCAAGGCCAAGACGCTGACGTAATGGTATATAACCTTGGGGTGGTACCGCCGGCGTGAGTGAAGCCCAGTTACGCAAAACCTCACAAGGATAGCCTTTGTTGTTCATCCGAAAGACGTCAAGATTCTTATCTGACATCAACCCAATACAGTTTGCCTGGCGATAAGACGATCTTTCGAAAAGACGGAAATAACGTTCGATGAGAGAACCGGCTTTTAACATGCCAGCGTCTATCACCCATTGCGGGAACATATCCCTCAAAATCAGGTAAGCCGGACACTGGCAACGGGATTTAATTTTCTTAACTAAGTACCCCCAGAAAACGGAGGGTGAGTAATAAACCACCCCATCAAAAGTTTCTTTTTTTATCTGGCTTTTAATGGAATTCCATGCCCGATAGGATAGAAGCGTTTCATTAATTGCACGTTGAATTTTGCTCACATCCTTGAGAGGCCCACTTTTGAAACGCCATGTCTTGACCCCCTGGAAGGTGCTAAAAGATACTTCTTCCGGGAGACAGGTGTCAGGTGTAATGACCGTAACATCATGCCCACAGCGAATAAATTCCTGAGCCAATTCATGAAACATTTTTGCACCAACTCGCGTACTATTGGGCAGGTAATCATCTATGATTAAAGCAAGTTTCATCAGTATTCTTTCCAGACGACTCGCTTGACATAATCTGTATAAGAATGAACGATTCTGACGACTTTATCCGACACATTAGGCATGCTGTAGTCACTTACTTGTCGTAAAAGACGAGTTTCGCCACGAGGCTGTGTTGCCAGAATATCCAGTGCCTGTAAAACACGTTCACATTCCAAACCCACCATCATGACAGAGGCTTCTTCAAAGCCCTCTGGACGCTCATGTGCTTCCCGAATATTTACCGCTGGGAAATTCATAATGGAAGATTCTTCAGTGATCGTACCGCTGTCAGACAACACAGCACGTGAATTTTTCTGCAAATGGTTGTAATCATGGAAACCTAACGGTTTCAGCAGATTAATATTTGGGTGGAATTTAATCCCTTGCTCGTTAATACGATTACGTGTCCGCGGATGAGTGGATACAATAACCGGCAAATCATATTTATCAGAAATAGTATTGAGAATGGTGGCAAGCTTGACAAGCTGTTTGGGAGAATCAACATTCTCTTCACGATGCGCGCTGACGACGAAAAATTCGCCCGGACGCAGGCTCAGATGCGACAGTACATCCGAATTATCGATTTGAGGCATGTAATGCGTTAGTACCTCAAACATTGGGCTACCGGTTTTAATAATTCGGTCCGCTGGGAGGCCTTCAGCCAGAAGGTATTCACGTGCAATATCACTGTAGGTCATATTTATGTCAGCGGTATGGTCGACGATGCGTCGATTGGTCTCTTCCGGGACGCGCTGATCAAAACAACGGTTGCCAGCTTCCATATGGAAGATCGGCACTTTACGGCGCTTGGCTGGAATAGCAGAAATACAGGAGTTAGTATCACCCAGCACCAACATTGCTTCAGGCTTTTCGAATTCAAGCACCTCATCAACTTTGATGATAACCTGACCGATAGTTTCTGCAGCATTTTTCCCAGCAGCATTTAAAAAGTAATCGGGCTTTCGTACACCCAGGTCATTAAAGAACACTTCGTTTAGCTCATAATCATAGTTTTGACCAGTATGGACAAGAATATGCTCGCAGTGTTCATCAAGCTTAGCGAGAACGCGTGACAGACGAATAATCTCAGGACGCGTACCAACAACAGACATAATTTTTAATTTTTTCATTTCAGAGATCTCGTAATAGTATCAGGCTCATCACGATTGAAAATTTCGTTTGCCCAGAGCATGACTATCAATTCATCAGTTCCAATGTTTGTTACGTCATGTGTCCAGCCGGGGACAGTCTCAACGATTTTGAATTCACCTGAGGAGACATTCAGCTCATATCGCTCACCAGTAATCACATGTTCAAACTTGAAGCATGCTTGGCCACGAATGACCAGAAACTTCTCATTTTTGGTATGATGATAATGACCACCACGTGTAATGCCGGGATGCGCTGTGAAAAATGAAAACTGACCCGCTGAAGGGGTTTTTAACATCTCACAAAAAACCCCTCGGGCGTCCCCGTAAGAGGGAACTGAGTACGCAAACATATCAGCTGGTAGATAACTTAACCACGTCGAATAAAGCGCGCGGGTGAACCCTGTACCTACAGCCTCGGTGACAAGAGTGGAACGGCTGTCTTTGAAACGATAAAGTAAATCCGCCACCTCACCTACTGTCGTAGAATATACTCGATTAACAGTCTTGTACCCGCTTTCAACCTTTTCAGACAAGAGTTTTATCGCATCAGTACAAACATCATCAATATAAACAAGATTAACTGATGAGGATGAGTCATTGATGGTAATATCGATATTGTTGGCAATATTATGGCAGAAAGTCGCGACAAATGAGTTGTAATTTGGCTTGCACCATTTACCAAATACATTCGGATAACGATATATAAAGTATGCTGCACCACTTTCTGCTGCATAGCGTTCAATTTGTTTTTCGGCTGCAGCTTTACTCTGTCCATACGCATTATCCAGTTCAGCCTGGATGGAAGAACTAATCATAATGGGTATGTTTTTATGCATCGCTAAAAGAGAATCCACAATCTGCTGGGTCAGATTGCTATTTCCTTCGGCAAACTCTTCGATTTTTTTAGGTCGATTGATACCTGCGAGATGATAAATAAAATCAGCTTCTCGCAGGCCAATCTCTAGTTCAGTAGCACTCGAACCGCGATCAATCTTAACAAGGTCATTGTACCCTGCTTCCTGAAGGCGTAAGCACAGGTTACGTCCAATAAAGCCGTCAGCTCCAGTAATCAGGATTTTCATATCATGCGTCCAGATCGTATTGTTCACCCGCGCGCAATGCACGAATAAATTGCAATTTAAGAAGAAGAGCTTTCATTCCTTCTACATCCAGTCGCTGCGTATTATGTGAGTTATAATCCTCTACAATAGATATACGGCTATCACCTTGTTCTACATATTTTCCATAGTTCAGATCACGAAGATCTGGCGGAACACGATAATAATCTCCCATATCGATTGCCGCGATCATCTCTTCGCGGCTCAGCAGCGCTTCATATAGCTTCTCGCCATGGCGGGTTCCGATAACGTTGACGGGATGGTGTTCGACGTTGAGTAGCTCTTTTAGTGCAATGGCTAATGTTTCAATCGTCGCGGCTGGTGCTTTTTGGACAAAGATATCGCCATTATTACCATGTTCAAATGCATAAAGGACCAAATCGACTGCATCTTCAAGAGTCATCATAAAGCGAGTCATATTTGGATCAGTAATAGTCAGCGCTTTACCTGCTTTAATAAGATCAACAAACAATGGAATTACAGAGCCACGAGAAGCCATCACGTTGCCATAGCGAGTGCCGCAAATTACTGTTTTTTCACTATTAACGTTACGTGATTTTGCAACCATCACTTTTTCCATCATTGCCTTAGAGATACCCATAGCATTGATAGGATAAACTGCTTTATCAGTACTTAAGCAAACAACACGTTTAACTTCGTTGGCAATCGCTGCTTCTAATACATTTTCAGTACCTAGTACATTTGTCTTCACGGCTTCCATAGGATGGAATTCACACGAAGGAACTTGTTTAAGCGCCGCAGCATGATAGATAAAATCAACCCCACGTGTAGCATTTAGTACACTTTTGTAATCTCTAACGTCACCAATATAAAACTTCAACTTGCTATTATTATAAGTTTTCCGCATGTCATCTTGTTTTTTTTCATCACGAGAAAAAATACGAATTTCCTTAATGTCCGTATCAAGAAATCTTCTCAACACAGCATTTCCGAAAGAACCTGTTCCACCAGAGATCAACAACACTTTATCTTTAAACATAATATAGCCTTCACAATTAATCACTTAAGGTTTTCAAGAATACTATCTAATTCATCCCAGCCAGATTTCATCTTGAAAGCTGACCCACAATCAATATGATTGCTATCACTTTCAACCATTTTAGCAATGGCATTGGACCACTGAGAAATAGAGTTCTGGTCGCAGAAGATAACTTTATTATAACCAGACAACACTTCTTTCGAGTAAGGCAAATCCGAAGCGATAATATTCACCCCCATTTTAGCAGCTTCAACCAATGGAATGCCGAAAGTTTCTAACTTTGAAGGAAACAACAAAGCCTTTGACTCAGACAAACGCTGAAGAACTTCGTTCCTAGGGAGAGCTCCAGAAAATTTAACAAATTCATTTAGATTATATTTATTTACTAATGAAGATAATTCAACATCATCACTTTCATTAATCGTGAAAGTCATAAGAAAATTATGATTAGCAAGAAAATTTCGATCTAGTGAATTTATTGACTCGACTAATACTCGATGGTTTTTGTAACTATATGAGGCTGCAGGATAAATAAAAAGATTACTTATAGCATAATTTTTACGCACGTATTTATCATCAACATTTATTTTTGGCTTAACAATAGTTATCTTTTCCGGACTCAAATGAAGATAATTACATACAGCAAGTTTCATCCATTCAGTCTGCACTAAGCAATGGCTAATAAAACTTTGATTAAGTTTAATTAGATAACCATAAATATATTTGTAAAGAAACAACTTTCGTTCATTACGTTCTAAAAAACTCAATTTAATATTTGAAAAAGGTATAGGTTGATGGATAAAAACGATTTGTTTTAATTTAGTTCTTACTGGTATATTCTGTAAATTTATTATAATATCATTACTTTCTTTGTTAATTAAATGATCGAAGCCAATAAAATCTAAATAAATACGTTTCCAAAACCTCTTGGTATCAATGTATCTATATATTACGTTATTTATTTTTGGAAGCTTATTTTCGAGTTCAATATTAACGCAGACAATGTATGAGTTACCATCGCCATCAATATGGTGCAATAAATCATTAAGAACAGAAAGGGCACCGCCTTCTGTAGCCGCGGTAGCATATATTATAACCCTCATTTTACCCTCTAGTTTCTGAATATAGCAATTCAGCATGTTTTTTTGTACCATGAGCATAAAAATGGTACTTACTTAAAAAACGCGAATTATTTTTTCTATTAGAGCTAATTATTTTATCTAAAAAAAACATATCAATTTCATCGAAACTTTTAGTGAAATGTCCAAAAAAGTCATCTTCTATGTAATAGACCCCTTCACTATCAATGTAGTCCTTAAAATCATCTTGTATAAAACAGACTAACTTATTCTGATAAAGATAATCCCATGCCACACTGGAAAAATCAGTGATTAAAAGATCAGTGTTCTTTATTATATTATTTATATCTTTTGAGCTCACAAAATTAATACCATTTAGAGGCTTGCGATATGATTTTTTCACCATTTCATGACTAGCAATGTAAATATCTAGAGTGGGATCAATTTTTCTTAATTTTTCGACAACCTGATTTATTCTAAAAATATTATTATCTTCATAGTACTTCCGCCAGGTAAACATTATTAAGCATGTTTGAACTTGCAGAGGACATGTCTCCCTAACAGAATATAAATCAAATCTAGGCAGTCCGCTTTTTACGATTTTATCGGCACTATTTACATAGTATTTTTTAAATATGGCAGCTTCATATTCATTGCTGGCAACTATTCCATCGAACTTCTTGCGCTCATACTCAGGTAGTTTTTTTATGCCAATTACACCATGTTGAATGAAGATAATTTTCTTGAATAATAATAGCCGCCACCAATAGTCAATTATATCAGATTGAGAGTGAGTGACATATATAATATCGGAATCCAATATAGTTAAATTAGCTCTTATAGAATTTTTCTTTACTGTTGAAGTATCCTTATATTTTGGTTTCCGCGATACAAACATCACACGTGAATCAGTCTTCTTAAGAAGGTATAAATAAAAAATCTCACCATTATCATATCCAGATTCACCATTCCTTGTTCCAATAATTATCTTATCTTGTTTGATTCGTAACTTATAGAGGTAATAAGCTGGATATAAAAGGAACGCTACAACGAGCTTTAAAAAAACCATTAAGACCTTGAAAGAATACACTATTCCCAATCCTTATTTAAAACAGGTAATAGAATTTTCTTTGTGAAAATTTTCAGCTTAGCCAAATTCGTCAATTCATTCTTTATTAGAATTTGCTTCCTTTCTTCATTAATAAAACTATCAATCTCTCTTACATGTTCTTCATTCGTACGAACTATACTAGGTTTTAATGCATAAAAATATTTTATAGCGCTCTGTTTTTTAATAAAATACCAATGATCACAGACACAATAAAGAGGAAGATAATTTTTTACAATTTTATGCAGTGCTTCCTTTGTAATTATATAACCATAAGAACCAACAAAGTACTGAGAACTCCCAAGCATTCGACTAACAGTATACTCACCATGAACACAGGTCGAATTTTTACTGAAAATAACTTTATTATTAAGTGTATGCTCCTGAATGAAAATTATCGCATCATCTGTATACTTAAACTCCGACAATATACTCTTTAGAACTACGTCAAAGTTTGGATTTAAAAAAGAGTCATCCTCAAGCACAATGAGATAATCACATTCTTTTTGCAGCGCCTGTTTATACATTAAGTAATGTGAATAAGTTGCCCCAATTTCACCTAGCGTTAAATCTCTTCCAATTTTAAAATTAGCCTTCGCTGAAGAGTATATTTCATCTATTTTTTTTTGTTCTAAGTTTTTCCCATAGACACCATCAAAGAATTTATAGTTAAGTTTGGATACTGAATTAAAATTCTTATGAAAATTCTCTCTTCGATGAATCGCATCAGGTAATGAAAGAACTAATATTTCAAAATTAGACATTTTTTCCACCATAGCTTAACAATTGCTTTAAACAGGTCAAGGCTAAATAAATAAACAATGCATACACATAATTTGCAAGAATCCCCCAAAAGCCTTGATATAAGGTCAAAAGAACAAAAAAGAATGCAACGATATCTTGCTCTTCGCTTTTATCTAGCAGAGAGATTGTAAATTTGATAAAAATAGTGCTTAAAGTTAAGATCGTTATAATAGTTGTTACTTGAGTTGGAACAATCGCCATCATTCCAAGTATTGAAATAGCAATAGCACTATCGGGTCTTCCATATGAATTTAAAAAAATTAACTTACCAAACTCTATAGTTTTTTCATGTATTCCAAAAATTGAAGGCATCGGTGTGAGTTTCTCAAGAAATTCATTAACCACACTATAATTATTGATATTGACAAAATTGCTTATGGATGAATAATTCTCATAATTATATAGGATATTAGAGATAACACTCAGTCGTCCCATTAACATAACAAGAGTTTGATATACATTTAAATATTCATATGCATCATTTAATCTTGCCATAAATTTTAAATTATAAACAACATTAACAAATAGAAGAAAAAATGGTATAGTTAAAATTAAATTGCGTAATTTAATAAGCCCTTTCCATTTGTCAAATTCTATTATTGCAAGTAACAAAATAGAAAATGATACTCCTCTATATAACTCGCACAGTAAGAAAAGCACAATTGTTACATAATATAATTTATTTTTATTTCTACATCCTGCAGCGTAAATATAAATAAGATAATTCAACTTTAAAGCTATGACTGGGAAAA
The DNA here is from genome assembly GCF_051130085.1 of Enterobacter sp. PTB. Lineage (NCBI taxonomy): Bacteria > Pseudomonadati > Pseudomonadota > Gammaproteobacteria > Enterobacterales > Enterobacteriaceae > Enterobacter > Enterobacter sp. PTB. Next base: position 354,625 of record NZ_JBDKEE010000001.1, read on the forward strand.
AAAACAATTTATCAAAAACTGATAAATTACCAGAAGATGTACCATCTTCGGCATTTACTTTCCCGACTCCTGTTTTTATGATAAATATAAAATAAATAACAACAAAGACAAAAAAAAGCAAATTAACATTTCCTAACGGTGCTATCTTTTTCCGTTTTTCGAATACAAAGGTTAAACCTGACCATGAATAATAATAGAATATATAAGCGATAAAAATCAAACTAAAACAAGCAATGACATCTACACTATCAATATTAGCTTCAACATTAAGATAATCTGAAACATACTGATGATAATAAAAAATATATAAAGCGCACATTAATTCGCTAAAGACAAACATACTTAGCAAGTTCTTCTTGATTTTGTTGCTATGCATTAGTGATTAGTCTCCGAGCCTCTAAAGGCCATTTCCAATTGTTATATATGGCCTGCCCCACGAATATTGAAGCGATAGCGCCAACGACGCCATAAAATGGTATTGTTATCATTGAAAAGCTTATAACCAAAATACCAGTGAGAAAAGATGCTAAAGCAAATGGTATTTTATTTTGTATAGTTAATAATTGTCCGGAAATGCTATGGTTGAGTTGAAGAATAAATACAAGAGTAAAGAACAGACAATCATATGATGAGAGCAACGGCGTCTTAACTGCAAATAGATGCAATAGTGGCTGGCCTAAAATGCTTATAAATACCCCCCCAAAAAGCATTAATAGTAAGCATACAAATTTTAACTTTCGATACGATTTTGAAAGAGACCTCAGTGAAGACTCTCTAAACAGTTGTATCCAGTGTGGGGTTTTAATTATTGCGGCAGTAAATAAAAGGTTAAATCCGATTTCAAATAATTGATACGTTATTCCATACGACCCAACGTCTTCTAAAGACACATAATAGGGGAGAATAAACATCCCCCCTCTGACTATAAAACTCCCTCCGACTGATGAAACCAATGACAAAAAAGATAGCTTTATTATGATTTTGAACGCTTCGTTAAAATAAATTTTAGTGTCACTCAATTCATCAATTTCTTTGTTTTTAAAGTCATGACGGAACGTATTACTTATTAACACCCTTTTAATTAAGTTACTAATGAAATATAGCACGCAGAAATAAAAAACACCATACTCACCATGGAACTGCCCAAAAACAAGAACCACACTCGACAAAAAAAGAAATAATTTTGATACAAAGTTAACTTTATTTACTGTTTTAAAATCCCCCATACCGTTAAAGGCGCAATCATAAGAAGAAAAATACACTTCCATACACAAGGATATAACGATAAAAATCCATGCGGCGAGGATTAGCCTGTTATTAGGTTCAAAAATGGATAATACCGATTGGAGATAAGTGACTGTTAATACACCACACAGGACAAACACTAATAACACAAGAATACCAAATATTCTTTTAGTCTCGTGATGAAAAGTATTGCAGCAAAAATCCAATCCGTTCTTATGATTACCTAGTGTATATTGCCTGGAAATATTTGGCACTAATGAATTATTCAATGTAAAGATGAGTGTTTGCAAAGTCATAAATATGTACCAAACGCCTAACTCTTTAGGAGGCAAAATTTTTATCATTAACAATGCATTCAATGATGTGATAAGAATATAAAGCCCCTTGTACCACATCCCTCCAAGCATTTGACTGTTTTTTATCTTCACAAAACCCAACTTATAAATTCCAGGCACGCTACCGCCCCAGGCTTAACAGCTACCAGTGCACTGAGCGAAAGGTTGAATGTCCCATTTGCTGGTCCGGCACCGAACTCACCCAAGCGCTGAACCACTGCAAAAAACTGGCGTTAATTGTCGTCTTAAATGGCATCAGAAACAAGCATAAATCGTTACAAATTCGTCGATATTTAAATCAGATAACTCTCTGTTATCACTGAAATTAATAACAAAAAGCGGTAGCGCGCATTCTGGTTATGTCACAACACCAAAATACTGACTACCGCTTATAGAACGTGCTAAAAGGTGGATCAGTCGTTAGCCAGCAACTTCTCAATCCGGCTTCTGAACTTCTGACCTTCCTTCAGGTTACGCAGGCCATACTTCACAAATGCCTGCATATAGCCCAGTTTCTTACCGCAGTCGTAGCTGTCACCGGTCATCAGCATCGCATCAACAGACTGCTTCTTAGCCAGTTCAGCAATCGCATCGGTCAACTGGATACGATCCCAGGCACCCGGCTCGGTTTTTTCCAGCTCGGCCCAGATATCCGCGTTGAGAACATAACGGCCAACGGCCATCAGGTCAGAATCCAGCGTCTGCGGCTGATCCGGTTTCTCGATAAACTCAACGATACGGCTCACCTGCCCTTCCGTCTCCAGCGCTTCTTTAGTCTGGATAACAGAGTACTCGGAGAGATCGCCTTTCATGCGCTTAGCAAGTACCTGGCTACGGCCCGTTTCGTTGAAGCGCGCCACCATTGCCGCCAGGTTGTAACGCAGCGGATCGGCAGATGCGCTGTCGATAATGATATCCGGCAGTACAACGATGAACGGGTTGTCACCCACGACCGGGCGCGCGCAAAGAATGGAGTGGCCCAGACCCAGCGGCTGCGCCTGACGCACGTTCATGATGGTTACGCCAGGAGGACAGATAGACTGCACTTCAGCCAGCAGCTGGCGTTTTACGCGCTGCTCAAGCAACGCTTCGAGTTCGTAAGAGGTGTCGAAGTGGTTTTCTACCGCATTCTTGGAGGAGTGCGTAACCAGGACGATTTCTTTGATCCCTGCAGCAACAATTTCATCGACAATGTATTGAATCATCGGTTTGTCGACAATCGGCAGCATCTCTTTAGGAATGGCTTTTGTGGCTGGCAACATATGCATGCCCAGGCCTGCTACCGGAATGACTGCTTTCAAATTAATCATTATTTCTTCCACCTTAAAATGGTTGACGAATTATAGCTCTTTAACCTGTTTTCGCCAGCATGATTTGCCGTGATTCTTATATGATGTTAGGGGACCACATCACAAAAAACAGTAGTTGTAATCTGAATAGATCGCGTTTCTGTGCCAGGAATAGTCGCAAAAAAAGGCAATTGTCGATTATCTGTGCGGGAGCGCAAAATTCAGCCGCTCCGTATTCACCACCTGCTGGTCCACGCGGTCAATATCCACGGAGCTCTGCCCTTTCTCATTCACAGCCTTGATGTTCGCCAGCGACAGTAAGGTCTCATCTTTAGCCATAAACTTGCCTCGCACATCCTTACGCAGGTCGAAATTAATCTTCAGCGCCGGGCCGACGGCAGCTTCCTGCATCACGTTGATATTACGCAAGAAGAGGTGCTGCGGTTTGTTGTGCAACTCAAGCGTAGCCCGCTGCATCTCAACGTTGGTGATGGCCACAAAGGAGGTGGCGTTGCCGGAGGAAATTTGTATTCCGCGCAGTTTGTACGCAAGCTGGCGATTATCCAGTCGAATGTCGTTCAGCTTAAAGTTCTGAGGTATCGAGAGATAGTCGCCCTTTATTACACCGTAGCCGATCAGCATGCCGGCACTATTGACCATATCGACATTATCGATAATGAAATTATCACAGCCATAAATGGCTACCGTGGCGTTGTCTATTCCCGCCTTCTTGCTGAAGTCAGGAGTGATATTCTTGGCCTTAATATTGCGAATAATAAAGTGCTTACCGTTTTCGACGTGGACTAACTGACGACAGTTGCTGCCGGTGATATTTGCCACCACGAAGTTCTTCACGGTTTGCTTTTCCGGATAATCGTTGTCGTAGGTGCTGCCGGCGAGACCAATGCCGATGCCCCAGTTGATCTTGCCGTTCGTACAGTTAATGTTGTCAATCACATGATCGGAGATCAGGATGTTACGGTCATTAATGGCGACGTTCCACTCAATCGCGTCGCCCTGCAAATGGCTGAATTTACTGTTGGTGATGCGCGCGCCATCTATCTGATTATGGAATCCCTGGCGCAGGATGGCGTAGTTCGCCTGGCTTACGCTGATGTTATCAATCAGCAGGTTGCGCATGACGCGCGGCTTTTTGCCGCCAATGTAGATCTGCGTCACCGGTCCAAAGCCGCTCATTGCCAGCCCTTTGATCACACAGTCTGAACCGCGAATGTCCAGCGTAATGTTCTCCGTGCGGCCGTCACCTTCACCAATCACTTTACTGCCTTCCTGCAGCACAAAGCGCCCGCGACCATTTCCCGTTAACGCACCGCGGATCAACAGCGTTTTACCGTCAGGAATGAAAATGCCCGTATTGATGTTTTTACAGGTGAGCCCGGCAGGGACAACAACGGTGTCGCCTTCGTTAAATGCCTGCTTAAAGGCGGCGATCCAGTCGTTGTTGTTGTACTGGTTAACAGAGACCGTCTTTCCGGTTGCCGCCCGCGCAATGCGGGACGACAGCAGCGGCGTAGCCGCCAGGACGGATAATGAAGAGACAAAGGTGCGTCTGGTAATCTTTTTCAGCATACAACCTCGGCGTTACAACGTTTGCAGCAGGCTCGCTAACTGGCGATTAATCACCTGCTGGTTAAAATCTGCTTCAACTTTTTGTCGGGCGTTGTGGATAACGGGCTCCAGCGCCTGTTGGTCGATGCCGCTAAATTCGGCTAAACGATCCGCAAGGGCCATCGCATTATTCTCCGGTACCAGCCAGCCGGAGTAATCAGACTTGATTAACTCCGGGATCCCGCTGTGCAGGGTCGACACCACCGGAATACCGACGGCCATCGCCTCCATTAACGCAACCGGGATCCCCTCCATATCGCCATCGGCGCCGGTCACGGAAGGCAGCAGGAATACATCCGCCTCATCCAGCATGGCCTTCACCTCGTGGCTTGGCTTAAAACCTGGCATCTCCACGTAATCTTCCAGCTGATACTGTTCGATAAGCGTGCGAAGACGACGCTCCCACGGGCCAATACCGAGAATGCGATAGCGGAAATCCACGCCGCGCGCTCGCAGCTGGCGGCAGGCTTCGATGGCGACGTGCAGACCTTTTTTCTCCGTCAGACGCGCAACAGAGATTATCTGCAGCGGTTTTCCCGGCACCTTGACCGGGCGGCGGGTAAAGCGCTCTAAATCCACGCCCATACGCGAAACGGTGATTTTTTCCTGCGGACAGCCCATGTTTTTCAGACGCCCGGCCCACAGGTCGCTGATGGGCAGCATCATGTCGCCACGGCGGAAAAGCTGCTGATACTCCGGCGTGTAGTGGTTCAATACTTCGCGGCTGGAGATGTCGATACCGTGGAAGATGGTCGCAATCTTACCGTCAATCACCCCCAGCTCACGCAGTTTGGCGGCGGTCACGCCCGCCGGGCCAAAGTGAGCAATAAACACATCGGCGCGGTACGGCTGCGCCGTTTGACCACAAATGGCGGACAGGATCAGGTTGCGAGATTCCGCGCCATAGCGGGAAACATTCAGCGCGCGCCAGGTCGACGCACGATGGATCCCGCGTAAGGTCTGGCTGGCCCGGTGGCGCAGCTTATTTACTCTTCCTGAGGGCTCGTCCTGCAGCCAGCGGGTTTTCGCCTCCAGTCCATACTGCGTATACGCCGCATGGGTATTTTGTGTATCGCCCTTTTGCAGGGCGATGATCTCCACGTCGTATCCCATATCGATAAACGCGGTGATTTGGTTCAGCACAAAGGTTTCAGACGACAGCGGAAATTTCAGTAAGAAGAAACCAACCTTCATTTCCCCTCCCGGACGCGGTCGAGCACCGATTTCACCATCCCAATTCCCTTCTCGCGCTCGGCTTTCACCGCGACGGCCAGGCGTTCATTGATGGCAGGCAGTTGCCCCAGGGTATCGCCCACCATCGCGCCAAGCGAACCATCCAGCAGATGACGAATATCAACGGCCATTTCAGGCATGCCAAGCTGCTGCATAATGCCGGCTGACTTGTGCTCGTAGTTAATCGCAATGGCCGGCGTGCCAAAGTTCATCGAAATGATCGCCGAGTGCAGACGCGTGCCCACGGTGAGGTCACAGGCTGAGAGCAATTTGCCCATCTCGAGGTCGTTCAGTTCGTCCATCACCACGTGATAACGGGACGGATCGTTTACCAGGTTGCGCAGGTTCAGCGCCACCATGCGGTCATCTTTGTTATAGCTGTCGATGCCGGTACAGGTTGAAAGCGCCAGCACCTGGTATCCGCTGTCCAGCACACGGTTAACCACGTCAGCAAACGCTTTCTCATACGCCGCCTGGGTGGTGCCTAAACGTTTATCAAACGGTGCAAGTTCGCGCAGGGTGATGGCGACCGTTTTCTGTTTCGCCGCCACGTCCAGCCAGTGCTGCACTGCGTAGCTCGCCTGGAAACTGTCGTCCTGATGATCCACCAGCCAGGCGGTGTCCACCCCGTGTTCGACTTTAGAGGTGTCAATCTCGCTGCGTTTCATCATATCGAGGCTTACCGACTCACGCAGGATCAGGGCATCGCAGTGGCCGAAGACATAGTTTGCCAGCTGGTTAAACTGCGGATCCTGGAACGGCCCGACGCTGTGACCAATCATAAACAGCGGTTTTTTCGCCATGAATGTGCAAAGTGCGTGCTCAAACTGAGGCACACCGTAAAGATCGACGAAGAACGATCCGCCGACCTGAATAATGGCGTCGTAGCCCGACAGCAGTCGAACGAAATCCGTGAAGCCCTGAGCAATGGCGATGTTACGCAGCTTGCCGGTATCAGTTACACGGGACAGCAACACCTGGTGCTGATAGCGACGGCGCAGAACTTTCTTCACGCGTCCCATCACGCCGGCGGCGTTGTTGTGCTGCTTCATCTGGCCGTAGAGCGGGTCGCCCATTACCGGGCGGTTCAATAACCAGGAAGAGCTGACCGGATAACGGCTCATCACGTCCACTTCAGTCTCAGGCTTAAGGGTGTTAATCGCATCCAATAAACCGCGCAGAATGGCGCTGTCGCCACGGTTGCCGCAGGTATGGTTGCCAAGAATAAGTAATTTCATAATGGCCTCTTAAATAACTAGCCTGCGCGAAGCAGCGTTTTCATTTTTTCGTTACGGCAAAACTGGCGCTTCATCTCCACCACCAGCGCATTACGTGACAGCACAATCATCACGCCAAACGCCAGTGCACCTGCTGCGACCTGTATTGCCAGCATGGCCGCGAGCGGCAGATGGCCAGTGAGCACGATGCCCAGGTTATAGCTCACCGCAAGGGTAGGCAGTGACAGATAAAACGGCAGCCACAGGCTCAGAATGTACTGCCGGTAGCTGGAGCCCAGCACCGGCTTGATCATCACGAAGTAGCTCAGTATGGTGTTGATGATCTGCACCAGCAGAAAACCAAGCGTGACCCCAATGGCGCCGGCCATATGTCCACCGACGATAATCGCCGGAATAAACAGGAACGTTTTAAACACGTTGAATTTGAAGCTGATATCAACCCGCGCTTTAGCCATCAGCAGTGAGCCAATCGGGTTGCCAACGGATCGCAGCAGCCCCACCACGCACAGCAGCTGCAGGATCGGGATAATGCTGTTCCACTTCTCGCCAAACACCAGCGGCACGAAGTTGCTCGAGACCACCATCAGCCCCAGCAAAACCGGGAAATTGATAATGCCCACCACAGAGAGCAGCTTGTAAAAATTGACGCGCAGCTTCTCGGTGTCGTCCTGAATTTTGGCGAACGCCGGGAACAGTACGCGGGTGATAATCGGGTTGAGCTTCATTGGTGGTACTACCGCGACGTTGTACGCCAGGTTGTACCCCCCCGCGACGCTCGCGCCGAGGATGCGTGCCAGCACCAGCGTGGAGAGGTTGGTGTTGACATAGTTGATGATGCTGTCGGCGGTGAGCCACGCACCAAAACGCAGGTTGGATGACACCGAAGCGAGAGAGAAATGCAGCCCAGGACGGTAAATCTTGCGGCCAAAGTAGCCGAACAGCAGCGTACGCACAGCAGAGTTAACCAGATACCCGAGGATAGCGGTCATGGCCAGCGGCCAGAAATGGGCGCTGACCACGGTAAAGGTAAACCCTGCGAGAACGGCGCTGGTCTCGATCATCCCAATCTTGTTGAATTCCAGCTCTTTCTGCATCAGCGCGCGGAACTGTTGCCCGTGCGGGATCACCACAAAAGCAAACGAGAGCGTACGCATCAGCGGTGCCAGATCGGGGTTGTGCAGCACGCTGGCGATGGTATCGCTCAACAGGAACACCAGCACGAAAACGAACACCCCCAGCCCAACGTTCAGCCAGTAGAGCGTGGTCAGTTCCAGATGGCTGATCTCTTTGCGCTGGATAATCGAGTTAGCAATGCCGAAGTCAGACAACGTATCGGCCAGCGCGATAATCACCAGCGAGACGGTCAGCAGACCGAACTGGTGGTTATCGATAATGCGCGCCAGCACCGTCATCTGCACCAGGCCGAGGCCAATGATGACAATGGTCGCCATCGCTGACCATTTGGCGCCGCTGATGGTTTTTTCACGTAAGCTCATCTTAGTACGCCGCTTTGTTCACGAAACCTTTGAAGATGGTCAGAAAGACGATCTTGATATCGAACCAGAGGCTCCATTCACGGATGTACTCCAGGTCGAATTCGATGCGTTTTTCCATTTTTTCCAGCGTGTCGGTCTCGCCGCGCCAGCCGTTGATCTGCGCCCAGCCTGTAATGCCTGGCTTCACTTTATGGCGCAACATGTAGCCTTCAATCAGCGAGCGGTACTGTTCGTTGTGAGCCACGGCATGGGGACGGGGTCCGACAATCGACATGCCACCGGTAAAGACGTTGATAAACTGCGGCAGCTCATCCAGCGAGGTACGGCGCAGGAAGTTCCCCACCCGCGTAACGCGTGGATCGTTCTGCGTCGCCTGGGTCACGACCTTGTCGTTCTCCATCACCTTCATTGAGCGGAATTTCCACACCATGATGGGCTTACCGTCCATGCCGTAGCGGGTCTGACGGAAAATAACCGGGCCCGGGGAGCTCAGCTTCACCGCCAGAGCAATGCAGCACAGCACCGGGGAGATCAGCAGTAAGATCAGTGAAGAGAGCACGATATCTTCCAGGCGCTTGAGCACGCGATTGATACCCGACAGCGGGGTGTCATACAGCGGCACGACCGGCACGCCGTTCACTTCTTCAATACGGGAGTGGAGGATGTTAAAGGTAAAGACGTCCGGGATCAGGATCACCGAACAGGTGGTATCGGCCAGTTCACGCATCAGTTTCTTAATGCGGGATTCATCTTTCATCTGCATCGCGATGTAGACATTATGAATTTTGCCGGCTTTCGCGTCCTCAATAAGCTGTTCGTAATTACCAGCCCAGTCTGAAGGCACGCCGCCAGGCTTCGCGTCGTGATAAATCCCGACCACTTCAAAACCTAACCATGGCTCTTTGCGGAAGCTATCGAGAAGCACCTTCCCTACCGGCAAATCCCCCGCTACGGCGACAAAGCGACGGTTATAACCGCGGTTACGCAGCCAGCCGGCGCCAAAACGGATCAGGGTGCGGCATACCACCATGCCGACGCTGGTAATCAGATACCAGCACAGATACGTCACGAGGCGATTATCAAAATCATGGCTGAATGCCACCAGCCCTGCACTGAAGATCAGGCTTAATGTCCAGTTCTGCAGCAACAGCATCAGTTCGGTGGTCATTTTCACACCACGCCACGAACGGTAGAAGTCGGTCATCCCCCCGATCATCTGGAACACAACCAGCGCAATCAGCGCCATGAGCAGATGCATGTAGAAGAAGGATTGCCCGCTTACCCAACTCACCACCCATAATCCGCCGACCATGATGGTGATATCAGAAAAACGCTGCACCATGGAGATTAACGATGCATTCGTTCTCGCTCGTTCGCGTTTTTTTAGATTCGTCATCGTTGTTCCTTTAGTTCAACACCTGCCCCCTCACCCCACATCAGGGTGAGGGGGAAAGCTATTTACTGATTCAACAGCGCCAGAATGTCCTTCGTTCGCGCTTCCATCAGCGCGGTATCCGCGCGGGATTCCACGTTCAGGCGCACCACCGGCTCGGTATTTGAAGAGCGCAGGTTAAAACGCCACTGCGGGAACGCCATGCTGATGCCGTCGGTACGGTCAATTTCCAGCGCATGGAGGGCAAAATGCTGCTCCACGCGGGCAATGGCCTCGGCCGGCTGCGCCAGTTTGCTGTTGATTTCGCCACTTGCCGGGAAGGCCGCCATGCGGTCGCGTACCAACTCGCCAAGGGTCTGCCCTTTCAGACACAGCAGCTCGGTCACCAGCAGCCACGGGATCATCCCGCTGTCGCAGTAGGCAAAATCACGGAAATAGTGGTGGGCGCTCATCTCGCCGCCATAAATGGCGTCTTCTTCGCGCATACGCTCTTTGATGAAGGCATGACCGGTTTTGGACATCACCGGCTGGCCGCCCGCGGCGTTCACCACATCCACGGTGTTCCAGGACAGACGCGGATCGTGAATGATCTTCGCGCCCGGGTTTTTCTCAAGGAACGCTTCCGCCAGCAGGCCGACAATGTAGTAGCCTTCGATGAACTGGCCTTTTTCGTCGAACAGGAAACAGCGGTCGAAATCGCCGTCAAAGGCGATACCCATATCGGCACCGTGTTCGATGACCGCGTTACGGGTGTCGTCGCGGCACTCCGGCAGCAGCGGGTTCGGGATACCGTTCGGGAAGTTGCCGTCCGGGGTGTTATGGACCTTAACGAAGGTTACCGGCACGTTCAGGGCCTTAAAGCGGGCTTCGAGCGCATCCACCACCGGGCCGGCCGCGCCGTTACCGGAGTTGATCACCAGCTTCAGCGGTTTCAGGTTTGCAACGTTGATGTAGCCCAGCAGGTGGTCGATGTACGCTTTACGCAGGTCGATCTGCTTATAGCTGCCGCGTTTCGCTTCATTCACCGGCGGGAAATCGTTAGCTTCGGCGAGACGCTGCACGTCACGCAGACCGGTATCGCCGCTGATAGGACGCGCGCCCTTGCGCACCAGCTTCATACCGTTGTAGTCCATTGGGTTATGGCTGGCCGTCACTTCGATACCGCCGTCCACGCCGAGGTGGAAGGTGGCAAAGTAAATCTCTTCGGTGCCGGACAAGCCGATATCCAGCACGTCCACTCCCGCATCCTGCAGCCCTTTTGCCAGCGCCAGCTTCAGGGACTCACTGGTCAGACGCACATCGCCGCCCAGGACAATCGTTTGTGGCTTAAGATATTCGCCGTATGCGCGGCCAATGCGCCACGCAATGTCTTCATTCAGCTCTTCGCCCAGCTTGCCGCGAATATCGTAGGCTTTAAAACAGGTTAATTTTTCCATGATGACCCCTTTTTCAGGCAACAGTTGGCCCGCCCGATTAACAGGCAAATTTGTTTTTATTCATTCGCAGGCCGGATGCGCGAAACGCTATCCGGCTTTAGAGACGGCGCTATACCCGCCCGTAACGGTCCTGGAAACGGACAATATCGTCTTCTTCCAGGTACGAACCGGAGCGCACTTCAATTAAGTCGAGAGGAATTTTCCCCGGGTTTTCCAGACAGTGCGTGGCTCCCAGCGGAATATAGATTGACTCGTTTTCGCCCAGCAGTTTCACTTCGCCATCAATCGTGACTTTGGCGGTACCCGCCACCACGACCCAGTGCTCGGCACGGTGGTGGTGCATCTGTACCGACAGCCCCTCCCCCGGTTTCACGGTGATGCGTTTCACCTGGTAACGTTCACCGGCATCGATGGAGTCATATTTGCCCCACGGACGATACACTTCGCGGTGGATATGGTGTTCATGGCGACCATCGGCCTTGATCTTCTCCACCACTTTTTTAACGTCCTGCACGGCATTACGGTCAGCAATCAGCACGGCGTCTTTCGTCTGTACGACCACCAGATCCTTCACGCCGACTGTGGTCACCAGACCGGACTCGGCGTAGATATAGCTGTTTTCCGTTTTGTGGCTGATAACATCACCGTGATGGACGTTACCCTCCGGGGTATGAGCGCTGATCTCCCACAGGGAGGACCAGGAACCAACATCGCTCCAGCCCGCATCCATCGGTACCACAACGGCATCGGCCGTGCGTTCCATTACCGCATAGTCAATTGACTCTTCCGGGCAGGCGAGGAAAGACGCTTCGTCAACACGGATAAAATCGAGATCCGGATCCACTACCGCCATCGCTTTCTCGCAGGCGTCCAGAATATCCGGGCGATATTTGCGCAGCTCTTCCAGGTAGCGGCCAGCGCGGAACAGGAACATCCCGCTGTTCCAGTAATATTCACCGCTGGCCACATACGCCTGCGCGGTTTCCAGATTCGGTTTTTCGACAAACTGCGCCACGTCAAACGCTACGCTGTCGCCTTCGCCAGGGGTCACATTGCCACGACGAATATACCCGTAGCCGGTTTCCGGCAGGTCCGGCACGATGCCGAAAGTCACCAGTTTGCCGTTTTCGGCGTAAGGAATAGCCGCGCGTACCGCCTCGCGGAACGACTCTTCCTGTTGAATAACATGGTCTGCAGCCAGAACCAGCATCAGCGGATCGCAATCCGGGCTGCTGCGTTTGGCCGCCAGCGCCGCCAGCGCAATCGCGGGGGCGGTGTTACGTCCGGCAGGCTCCAGAATGATATTTTCTGTGAGTTTGTTCAGCTGGCGCAGCTGCTCGGCGACAATAAAGCGGTGTTGTTCGTTACAAATCACCACCGGGCTTTCACACTCCACACCCTGCAGGCGGTTAACCGTCGTCTGCAGCATGGTGAGCTCCCCTTTCAGGCAGAGGAACTGTTTTGGATAGAGCACGCGGGACAGCGGCCACAACCGGCTACCAGAGCCACCTGCCATCACAACCGGATACAAAGTGGTTTGACTCATGATTTATCCCCGTATATCTGCAATAAATTGGCTCAGCACGTTCTCTTTCTCGAGCGTGCGTTCGGCATATTCACGTGCCACCGTGTTCGTTTTTGGCATGGCAAGTGCCCGTTCAATGCCAGTGACCAGCGCCGGGACCGATTCCGGTTCCACGCAAACGGCGATCCCCGGATAGCTGTCGCACAGCTGGCCTAATTCTGTTTCGGCTTCCGCCGTGATCACCGCGTTACCGCCCACTGCCAGAATGTTGGTCAGCTTGGACGGCAGCACCGCGTCTGCCGCGCCGCGCTTTTGTACCACCAGATGGCAGTCGCCCATCTTCAGCAACGCAGGCAGTGCCTCGTAAGACTGAAGCGGGAAAAATTTCACGTTCGTCAGGCCGCGTTCGTTGGCCATTTTTTCCAGTCGCGCTTTTCCGCCGCCCTGCCCGACGATGACAAACATCCAGGGTTGATGGCTCAGTTGCTGTGCGGCGTCGATGACGCTCTCAAGCCCCTGCTTCTCGCCGATGTTGCCTGAGTAAAGAATGATTTTTTGGTCGTCAGGCAGACCGAGCTGAGCGCGTAGCGCCTGCGCGTCACTGTCTGTCACGTCGCGAAAACGCGCCACTTCAGACCAGTTGGGGAAAAAGATCACTTTTTCCGCCGGTACGCCCTTCTCCTGCGCTTTGTTCATCATTGAGCGCGAGATGGTCGAGACATAATCCACGTTATGCAGGCCGCTGCGCTCGAAGGCGCTGGCGAGTTTCGCCACCTTCCCGCTCTTACCTTTGCCGGCCATTCCCAGGCCGAGCATGGCGTCCACTTCATAATCCTGAATGTGAAGCAGCGTGCGCGCGCCGGAGAGTTTGCCCAGCAGGCGCATGCCTGGGGTGCAGAACAGCGTTGGCACCACACCGATAATGCGATCCGGCTTCCAGCGACGTTGCGCCATCAGCGGGAAGAAACTGCTCAGGGCAAAGCTGCCCAGATGAAGTAACCGCTTCAGCGTTGAGGGCTGTTTCGGCACGTACAACGGGCAACGCCAGACGGTCGCGGCACCCTCTTCGCGACGGTAGCGCCAGCCTGAATAGCGCTCACCTATTTTCCATTCCGGGTAGTATGGCGGCGCGGTAATGACCCGCACGTCATGTCCCTGGCTCGCCATCCACTCGACCATTTCGCCGGTGTATTTACCGATGCCGGTTAACTCCGGCGAATAGTTGATTCCGTACACCAGAATTTTCATAAGCCCGGCACTCCGGACTGACGATCGGCCAGGAAATAGGCACGACTGTTGTCATGCACATTGTCACTGGCCAGCAACGCCTCTGGCGTCTGCCAGCGGTAGTCGTCATGCTGAGAATCAGGCAGACGCAGGTCTGCCTCACTCACCTTCAGGCGAAAACCGAGCACCACATAGTGCGTGGTGAAACCGGTGCCCGAAAAGTTATCGTCATAGAAGTGCTGCCAGACCCCGTAAAACTGGCCTGCCGCCATCGGCAGTTGCAGGCCCAGTTCCGCCAGAGTGAGACGCTCAAAAGCATTTTCCAGCGTCTCATCCTTCTGCACGCGCCCGCCGGGCACGAACCAAAAGCCCTGTGCAGGACGGTTGGTTCGTTTTCCCAGCAAGAACTCGCCGCGTTCGTTCTCCACCACCAAATCAATTGAGATGAGCGGAGTGGAACGCACTACCGTGGCAAAATCTTCCTGACTTAAAAACATCATTACCCCCGGAAGCGGTGCTGGTTTTCAAGGAACCACTGGTAGGTGCTTGCCAGCCCCTGCTCCAGTGATACCTCGTGATACCAGCCCAGCTGATGCAGACGGGTCACGTCCAGCAGTTTGCGCGGCGTGCCGTCCGGTTTGGTGGCGTCAAAGACCACGCGGCCTTTGTAACCCACCACCTGCGCGATGGTTTGCGCCAGCTCACGAATGGTGCAATCCACGCCAGTACCGACGTTAATGTGCGACAGCATCGGTTCGGTGTTTTCCTGCCACACCTCACGATCCAGCTCCATTACGTGGATGCTGGCAGCCGCCATGTCATCCACATGCAGGAATTCACGCATTGGCGTACCGCTGCCCCACACCACCACATCCGGTGCATTTTCGGCCGTTGCCTCGTGGAAACGACGCAGCAGCGCCGGGATCACGTGCGAATTGCTCGGGTGGAAGTTGTCATGCGGTCCGTACAGGTTGGTCGGCATCACCGAACGATAGTCGCGGTTATACTGACGGTTGTAGGATTCGCACAGCTTGATCCCGGCAATCTTGGCAATCGCATACGGCTCGTTGGTTGCTTCCAGCGTGCCCTGCAGCAGTTCGCTCTCAGCGATCGGCTGCTTCGCCATTTTCGGGTAGATACAGGATGAGCCGAGGAACAACAGCTTATTCACGTTGTGCAGATGCGCTGCGTGAATGATGTTGCTCTCAATCATCATGTTCTCGTAGATGAAATCCGCCGGATACGTGTTGTTGGCAACAATGCCGCCCACTTTCGCCGCCGCCAGATACACCTGGTCAATACGTTCACTGGCGAAGAAGTCCTGTACCGCTTTGCTGTCGAGCAGGTTCAGCTCGTCACGGGTACGGACAATCACATCGACATCACCGCGCTGTTCAAGCTGGCGAACAATCGCGGAACCCACCATTCCGCGATGACCCGCGACAAAAATACGTTGTTTTGTCATTCTCAGGACTCCAGCGCGATGGCAACCTCGTAGCCATGTGACTTGAGCAGGGAGTGTTTTTTCGCTGCTTCAAGATCTTTGGCAACCATCTCGGAAACCATCTCCTGCAGAGTCGTTTCTGGTTTCCAGCCCAGTGTTTCGTGTGCTTTGGTTGGGTCGCCCAGCAGGGTTTCCACTTCAGCAGGACGGAAGTAACGTGGGTCAACCTGTACAATCACGTCGCCCGGTTTCACGCCCGGTGCGTCATGGCCGGTTACGGAAACCACGATGCCTTTCTCTTCCACGCCGGTACCTTCGAAGCGCAGTTTGATACCCAGCTGAGCGGCAGCCATCTCAACGAACTGACGTACGGAGTACTGCACGCCGGTTGCGATAACGAAGTCTTCTGGTTTTTCCTGCTGCAGCATCATCCACTGCATTTTTACGTAGTCTTTGGCATGGCCCCAGTCACGCAGGGAATCCATGTTGCCCAAGTGCAGGCAAGATTCCAGACCCTGTGCGATGTTAGCAATAGCGCGGGTGATTTTACGGGTAACGAATGTTTCACCGCGACGTGGGGATTCGTGGTTGAACAGAATGCCGTTACAGGCATACATGCCGTAGGATTCACGGTAGTTCACGGTGATCCAGTACGCGTACAGTTTCGCCACCGCGTACGGAGAACGTGGGTAGAACGGGGTAGTCTCTTTCTGAGGAATTTCCTGCACCAGACCGTACAGCTCAGAGGTGGATGCCTGGTAGAAACGGGTTTTCTTCTCAAGGCCGAGGAAGCGAATCGCTTCCAGCAGACGCAGCGTACCCATTGCGTCAACGTCAGCGGTGTATTCCGGAGATTCGAAGGAGACCGCAACGTGGCTCATCGCGCCCAGGTTGTACACTTCATCCGGCTGCACTTCCTGCAGAATACGGGTCAGGTTGGAAGTATCGGTCAGGTCGCCGTAGTGCAGATGGAATTTCGGGTTCGCCGCATGAGGATCCTGATAAATGTGATCCACACGTTCGGTGTTGAATGAAGAAGCACGACGCTTAATACCGTGTACTTCATAACCTTTTTCCAGCAGCAGTTCTGCCAGGTAAGAACCATCCTGTCCGGTAACGCCGGTGATGAGAGCGACTTTAGACATGTTTATATTCCTCTACTTATGAATTTAATCAGTTTCAACGCGTTCGCGTATCACCACTGCGGGGTTGCCACGGCAAATTTTATTTGCCGGTAGCGATTTAAAAACGCTGCTGCGGGCACCGACTACCGTGCCATCGCCAACAGAAACACCAGGTGCAACAAAAACATCTGTCGCCAGCCAACATTTTTCGCCAATCACAATCGGAGTGGCAGTAATATCAAAATGCTGACTCATAAAATCGTGACTGCCGGTGCACAAATAACACTTCTGTGAAACCACCGAATTTGCACCAATCGTAATATCGCCAAGGGTATATAACACCGCGTCATCCCCTACCCACGCATAATCCCCAAGCGTTAATTTCCACGGGTAGGTAATTTTTACCGACGGGCGAATGACTACGTTTTTTCCGATTTTTGCGCCAAACAGACGCAATAAAAAAGCTCGCCAGCGGTACAGTATTTGCGGTGACCAGGCAAATAAGGTGGCCTGTACGGCCCACCACAACTGCACTTTAATACCGCTCCCGCCCCGAAAGCCTTTCGGCACGGAGAAACCTTTAAGATCCTGCATTACGTTTCCTTATATTCAGGCTTTGTTATATAAGGTTTTCGTTTTACCGGTGGTACGCAGACGTAATAAATAAGACAATTCCGCCCAGAACCCCGGCACGCCTAATATTTTACGCTGCACATTTCTGGCATCCTGGCACAGTTCCAGATTATTAGACGTTGACACGCCACCCATTGAAAATTCAGATACCAGCCCTTTAATTCGACGGAACGGGTAACCTGATTTATACAGGCTGGCAGTCAGCGCATAATCTGAAGAAACTTTATACTGCAGATCGTAAGGCTGTTTTTTCAGACCTTTTACCGGGAAGAAAATGGCCTGATGGCTGGCAGGCAAACTGTGGTAGATATACCAGCCGGGTTTCGCACTGCGGCAAACTTTATGGCCATCGCCAAAATCGAGCAGCGCGTCGCCAATGTACATCGCATCCTCTTTCTGGCGCGCCAGCTGACGGGCAAATAACGCCACATCCTCATGGAATACGTCACCGGAATTCAGGAAGATGGCATAACGGCCTTGCGCCATGTCGATGCCTTTATTCATCGCATCGTAGATGCCTTTATCTTTCTCGCTGATGAAACGTAAGTTGAACTCACCGTTGAGTTTTTCCAGAAACTCCGCCGTACCATCGTTCGAGCCGCCATCGACCACAATCCACTCAAAGGTGAGGCTTGGATCGCACGCCAGGTTGCGCAGCGAGCGCCAGGTTTTTACCACCCCTTCGTAATTACGAAAAGCGACAGTAATGACGCTAAGAAACATAAATCACCTCATTTCGTCATACGTTCGTAATATTAAGCGCTTTGCGCAGAATAAACGGACAGACAATCAAGAAAGCATATTCCGGGCTAAATATTGACCCGGTAAAAAACAACGACACCGGTGTAAACAGATAAAGCTGCACGCGAAAGTTCTGGTTATCACCAAACGCGTTAATCATCATTTTGAAAACTTTAAACAGATACCACAGTGTCAACAGTACGGCGAACCACGAAAAATAGATAATTAACAGATACAGGCCATTGTCTATGGTTTTACCGACATCCGCACCGTTAAAGATTCCGAATGATGCAACATATTCGTAAAGTGAGCCGAATCTTACTACACCATCGATATGGGTTAAGGAATAACCCACCATCACCAGCGGACCAATGATACGATAATAGGATGACGAGCCTTCGGTTCCCAAATCTCCCAGGCGTTCTGAGATGTATGGGAAGGCAAATATCACGCCAACCATAAATACTGTCAGAGAGATAATCGCCAGCGGCAGTTTTTTCTTAATCGCATCTTTGTTCAGGTACTGGAACGCCCACTCCAGCAGGTAAAACAGGATAAATGTCATTACCCCTGAGAACGATCCTGACAGAACAATTCCTGCAAGAATCATAGCATCGGTCTTAGGGGTTTTGATACCAAACTGTTTGATGCTGAGCCAAATTGAGATTAGTGCCAGAGCAAAAAACGCCGGTTCAAAATAGAGGGCTGTCGTACGTTTTCCGCCAAACTTGATGAAGTTCAATACATAGCTGTTACTGTAAATGAGATATTTCGAAATTATCTCCATCAGGCTACTGCCACCGGTCAAAATAATTTGCGCCATTTCCAGTGCAGCAAGCATAACAATTAACGCAACGGCAATATAAAAGAACCTAAGGATTTTCCGATAATTGTGTGGCGAAATAACCTTGAAACGAATACTCCAGACCATGCCAATAATAATGACGATATAAACAAACAGCATGGTGGAGGTGACGTATTTACTGGCATCCAGAGACTGACCAAAGATGTAGTTAAATAGCGTCAGACCCACGCCCAGCCCTAAGGCCATCATCAGCTTCTTGAGGTTGATTTTGTCGACATACAGCAGAAGCAGAACGGGCAAGAAGGTCACTATGGTTATCGGGAAGCTTTCGCCAAGCTGGGCAATTTTGACGTTGACCAGCAGGTAAATCAGCGGCAGCAGCAGATAACTACAGACTCTGATAGAACGAGACATATTCCTCCAGCATCTGTTGTCCACTGTAGGCCTTGCGGCTGCGGTTGCGGAACGATTCCAGGTCGGTGCCAAAAACGGCCTGCGCGATCTGCGCCTTCGGCAGTTGCACCAGAGGCAGTACCTCATGCTCCGCAAACGTGGTCCCGCCCGATTTTTCCAGCACTTCACGTGCCGCATCGCTGTGGGTGGCAATCACCGGCACACCGATGGAGAGCGCTTCGCACAGGATCAGCGGGTAGTTATCCACGCGCGAACTGAATACCAGCGCATCCATCCCATTGAGGGCGCTCATCAGTTTGCGCTTGTCGGTTTCAAACCCGTGATTCACCACGTTAGCCCCTTCGAACGGCGAGAACTTGCCGAAGGTGTGCAGTTCAATCTTGTCACCCAGCGCCATCATGTCGCGCACCAGCTGCTGATTGGTTTTGCCGTCGTAACGCAGGTCATGCGCAACGATAGCGATTTTTGGTTTACCCGGGGTTTCTGCAACCGGGGTAAGTTCGGCCAGAATCGCTTCCGTCGCCACGTCGATACCGTTATTGATGATTTGACAGCGCCCTGCCCCATACAGACTGTTAAAGGCATCGGCAACGTGCTGGCTTGGGGAGATAAACGTACAGCCGAGCGAGAGCATGTCGCGGAACAGCTGGCGCTTTCCGGCCACCAGCTGATGGGCACGATCCACTTTCACCGGCGGGTAGTTGCTCAGCGTCGGGCACTTCTGGCAGTTGCTTTTCCAGCCTTCACACCCGTCGGTAAAGGCGCAGCGACCGGTCACGCTCCAGTGATCGTGCAGCGTCCAGACGAAGCGGGTATCCGGTTTGTGGGCCTGCACCTTCTGGCAAAACGCCACCACCTCTTCCAGGTTCAGCCAGTAGCTGTGAAGCACATGGAAATGCAGTACAACCGGCCCCTGGGAGCGCGTCACGGTGCGATAAAGGGTATTAAGATTGCCAAACAGATCGCGGTTAAACAGGCGGAACAAGGCAATGTTGGCCACGGAAGTCAGGCGCGGCGTGTGCTTATGCACCTGCGGGTAGTTATCGTGGCTGACGCTTTTCTTACCGCCTTTGCCATAACCGTAAATAAAACGAGACTGAAGTCCTTTTTGCAGCGCGCGCTGATGAAGATCCAACGCCACACCGGCCGCCCCGCCCTCTGCGAGACGGACGTTAAATTGCAGAATGTTCATTTGATCACCTTCACGCGGGCTTTCTCACCCACCACCAGCGCGTTATCCGGAATACTGTCCAGCACCACGCTGCCTGCGCCTATCGTGACGTTATTACCAATCGTGATGTCGCCAATGATGACCACGTTCGCGCCCAGCTCGACGTTATTGCCAATCACCGGGCAGGCCAGGCTGTCGGGCCCACGGTTACCGATGGTGACCGCGTGGCGAATAGTGAAATCATCACCGGCTACAACGAATTTGTTGATCACCACGGCATAACCGTGATGAATGGTAAAACGGCGACCAATGGTGGCAGCGGCCTGAATTTCATAACCAAAAAAACATTCAGTAATGATGCGGTACAGCACCAGCACCGGTGCTGCCCAGAGATTGTTTAAAACATTTTTCTTGCGCCACACCGAGCAAAAATGCGCGATGCGGTACGCCAGAACCATGCAGCACGGGCGCAGGCTCCAGCTGTTAGCGCGGCAATCTTCCAGAAACATTATTTCCCCCGAAGTCCATCAGCCAGACGCTTGCCGTTACGCACGGACAACAACGTGAGCAGCGTGCGCCAGTTCATGCGCTTATTGCGGATCTGATAGAGGGTAAACAGCTGATACTTCCGGCTGGCACGGTCGAACTTGTCCTTGTGCTTGCGGTAAAAGTGGAAGTAACCAGAGAATTTCTTCGGCGACGAGGTGATTTGCATCTCCCCGTGATTGATATGCAGGATCTGCGTCGCCTCTTCCACCTTCCACGGCTCGCCATACTCCATCACCATGCGCAGGAAGATGTCGTAATCCTGCGCAGCCTTCAGCTCGGTATCGAACAGGCACTCCTTAAAGCGCCACGCCCAGGTAAAGACCTGATTACCAATGATGTTGCGTTTATAGAACAGGCGGCGTGAGTAAGGCGATTTCGGGTACAACGGCAGGCTGGCAGGCTGCGAGTAAACTTCACCCTGACAGACATAGTCGTTGGCATACAAAAACGCATGCGTCACCAGCTGTGCTTTGTGCGACAGGAAGATCGACAGACGGTTCGGCGTCCATTCATCATCGTCGTCGATGCCGGTCAGATACTGGCCCTTAGCCTGCATAATCGCCTGGTTACGCACCGCGCACGCACCGGAGTTAATCTCGTTGTGCGTGTAAACCACGCGCGGGTCGTTAAGGTCAGTCACAAACTTTTGCAGCTGTTCGTACGAGGAAGAACAGTCATCAACGATGATCAGTTCCCAGTTATCGTAATCCTGTCGCAGCACAGATTTTATTGCGCGGATCGCCAGCTGCTGACGATTCCATGTCGGCATATAAATAGAAACTAAAGGGCGTTGTGTAGTCATGGTCTTCCCCGAAAGCTAACGATTAGTGACTGTCAGACTTGTATTCGTACTCGTAGTAACCGTAGTCCTGGTAACCGGTCGCACGACGGAAGATGGAGTTCAGGATCACCCCTTTCACTTCAATTCCGTTTTGCTCGAAGCGGCTCAGGCTGGTTTCCACTTCCTTCAGCGTGTTCACCGCGTAACGCGCCACCATCAGCGTGGTGCCGGCATGGCGGCCCACAATGGCGGCATCGGTCACCGCCAGAATCGGTGGGGTATCAATCAACACCAGGTCATAGTTTTTGCTCGCCCACTCTACCAGCTCGCTAAAACGTTCACTCATCAGCAGCTCTGATGGATTCGGCGGCACCTGACCACGCGGAATAAGGTCAAACTTCGGCACCGTCGTCGGTTTTGCACTCTGGCTAATCTCACCTTTGCCCAGCAGGATTTCCGACAACCCGTTGACGTTATTGGTACCCAGCAGTTCGTGGGTATAGCCCTTACGCATATCACAGTCGATCAGCAGCACCCGTTTATTGGTCTGGCTCACTACCGCCGCCAGGTTGGCACAGACAAAGGTCTTACCAATTGACGGGCTGACACCGGTCAGCATCAGGACGTTGTTTTTGGCCTGCATCATGGCGAAGTGCAGACTGGTACGCAGACTACGAATCGCTTCGATGGCCAGATCGGTTGGGTTACCCACTGCCAGCAGCTGGCTTTGTTTGTAACGCTTAACGCCTTTGGTGGTTTTGACGCTGTCACGCGATTTTTGCCACTCCGACAGCGGGATGCTGGCGTAGACGTTGATACCGCTCTCTTCCAGTGCCTGCGGGCTTTCGATTCCACGGTTGAACAGCGAGCGAAGCAGCACGCCAACGATGGAGAGGATAAGACCCAGAATAATGCTGCCGAGAATGATGAGGGCTTTCTTCGGCTTCAGCACCCCTGGCTGGGTGATGGCCGGGTCAACGATGCGCACATCACCAACGGTACTGGCTTCGGTAATTTTCAGCTCCTGCTGTTTATTCAGCAGCTGCATGTACACCTGCTGTCCGGATTCCACATCGCGGGTCAGACGTACGATTTCCTGCTGCGTTTTAGGCATCGCAGTGACGCGATCGTTGAGTTTCGCCTTCTCTTCTTCCAGCGTGCGGCGTTTCTCCAGCAGCGTACGGTAGGCCGGGTGACGCTTGGTA
The DNA here is from genome assembly GCF_051130085.1 of Enterobacter sp. PTB. Taxonomy (NCBI): domain Bacteria; kingdom Pseudomonadati; phylum Pseudomonadota; class Gammaproteobacteria; order Enterobacterales; family Enterobacteriaceae; genus Enterobacter; species Enterobacter sp. PTB. The sequence continues at coordinate 377,538 of NZ_JBDKEE010000001.1, forward strand.
TAAAGCTTGGAAATCTCCGCCTCTTTGAAGGTCAGCTCGTTAAGCTGGGCATCAATGTTAACCATCGAGTCGAGAACGGATTTCGCTTCCAGCGGCAGGTCGACAGAGTCTTTATCCTGACGATAGGCGTTCAGCTTGTTCTCGGCATCATCCAGACGGGCGCGGACTTCCGGAAGCTGTTTGGCGAGGAATGCCAGGCTTTTCGCTGCTTCAGCCGATTTACGCTCAACGTTCTGCTCAAGATAGTTACGGGTGATGCTGTTGAGGATGTCGCGGATCTGATCCTTATCTTCACCGGTAAAGGTCATGCTCAGGACACCGGTGTCCTTGCCGTTTTCGGTGACGGTCAGGTTGTTCTGCAGATTGTTAATCATTCCCAGCGTGGAGAATTTGGTCACGGTAAATTCACCGCCCTCCTGGGCGTGGATCGCGCTGACCATCATGCTGACACCCTCTTTCGTCAGCATCTGCCCCACTTCACCGCGCGCGCTAAAGCCCGCATCGCTGGTCAACTGGTACTGTTTCGGGCCTAACACCGTCAGGGTAAAGGTCTGATCCGCGCTTCCTTTTGGCAGCACAAAGTCAGTCACTTTGACCGTGTCGTTGCTGCGTCCCATCAGACGGTCCCAGCCGGCACCAAAGATCGGGAAGGTATTTTTGGTGACGGAGATATCAAGGCCGAGGTCGTGAACGGTTTTACCCAGAACCAGGCGCGACTGGATCAGCTGAATTTCCGCATCGGAGGCCGGCGGTTTGTTCGCCAGTGCGGAGCCAATGTCCTGCACCAGCGAGTTACCGGTATTCTGCTCAATCTGCACCAGCGCATCGGCACTGTAGATTGGCGTCGCAAACAGCGTATAGACGACGGCCGCCGCGGCAAACACGGCGGTGATCCCAAGCACCCACCACTTTGCCTCTACGACGGTGCCGACCAGGCGACCAATATCGATTTCATCACTGCCCGAAGTCGGGGCGGCAGAAGGTTTTGTTTTTTCTGTCATTGTTATCCCTGCTGAGCTTTCAGTGCCTGCGCCCACTGACGGGCAGACTGGTCAAGTAAGGTGTATACCGCCTCGAAGGCCTCATGGCTTTTGCGATATGGATCGGGGATTTCGCGTTCATTGTCCCAGTGACCAAACAGCATCACCTTGCCGCGCATCTCCGGTGCGATATCACACAGCGCATGAATATGGCGTTTTTCCATCGTCAGGATCAGGTCATACTCCCGGCACATACGGCCGGTGACCTGACGGGCGATGTGCCCGTCGAGCGAAAGGTTATGATCGCGGGCCACGCTCGTTGCGCGCTCATCGGCACCTTTACCGACCAGCGCACCCAGCCCTGCGGATTCAACGGTCAGTTCGGGCTGGTAGAGTTTCAGCAGCCGTTCAGCCGTGGGGGAACGGCAAATGTTCCCCACGCATACCACCAGAATTTTGTTAAACATCGCGGATTACCAGGTATGAATGTCGCGCGCCGTATCCGTCATGTAGCGAACGCCACTGATGGTTGGCAGCAACTGGTTGATCAGACGGTTCCAGCGGGCAACCGGTGCGGTGGTGACATACACCACATCGTATGGCTGGAGACGGAACTCCGTTGCCATCACCAGAGACGTCGCATCGGACATATCCAGCTGGTAGATGTTGGCAATCTTGCCTTTCGCACTGCCCTCACCTTTCAGCGGACGGATCACGAAGATACCGGTGGCGTTGGAGGTGGTCAGATCAATACCCTCTGCATTACCCAGCGCTTCGGTCAGGGTCATGCCGCTGAAGTCCATTTTGAGGGTGCTCTGTTTCTTAACTTCGCCCATCACGAACACTTTCAGATCGTCATTGCGCGGTACGTAGAGAATGTCGCCCGGATAGAGCAGACGGTTCTGAGTCAGGTCACCGTTTTGCATCAGCGCCTGCAGCGAAATGCGCTGCTCTTTGCCGTTGTGCGTCAGAACCACGTTGCGCCAGTCGGCACCGTCGGTTAAACCGCCGGCGGCGTTAATGGCATCCAGAACGGTCAGCGGTACGTTGGTGATGGCCTGTTGACCGGATTTATTCACCTGTCCGGAGATATAGGCTTTTTGCGAGCGGAATGCGGCGATATTAACGTCCACCTGCGGATCGGCGATGTACTGCGCTAAGCGGCCGGTAATATCACTGCGGATTTCGGCGAGCGTTTTCCCGGCAACGTGTACCTTGCCAATATAGGGATAGAACATGGTGCCGTCTGACTGTACCCAGTTACCGGTGTCGCTTGAGCTACGGTACTGGCCCGCTGGTGTGGTCAGTTCAGGGTGGTCCCAGACGGTGACGTTGATGACATCACCCGGCCCCACGCGGTACTGGTAGGAGGCAATCTCCTGATCCAGAGACATATTCGGCTGAGCAACATTCGGACGTGGGCGTAATTGTTCGACCAGACGTGGCGTGAGTGGATAAACATTCACCATTTTGTCGAGATCAAAATCGGCATCCTGCTGCTTGATCACATCCTTACCCATTGTTGACATATTGCTGCCGGGAAAGACCGTACAACCACTCATCAAGGTCACAGACACCAATAATGGCATCAATTTCATTTTGGATTTCATCATTGATTATTTATCACTTTGGCAGAGTAATTATCCTGTGCAATTTAAAATAAGCCGGGTCGTATTGGGTTTCAGCATGCAGTTAATCAAATAGAAATATAACTGGCATCAGTCCTAAAAAAAGCTTATTCATCCATTGGCTATTGACAGAATAATCGAGGCTGATTCACACGCTTTCAGGCACGCTACCGCCCTTGGCTTTCAGTTACCAATCCACTGACTAAACAATGTGTTATGGATAGACACCCTCTTGAACAAGGTCTTCTGGAAATATATCAGCCGCAAAAACGCCCGACGGATAATCAATAACCATTCCTGAAGACCGAAACAATAATAGCAACAAGGAGATTTAACATTTGATGCTGGAGGAATTGTTGCAGCTAACCTAATAGCAGGCAAGGAGACAACTGTCCTAATAACTGTTTTTAAGATTAATATTAAGAGCAAAGTTTTGACCTTTTAGGATTTTCTTTATATTGACAAAGCAACAATAAAAACCATTAATTGCGATATATCCTAAAATGTACTGTGCGTAATAAAATATACGTAATTACCTTATTTACAGCGCCAGCGTATTGCTCTCTTTTTGTTCGGCCTTATTAAGAGAAATCTCAGCCCGGCATTGCAATTTCCCGCCGCTTTATCCATGATCGAAGTGTGACATTCGTCATATAACAGAAGGTATTGCTATTACTATGGAATGGATTGCCGATCCATCAATCTGGGCCGGACTGGTGACGCTGGTCGTCATCGAATTGGTGCTCGGTATTGATAATCTGGTCTTTATCGCCATCCTCGCCGAAAAACTGCCCCCTTCTCAGCGTGACCGCGCTCGCGTAACGGGCCTGCTTTTGGCGATGGTGATGCGGTTGCTGCTGCTGGCCTCTATCTCCTGGCTGGTCACGCTGACACAGCCTTTGTTCTCCGTTCACGGCCTGAGCTTCAGCGCCCGTGACCTGATCATGCTCTTCGGTGGCTTGTTCCTGCTGTTTAAAGCGACGGTTGAACTTAATGAGCGGCTCGAAGGCAAAGACAGTGAAAACCCGACCCAGCGACGCGGGGCAAAATTCTGGCCTGTGGTGGCGCAAATCGTGGTGCTGGACGCCGTCTTCTCACTGGACTCGGTGATCACCGCCGTCGGGATGGTTGACCACCTGGCCGTGATGATGGCCGCAGTGATCATTGCCATTACGCTGATGGTGATGGCGAGTAAAGCCCTGACCCGGTTCGTTAACAGCCACCCGACCATTGTTATTCTCTGCCTGAGTTTCCTGCTGATGATTGGCTTTAGCCTGGTGGCAGACGGGTTTGGATTCCACATTCCGAAAGGCTATCTGTATGCCGCCATTGGTTTCTCAGTAATGATTGAAGCGCTGAACCAGCTGGCGATATTCAACCGTCGCCGTTTCCTCTCAGCGAATCAGACGTTACGTCAACGCACGGCCGACACGGTCATGCGCCTGCTGAGCGGGAAAAAAGAGGATGCGGAACTGGATGCGGAATCCGCCGCGATGCTTGCCGATCACAGTGACGGGCTGATCTTTAATCCGCAGGAGCGACTGATGATTGAGCGAGTGCTCAATCTTAATCAGCGGACGGTCAGCAGCATCATGACATCACGGCATGACATTGAGCATATCGACCTGACGGCACCGGAGGAGCACATTCGCGCCCTGCTGGATAAAAACCAGCACACCCGCGTGGTTGTCACCGGTGGTGAAGAGGAAGAGGAGTTACTGGGCGTGGTGCACGTCATCGACCTGCTGCAACAGCAGCTGCACGGTGAAGCACTCAATCTGCGCGCTCTGGTGCGCCAGCCGCTGGTCTTCCCTGAAGGACTGCAGCTGCTTTCTGCCCTTGAGCAGTTCCGTAACGCGCGCACTCACTTTGCCTTTGTGGTGGATGAATTCGGTTCCGTTGAAGGACTGGTCACGCTCAGCGACGTCATGGAAACCATCGCCGGTAATTTGCCCAACGAGGTGGATGAGATTGATGCGCGCCACGACATCCAGAAAAATGCCGACGGGTCGTGGACGGCGAACGGCCATATGCCGCTGGAAGACCTGGTGCAATATGTGCCGCTGCCGCTGGATGAAAAACGCGAATACCACACTATTGCCGGTCTGCTGATGGAATATTTGCAGCGTATCCCGCAACCGGGAGAAGAGGTTCAGGTGGGCGACTATCTGCTTAAAACGTTGCAGGTTGAGAGCCACCGTGTACAGAAGGTGCAGCTCATTCCACTGCGGGATGAAGAAGAACTGGACTATGAGGTTTAGTGAGTTGTTTTGCCCGGTAGCATGTGCGCTACCGGGCGCTCGGGCATCAAAGCTTATCTAACAGCTTCTTCACATCCTTCCCTGACTGTGAATCTTTATTCCGATCCGCCCAGTCGTTCAGACGACGTTTCGCTTCGTCCTGCAGATGTTTGCGCAGGATCTGATCCACCTGAAGGCTGTAATTCAGCGCCTGCCATTTGCCATAGACAGTGAGCGGAACCGGCGTCTCTTTAAGGAAGTCGATCAGTTTACTTTCACCCTGCCAGCCGGAAAGTACCCGCACGTTAAATCGGGTATCCGCCGTCTCTTTCACCAGATCCAGCTTACCTTCACCGGTTAACGACAGGAGTGAAGAGGTCCCCTGCATTCCGTCGAGGGTGAGCTGCCCATTATCCAGCGTCAGGTCAGTGGTAAAGCTGTCGAGGCGCGTTGCGCTGTCGTAGTTTTCCTGGGCTTTGACATCACTGCTGCGCTCCACCGCCTGCTGCACCAGCTGCTGGAAGTTAAGCCCTTCCATACGGGAATCTTTCAGGTCAAGATGGGCCTGCCCCTGCCATTCGCGGCGGAAAGCCTCAGCATCAATCTTCGTCCCCGAAAAGTCACCCGCCAGCGTCAGTTGGCCCGTTAAGGAGATCGGGTAATTAAAGGCTTTAAGGATGGTACCAATCTCAACGTTGTCGAGACGCGGCTGGAATTCGGCGCTGGCCGTCTCTTTACGCACGTCCAGCGTGCCCGGCAGAGAAAGATGTCCGGCGCCCATTTTGCCGCTCAGTTCGGAGATCACCAGCAAACCGTTATGGTTAAACATCTGGCTGCTCACGTCGGTAAAATCGATACCGCGCCAGCGCAGGCTGTTAGCTTTCAGTAAGATATCAGCCGTGAATCCGCGCAGACCATTATAGTCTGGCTGATCAAGACTCGAGGAGATGACCGGACGCGGCTTGGACGGCTGGCTTTGCCCATTCTGAGCAGCGTTACCGTCGGTTGCACCTGCTGGCTGAGGCGGAAGTAAGTTCTCCAGATTGAGCTTGTCAAACTGCAGATTCATTACCCACTTCGGCTTCTCCTCAAGCGTGACGCTCGCCTGCCCTGTCAGACTGCTGTCGTTCGCCTGCAGGTTGAGATTATCCAGCTCAAGCTGTTTTTGTTCTTCGCGCCACACGGCCTGCAGCGTTCCCTGACCGGTGATCCCCTGGGCAGGAAGATCGGCTCCCGTCAGTTGCCAGTTCAGTTGCTGAATATCCGCCGTGAGCTGATGGGGGTAATCTGAGGCATTCACGTTGGCGTTCAACGACAGATTCAGATCGCGCTGATCGCGGTTCAGCCTTCCGCTAAACTCCAGCGAGGCAATATGGTGGGCGTCCTGCTCCATCTTCAGGTTGATGTTACGGACGGTTACCTGCTCGTCGGACTCATGCTGGAAAACCAGCACGCTGTCGGCGACTTTCAGTTTGGCTATATCAAATGACCAGCCCGTATCCGTCGGCTCGTCGGGCAGCGTATTTTCCCGCGGGGCGACCGGCGCATCCGAGTCACGCACGGCTTCAGTTTGCGGCGTCAGCTGAATCACCGCCCCTTTCAGCATCACCTGGTCGACCTGCAACTGGTGTGAAAAGAGCGGGATCAACGCCACATCAAGACGCATGTTATCGGCAGAGACCAGCGGCTGGGAGGCACCCGGCGCGGTTAACGACATGCGGCCTGAGAGAATGCTGAGTTGCGGCCAGACGTGCCAGCGCAGCGGCCCATCAAGCTTCAGTTGATAACCACTACGCGCTTCGACCTGCCGCACCATGTAAGCACGGAAATCATTAGGGTTAACAAGCAGGACTAACGCCGAAAGGCCAGCAACCAGAACCACCAGCAAAATCATCAGCGTTGTCAGAACTCTTCTCATAGCATCCTCAGTGGACTAACGATCAGTCTTTATCAATACGGCTCGCGACCGCACCCTGCTGGTCGCGATATTTAGCGTCCTGACGGCGGTTATAAGGACGATCTGCCGGACCGGTTAGCGGTTCAAAGCTCAATGCGCCGATCATCATCCCCGGACGCAGTGCCAGAGGCAGTTTACCGGCATTGAAGAACTCGAGCACGATACGGCCCGACCAGCCTGGATCGATACGGTGCGCGGTCACGTGAACCATCAGCCCCAGTCGCGCCAGAGAAGAACGGCCATCGAGCCAGCCGACAAGGTCCGCAGGCAGCGTCACGGATTCATAGGTCACCGCCAGCGCCAGTTCACCCGGATGCAGATAAAAGGCTTCGCCCTCGTCAATAACGATTTCATCACTCATCACGCGATCAAGTGCGGCGCTGACTTCATCCTTCGGCCCGCTAAGGTCGATGAACGGTGCGGTATGGCCGCTAAAGGTGCGGAATTTATTTCCCAGGCGCACATCAACAGTCACACCATTGATACGCTCCACGGGTGGACGTGGTGTAATAGACAGACGGCCTTCATCCAGCCAGGCTTCAATATCGCGATCACAAAGACGCATCGCACTTTCTCCTTTCATGCATCGTACCCTGAAGCCATAAAGACTCAGGGCAAAACCAGGTTATCCCTGAACGGTACACAATTCGCGCGGCTTATTCAAAAAACTGGCTGATTTTCGCTTTTAAGATATCAATGGCTATGCGGTTTTTACCGCCACGAGGCACGATGATATCGGCGTATTGCTTGGATGGTTCAATGAATTGCAGGAACATCGGGCGGACAGTTTTCTGGTATTGCGCCATCACGGAGTCCATCGAACGTCCACGCTCATTGACGTCACGCTTAATGCGGCGCATCAGGCAGATATCCAGCGGCGTATCGACGAAAATCGAGAAGTTCATTGATTCACGCAGACGGGAGTCGGTCAGAAGCAAAATACCTTCAAGAATAATGACCTTCTTCGGTTCGATACGGATCGTTTCCTGCGTACGGGTATGTTCTACATAACTATAGACGGGAAGTTCTATTGCCTGGCCGCTTTTAAGTGCTTCTAAATGCTGGAACAGTAAGCTGTGATCCATCGCATTAGGATGGTCATAGTTAGTTTTTACGCGTTCTTCCATCGACAGATGGGATTGATCTTTGTAATAGCTGTCTTCGGGAATGACGCCGATATGCTCATCACCAACTTGTTCACGCAGTTCGCGGTAAAGCGTACTGGCAATAAGACTTTTACCTGAAGCCGATGCGCCGGCGATGCCTATAATGACGCACTGATGAGACTTATCAGTCATAAATTTAGCGACCTGATTAACCTGGATGTTAAGGAAGGACGACGCCGGAGCGTCAAACGCGGCAATTATAGGGATTTCGCGGGCATGATACCAGTCGAAAGCGCAGGTTCTGCGAGACAGGGTGAAAAGCGACGAAATGATCCCTTTGTGAAATTTAAACGCACGTTTTTTCAGCGTTTGTCGGGGATTTTATACCGAGTAACTATTTAATAAGTCTATGATGTCAAATTATGAGCAGTCGCCATATGAATTGTAAATTGTTTGTACTAGCATAAACCAAATTATCAAATTCACTCGTCCGGATTTCTCTCCTGACGGCATGGCGTCTCTGGATAAAGCGGTAATGAATAAACAATACCAGCGGGTTTTGGTTACCACCCCACATCCTTTATTGCGACTTGTCTGTCTGGGCCTGGTCACCTTTATCTTTACCTTATTTTCGCTGGAGCTGACCCGCTTCGGCACCCTGCTCGCCCCGCTCTGGTTCCCTACCGCCATCATGATGGTGGCCTTTTACCGTCATGCAGGAAAGATGTGGCCGGGTATCGCTCTGGCCTGCTCGTTTGGCAATATCCTGGCCGCGTGGATGCTTTTCTCCTGGTCGTCGATCAACCCGACCTATACCGCTATCAACGTGGTTGAAGCCGTGATTGGCGCGGTGTTACTGCGTAAACTGCTCCCGTGGTATAACCCCCTGCAGAATCTGAATGACTGGATCCGTCTGTCCATCGGTAGTGCGCTGGTGCCACCGCTGGTTGGCGGGGTGCTGGTGTATCTTCTGGTGCCGGGTCCGGAGCCGCTGCGTAATTTCCTCGTCTGGGTGTTATCAGAAGCCATTGGTGCGCTGGCGCTGGTGCCGTTAGGGTTACTGTTTAAACCACATTATCTGCTGCGTCACCGCAACCCAAAATTGCTGCTGGAAACGCTCGCCACCATGGCCGTGACGCTGGCTCTCAGTTGGATGGCGATTACCTGGCTGCCGTGGCCCTTCACCTGCGTTATCGTTCTGCTTATGTGGAGCGCCGTGCGCCTGCCGCGAATGGAGGCGTTTCTGGTATTTCTGGTCACCGTGATGATGGTCTCGCTGATCATGACGCGTAACCCTGTATCCATGACGCCGCAAAACCTGCTGGTGACGCTAAACGCGCCCTGGCTACCCTTTTTGATGATGCTGTTGCCGGCCAATATTATGACCATGGTGATGTATGCCTTTCGCGCCGAACGCAAACATATCACCGAAAGTGAAGCGCGTTTTCGTAACGCGATGGAGTATTCCGCCATCGGCATGGCGCTGGTCAGCATAGAGGGGCAGTGGCTTCAGGCCAATAAAGCCCTGTGTAACTTCCTGGGATACAGCCAGACGGAGCTTCAGGCCCTCACCTTCCAGCAGTTAACCTGGCCGGAAGATTTGAATACCGATCTCGAACAGCTGGAGCAGCTGGTCAACGGCGACATCAACACCTACACCCTTGAGAAGCGTTACTACACCCGCAACGGTGAAGTGGTCTGGGCCCTGCTTGCCGTCTCCGTGGTGCGCCACACCGACGGTTCACCGCTCTATTTTATCGCCCAGATTGAAGATATTAACGACCTGAAGCAGACCGAGTGGGTCAATAAACGCCTGATGGAGCGCATCACCCTCGCCAACGAAGCGGGCGGTATCGGCATCTGGGAGTGGGATCTGGAGCCGGACATTATCAGCTGGGATAAGCGGATGTTTGAGCTGTATGAGATCCCGCCGCACATCAAGCCCACCTGGCAGCTCTGGCACGAAACGATGCTCCCGGAAGACCGCGCTCACGCTGAAAAGGTGCTCCGGGATTCCCTCATTTCACGTTTGCCGTTTAAGCTTGAGTTCCGCATTCGTGTTAAAGAAGGCGTGCGCCATATACGCTCTCTGGCGAACCGGGTACTGAACAAACAGGGTGAAGTCGAACGCCTGCTCGGCATCAACATGGACATGACCGAGGTGAAGCAGCTCAACGAAGCGCTGTTCCAGGAAAAAGAGCGTTTGCACATTACCCTCGATTCCATCGGCGAAGCGGTGTTGTGTACCGATATCGACATGAATGTCACCTTTATGAACCCGGTTGCCGAGAAAATGAGCGGCTGGCTGCAGACCGAGGCTATCGGGCAGCCTGTCCTGAAAGTGTTGCACATCACCTTTGGTGAAAAGGGACCGCTGATGGAGAATATTCACAGCGGCGATATGTCCCGTTCCGATATAGACCAGGACGTGGTGCTGAACTGCCGTACCGGCGGCAACTACGATATCCACTACAGCATCACCCCGCTCAGTACGCTGGACGGGCAGAACATTGGCTCCGTGATCGTGATTCAGGACGTGACGGAATCGCGCAAAATGCTGCGTCAGCTCAGTTACAGTGCCTCGCACGATGCCCTCACCCACCTCGCAAACCGGGTCAGTTTCGAAAATCACCTCAAACGGCTCTTACAGACCGTACAGGAGACACGCCAGCGTCATGCGCTGGTGTTTATCGATCTCGATCGTTTTAAAGCCGTCAACGACACCGCAGGCCATGCGGCGGGTGATGCTCTGCTGCGGGAGCTTTCGTCATTAATGTTGACCATGCTCCGCTCCAGCGACGTGCTGGCTCGTCTCGGCGGGGACGAATTCGGGTTGTTGCTCCCGGACTGCAATATCGAAAGCGCGCGTTATATTACCGGCCGCCTGATTAACACCATCAATGACTATCACTTTATGTGGGAAGGACGTCTGCACCGGATCGGCGCCAGCGCGGGTATCACTCTGATTGATGAAAATAACCATCAGGCTTCAGAAATCATGTCACAGGCGGATATCGCCTGTTACGCCTCGAAAAACAGCGGACGCGGCGTCGTCACGGTTTACGAACCCCAGCAGGAACGGGACCACGGCATGCGCAGCATGATGTCGCTTGATGAGCAGTGGCACATGATTAAAGACAATCACCTGATGATGATTGCCCGCAGCGTCGCGTCTCCACGGATACCGGAAAGCTGCAACTTCTGGCTGATTTCATTACGCCTGTGGACCAGCCAGGGCGAAGTGCAGGAAGAGCATGCGTTCCGCTCCGGACTTGCGGAGCCTGAACTGTTGCACGCCCTTGACAGACGTATCTTCAACGAGTTTTTCCGCACCTCCGCCGCACAGGTCGCCCACAAAGGCATGGGGGTCGCGCTTCCGCTGTCTGAAGCGGGTTTAGCAAGCGTCACGCTGGTTGATGAACTTGTCGACCTGCTGGAGAAGAGCCCCATGCCGGGCCGTCTGCTGCATCTGGTTATCGCTGCCGACGTGGTATGTAACCCGGATGAGAACCTGCAGCAGGGCCTGCAAAAGCTTCGCCATGCTGGCTGCCGCGTCGTACTCAGCCAGGTGGGACGCGATATGAACATCTTTAGCCACCTCAGCGCCAATATGGCCGATTATCTGATGCTTGATACGGAAATGGTGACGAATGTTTATGGCAACCTGATGGATGAGATGATGGTGACGATCGTTCAGGGGCACGCCCAGCGCCTGGGCATGAAAACCATCGCTGGTCCGTGTAACCAGCCCATCATGATGGACACGCTCTCCGGCATCGGCATTGATTTTATTTACGGCGACACCATCGCCGAGCCGCAGCCGTTGGATCTACTGCTTAATACCAGCTATTTCGCCATCAACTGATGGCGCCCAGCCGTCGGTATACCAGATGTGCAGCAACGCATACGAGCGCCAGGGCTGCCAGCGCTGGGCGTAGCGCCGAATTTGCGCAGGCGTCATCCCGGCAAAACGTTGCTTAATCAGATAATCATCCGGCAGAAAAACGTCCTTCGCCTGCCAGCCGCGCAGGGCCAGGTAGTTTGCCGTCCAGCGTCCTATTCCGGGCCGCTGCTGTAAGGCCTTCATTCCCGCCTCAATATCCGCAGGAGGGGAAAGCGGAAACGTCCCGTCCACCACAGACTGAGCCAGATGAACGATCGACTCCGCCCGCTTTACCGGCATTCCAAGCGCTTTCAACGCCAGCGGGTCCGCTGCGGCCAGCGCGTGCGGGGTCGGGAAGCAGAGATAACCCGGGGCGTCTTCAACCGGCTCTCCGCACAGGGCGACAACGCGGGAAGCCAATTTTGCCGCCATCGCCACGCTAACCAGTTGCCCGAGTATCGCCCGCACACCCTGCTCCCAGGCATCCATCGCCCCCGGCAACCGTAAGCCTGGCCGTGCGGCCCCCAGATCCCCCAGTGTCGAGCGGATCGCCTGAGGATCGCAGCCAAGATCGAAAAGTCGCCCGATACGCTCAAGGCAGGTCTGCGCAACCGGAATCAAGCCCGGGCTGAGCGTCACGGCAAGCGTAGGGGTTTGGCTGTCCGGCGTAACGCGAAATATCCCCTGATGCCCCTCGCAGGCGAAACTGCGCTCGTAATAGTGGTCCGTGACGGTCTCTACGCCCGCTACCGCACGTGCGCTAAGGAAACCAAACATCCATTGCCAGTCGTAAGGGGGTTGCCAGGTCAGGGTATACATCATCGCTCCTTTTTTATTCCCCTCAGCATAAACCGAAAGGCCTTGTTTCGCCTTGCTTTCATATTCCTGTTGTCGCCAGGCAGACATTTCGCTAAAGTCTCGCCCCTTCTCACTGGCATGGGGATTAATCGTGTTTATTGGATTTGACTACGGTACGGCAAACTGTTCGGTTGCCATTATGCAAAACGGGCAACCACAGCTCCTGAAGATGGAAAAAGAGAGCACGCTGCTGCCATCAATGCTCTGCGCACCCACACGCGAAGCGGTCAGCGAATGGCTGTTCCGTCATCATCAGGTGCCCGCTACCGCAGCGGAAACCCAGGCGCTGCTGCGCCGGGCGGTCAGTTTTAACCGCGACGAAGATATCGACGTGACCCCTTCCAGCGTGCAGTTTGGCCTCTCATCGCTGGGCCATTACATTGACGATCCGGAAGAGGTTTACTTCGTTAAATCACCGAAGTCGTTTCTGGGCGCCAGTGGGTTAAAACCACAGCAGGTGGCGATGTTCGAAGACCTGGTGTGCGCCATGATGCTGCACATCCGTAACCAGGCGCAGACCCAGGTACCCGATCCCATCACGCAGGCCGTTATTGGTCGCCCGATCAACTTCCAGGGTCTGGGCGGTGAAGAGGCTAACCAGCAAGCGCAGGGGATCCTCGAGCGCGCCGCACACCGAGCCGGTTTCCGTGACGTGGTCTTCCAGTATGAGCCGGTAGCGGCAGGGCTGGATTTTGAAGCCACATTAACGCAAGAGCAACGCGTGCTCGTTGTGGATATTGGCGGGGGCACCACCGACTGCTCTTTACTGCTGATGGGGCCACAATGGCATCAGCGTCGTGACCGCGAAACCAGCCTGTTGGGCCACAGCGGCTGCCGCGTAGGCGGTAACGACCTGGACATTGCTCTGGCATTTAAAAGCCTGATGCCGCTGCTCGGCATGGGCGGACAAACCGAAAAAGGCATTGCCCTGCCAATTCTGCCCTGGTGGAACGCCATCGCCATCAACGACGTTCCGGCGCAGAGTGATTTTTACAGCACCGCGAACGGGCGCTTCCTGAACGATCTGGTACGCGACGCGCAGGACGCGGATAAAGTCGCCCTGCTCTATAAAGTGTGGCGTCAGCGTCTCAGCTATCGCGTGGTGCGTACCGCTGAAGAGAGCAAAATCGCCCTCTCTGACCGTGCTGAACACGCTGTCTCATTACCTTTTATCAGTGATGAGCTGGCGACCGCGATATCGCAGGAAGGGCTGGAAACGGCACTCGCCCAGCCGCTGCAGCGGATCCTCGAGCAGGTGCAACTGGCGCTGGAGAATGGTAAAGAGAAGCCGGATGTGATTTACCTGACCGGCGGTAGCGCCCGTTCACCGCTTATCAAGAAAGCGCTGGCGGAACAGCTTCCGGGTATTCCGATTGCCGGTGGCGATGACTTTGGCTCCGTAACGGCAGGTCTGGCCCGCTGGGCACAGGTGATGTTCCGTTAAGCCCCGACGGAAGCCCTCGAAATGCGCAGGGCTTCCGTCGTTTACAGCGCGTTAAAACGCACATTTTCCTTTTTACCTGGCAGCACGCTGCCCTTTTTGCATGCCGCTTCTCTTGTCGTCGGCTGGCTTTGCTCGACAAATCGCCGGAAATCAGCGAACGGCACCGGGGGCAGGAAATGATACCCCTGCAGGTAATCCACCTGTTTGCTGATAAGCCACTCTCGCTGATAAGCGTACTCCACCCCTTCCGCCACGGTACGCAGCCCCAGAATCATCGCCAGATTAATAATCGATTCCAGCATCGGCAGCGGTTGGTTATCAGCCTGGATAGCGTTGATAAAGGTCTTATCAATTTTTATGACATCCAGTTCGAGTTCATTCAGATAGCATAAATTCGCGTATCCTGTACCAAAGTCATCCAGAGCAAACATCACCCCGCGATTACGCAGTGAACGGATCAGTTCTTTTATTGCAGGCGTCACGGCCAGCGTTTGATTTTCGGTGATCTCAATCATGAGCTTCACCGGTAACGATTCTGTCAGCTCTAAAAAATTGAGGCACTCCCAATAAAACACCGGGTTACTTAACGTGGTTGGACTGACATTAAACGCCACAAACAGCGGTGTATTTAACCCGTTATTCTTTTGCTTTAAGTCACTGGCAACTTTATGCATTAAATAGCTGGTGAGTTCGTTAATCAGGCCACAGCTTTCTGCCAGCGGAATAAATTCTCGCTGCGAAATCGTGTAATTATGCCCTAATGGCCAGCGGGCCAAAATCTCTATACCGCACAGTTCACCACCTGCACCGACAACGGGTTGATAATAAGGTAAAATCTCATCATTTTTGAGTGCCAGACTCAGACGCCCCGCATCATTATTATCATAACTACGCCCGGTGGATTTGCGCATTAGCGTACTGTTCTGCCCCACATCCCTTTCAGTCAGGAAACCATTGCGGATAAGAAAAATAATAGATTCAATAAAATTTTTAAAACCAAGCCTGTGCGTTATTTTATCCCGGTAGCGATACAGGGATTTTGTAGTCAATGAATTTGCCCGGCAGAATTCGGCCTGCCCCTCTTTCGTCATCATGGCATTAAGCATGTCTGCCTCAAATTCGGTTAACGCGAAAACGTCCAGCTCATCTGATTTTACGCGTGATTCCGGTTGCGGGGTGGTCATCAGTATACGCGTGAGTATATCGATGACGGTCGTATAATGCAGTGTTACATCAATTGAGGTACTGTATTCATAGCCTCGATTAATACACTCATTTTCGCTCAACCTGAGAACAACGCTGTTTACCATGATAAACTGGCTACTGTTACGATGTAGCCATTTCTTCACCAGGAAAAAGGGCATCCGGTTATCAACAATTAACAGACAGGAGTTGTATTGCTGAAAAGAAAGGTCTGACTCTGATATAAATGTCTGACTGTCGACCAGTACCAGATTAGGCAAAAAAGCCCTAAGCCCGGCGAAAAGATAAATGTCATAACTGAGCAGGAAGACCTTTTTCTTATTCATAATAATCACCATCACGTTTTCATTGTAAAACGCAGCCTTCCCGAACAGGAAAGTGTATTCACAATTGACCTGGTATTCACATAGACTTAAGGTAAAACAATAAAATGCCTTTAGATTGCATAGTGTGTAGTAGCTCATCCCCCCTACAATAAAACTGAGCGCAGGGGAAATGATAAGAATATTCTTGCTGTATCGGTAGCGAATTCTGAGGTCCGAAATGAGTACAAACTTATGCGCTTATATTCACATTCAGACAAACTTTAGTGATAATAAACTCGATTTTAACAGAATAAAAAACCATAAATAATGCGGCACATAGGTTATTATTTCAGAATAAGACGATACCCTATTCTGAGGATTACGCTGCCCGACACACCAACAGGGTGCGTCGCAAATCGCGTATACCGTACACATTGTGCGCAATATGCATTATTTTATAATAAAAGTTGTGTTGCTTAGACATAATTAATCCCGTGATCTCATCAGGCAAATCATCATTATCATTTTTGATCACAGAAACCCGTTGGGTACGTATGTAGCCGTCACTATCATTACCTAAAAATTTAAGCATCGTGGAACGGTTAATGGCGTAGCTTTTCCCATTAACATTAATCACGCCCACTTGTGACAATACCCCCTCTTCAGCAGATGATATCCTGAAAACCAGCAATACCTCCCCTTCGATGTGCATACCTGTTTTTTGCGTATTGAGCACAAGATGGTTCTTCGCTGAGCATACCAGCGCTGCCGGAACCTCATGACGTTTAAATAAAAACAAAAAAATGATAACAAGCGCTACGGCAAGACTAAAATACATAATTTTCGCACGCATGTGCAACTCCCCGGGAGCCTAACGTACAAATACTGAAAAATGATTCCTTTAGTTTATTACCTGCAGACAATCCATTGTCATCATAAAACACAATGACCTTATTTCTTCCCTTACAGATAGATTTGAATTGCTGCCATCGGGATGAATTCAAAAAAGTGGATATTTTCTCAACTGAATTATCATCTGTCGTAAATATTTCACAGGAACCGGATTTTTGTACATGCACGACACCATCGGTATCTCGTAATAATTTTGGCAGAAGGACAAAGCCAGATATCACTAGGCTGATGCCTAACATTCCGCCAACGATCGTTTTACCATATCGCCTTAACCCGGGTTTGGTGGCGGAGGTTAATGCAGTGATGCTATGCGGCAACGCATCTTCTTTTACGTTTTCGATCTGCGCCTGAAAAACAAATCCTTCTCGGGGGATAGTTGCGATCAGATTATCCATTCCCAGTTCTGCTAACGTTTTGCGCAAAATACTGACATTTTTATTCAGACTGTGACCTGATGGGATCAACCCATACCTTCCCCACACTTCTTCTATAATCAGATCCCGATGTAATTGTTTGCGGTTGTTCGCAATAAAGAGCTCCAGTAATCTTGCCGTTGCAGCGGACAGAACCACTCTTTCTCCCTGTACACTTAGCGCTCTGGTCTCTGAATCGTATACAATATGATCATTGATTATCTTTTTCATCCGGGAACTCTTTTATTATCGGCGGCAATGCCAGCACGCAGTACAGAATATATTCCCAGAGTTCAGTTAGCAATATAAGAACTGTTTCTTTAAACTTTAACTGTTATTTTTAAAACAACCATCGCCTATCGGTATATATTTTTTCAACGCAACGATGAATTTTTTATTTTTAGTGTTTAACGCACTGCTTCGGTAGGTCTCTCCAGGCAGCAGGTAGCGCATCGTCGCCTCGTCATCGGTTGACTGGCATCCCTTGTGTACGATGATCCTGAAAAACGTATTGCCGGTATTTGTCAGCGCCCCTTTTTGCTCATCCAGAGTATAACCTAGCGTCAGCTTTCTGGGCCTGACCACCAGTATCGTATCCAATGCAATAGCGGGTACAGCTTCACTTGCTTTGCCTGAAGGACGTTCAGCAAACAGCGTTACCGGCATCTCGCGAAACTGAATCCGGTAGTAACGCTCTTTGTCATCCTCGGGCCCGCGATAGAAGATCTTAAAATACTCCCCGGCGTCCGGGGCGAGCGAAAACGTGAGCGGTGTAAACAGCAACTCCCCGTCCTCTATTGGCAGACGCTTTTCCCCACCCGGTCCTGGACGGTCGATTTTAATCGCCGAAATGCTGTACACATTCTGTTTTTGGCTGTCGTTGTAAATACGTTTGCTAATGAACGACCGCTCTGCGGGGATATCATAGATCGTGGAGTCCAGATACAGCGCGTGGGCAGAAAGCGTGTAAAGCGCAATGCAGAGTCCCACCACACCCTCCGCGACCTTCCGCCAGCGCATCATTTTGTTACTCCCAGCCAGTTCGCGGTGACTTTGATTTCACCACTGGCGCTGACCACGCCTTCCCAGTCAGCGCCAGCCACCGTCAGTGCTGAGCGGGAATCATTCATCGGGAACAGCAGCGTTAAGTTGGTGCTGAAAAAGCTGCCATCATCCGTGTTGTTGGCATCCCATGGCACCTGTTGCCATAACGCATCGTTCAGACTAATGGCATTTTCACTGCAGCTGTTCCTCACCTGAGTAGGGCTTCCCGACACGGTGTTGTATTGCAGATAGGCAGGGACAGGCACGTTTATCCCCCCCTGGGCCGACGTAAACAGGCAGTAAGGGGTGTCGTTGATTGTCGTGCTGTCCCCGATAACCTGGGCCGTAATACTGTCAGCCTGACGGGGTCCCGATACGGTGACGACGTAATCCATCTCAATCGGCGCGTCATCTCCGATGGTGCCGCTTCCACTGGCAGAGGCCGTATTATTCGATGAGACAATGCTAATCCCATACTCCTTCGGCACAATATTGAGCTGCAAAGAGGGGGTAAACTGGTAATAGCCTGACTCCGGAGTTAATGCATTCGTAAACGCAAACGTAAAGGGCTGGCTGTTGGTAATACTGACGCCTGCATCCACCAGATTCTTAAGGAATGTTTTCGACAAAAAGACATAGATATACTGACCAGATGTCGAAAAGACGTTGTAATACGCCGTCGAGGCGCTGAAGTTATACCA
Organism: Enterobacter sp. PTB; assembly: GCF_051130085.1. Classification (NCBI taxonomy): domain Bacteria; kingdom Pseudomonadati; phylum Pseudomonadota; class Gammaproteobacteria; order Enterobacterales; family Enterobacteriaceae; genus Enterobacter; species Enterobacter sp. PTB. The sequence goes on from NZ_JBDKEE010000001.1 coordinate 396,212, forward strand.
TGTCGAGCCATTTCCCGAATATTTCACGGTGGTTGCGGAAGGGGTAAAACCCAACGCAGCAGAATCGATATACGCTCTGAACGTCAACGATGCCGTCAAATTTTGTGTCTGCTCAAGGTTGTATTTGACCATTTTACAAATTACGCCATCAACGTTACTGACGACACCCAGCTCACAGGATCCGGAATCATTTGTGATGCTTGGGGTTCCATCACTGGCGATCCACAGCTCCTGAAAGGCACTTGTTGATTCCAGCGCCAGATGTCCCCGCTTGTTTAACGTGTAATTGATGTAATTCCAGCGACCTGTTGTCTGATCCTTACAGCGTTGTCCCGAGGCGTAATCATAGTTAACCGAGGTATAGCAGCGGTTAAAAACATAGGTTTCGCTGCCACCCGTCGGCATATTACGAAAATACTCATAGGCTGAGTTGCTCAGCGAAGCAAAGCCATACGCTCCGCCAATAACCCCCGCCACGGATCCAACCTGCGCGTGGTAAAAACCATTGTTATCCACCCCCTGTCCGGCAATGTAGCCCGTCGTCGGACACTGCGAACCTCGGTAGCAGCGTATTCCTGTGAAAGGAGCATCAATGGGCGAATTATCAATCCACATATCCTGATAATTATTGGCTGGCGCAGTCCAAATGACATAACCCAGGTAACCGAGGCTGACCTGGGATGTGCCGTATTTAACCCAGGTATTTGACCCGCTGAAACGGGGATCTAACGCGGACGGCGTAATGAAATACTCACCGTCAATGTCGTTCTCGATAAATAAAAACGTGTTGTTGATCGCCCCTGACGATGAGGCGGTCAGTGCCCTTGCGGTGAAGGGAATCAACCCCGCCAAAAACAGGAGCGAAATAAAAACGGAAGCACTTTTTTTCATAGCATTATCTCTGCGCCATCGTGGTTTGCGGTGCACATTTAACATCCCCTACCCACGCAGCGCCCCTGGCTTTTTCCAGATCTAAATCCGCTTCGCAGATATTACCGTTGGCGGACACCAGGGTAATAACGGGATACTTCTTATCAATATCAATGGCGAACTCACCTTTCGCGTCGGTGCGCGTTTTGCCAATGTGGTTATGGATGTCCGTATTTGACGCCAGTTCACCATTGGGATATCGCACCCGGCCAAACACGGTCACCATGCTTTTCACCTCAGGTGACACCACGCCGACGTTACCGGGATAAAGGTTAAGCGCCTGTTTACGGCCCGAGACAATGTCAAAACTGTCTTCAGAGTTTTTATCATTCATAATTTCCAGCTTGTATTGCGCGTAAGGCGGGAGTGCAATAAAGCTCGATTTGCCGCTAAGAATATAATTTCGGTTATTTATTTTTGCGGCCAGCTTTCCATCACCCACAAGATCGGTTTTCACAATAATACCCGAGCGCTGTCGCTCTTTGCTCAGACCAAAATCGCCGCCCGCCCAGGCAACGGAACCCTGAGAGGAGAAGTTCATATTGGTCGAGTTGTCTGCTGAACGGGTCACCGAAACCGTCCCGCCGTTATAGCGGGTGTCATAACTCAGGTTGCCATTTACAGCGTAATTGTTGTCGTAGTTCTGCTCTCCACTCAGGCGAGTCGAGGCGGAAATGCCTGCAGACGTAATGACGCTATCCTCAAATTGTTTACGCGCGCTGATATTGCCCTGTGTTGCGCCGTAGCGATCGCGTGAAACCCCGACACTCATCCACGAGGCCAGCGGCAGCGATAAATCCAGGCTGACATAGCGTTCCTGACGTCCGTCATCATTCGTATTGTTGTAGTAATAGCGCTGTATCCCGGCCCGTAACCCCACTGTGGCGTACCGTCCCGCATAGAGGGTGGTACTGTAATCCAGGTTCCGGTAGGTATTACCGGAATAGCGGTTTTCGGTCTGGCTGACCGTTAACGTGCCACCGTGCGGAATAAACCGGCTCAGGTTCAATGTTGCGCCAATCGAATAGTTATCCCGCTCCTGCACCGGCAGACGGTTACCGATTTTGCTGTCTTCCCGCGATGCCCACAGCGATCCAAACCCGCCTGGAGCATTAAGACTGGCGCTGCTGACGTTGCGCCATGTTCCGTCGTTCGCCACCAGCGTTTGTGTCCCGACGCTGACATATTCGTTGACGTTAAGGGTAATGTCCGTTTCATTGACGGCATTGTCATCAAACCCATAACCTGTCGTTTTCAGGGTGAGCCCGGAGAGCATTGCCAGGGTTAACGAGGCCGCACCACCCGCAATCCAGGTCTGTTCACTGCCGGCATCACGGTAATGATTGCGCTTATAACTCACGCGGTCGTAATCAAGTGAACCGCCAAAAATTTGCCATGCGACTTCATGCAGGCCTGCGGCCTGCTGGCGGGCAAAAATTTTATTCACACGACTGACGCGGGTGTTCACCGTCCGGCCATTTACCACGACATCCACCGTGACGTCATACACACCGTAAGGGAACCGGCTGGTGTCAATTTCGTAGCTGCCCATGTTGAAGTTCTGAACGCTTAACAAGCGCCCATCACGAAACACATGCACTTCACCGGCAGACGGTAAAAATATGGTTATTGGGATCAAGGACAGGGAGGTGTTTTCAACCACCGTACTGCCTTTATTGCCGTAGCTGAGGCCGTAGATCTTGCCGCCATTCAGCGCATTGAGGCTGGCGATCGACTGAACGTTCCAGGTGTCGAGCATGCCCAACGCCAGACGATAACCCTCATAATCGCGCTCATACATGGCACGATACAGTTTGCTGGAGCGGTTACTCTCGCCAATACCATAGACCGAGCCATTGATATTGAGGTGGTGCTCTCTCAACGAGGTGGTGTTATCCAGGGTTAAATAACTGCGAGAGCTGCTGCCATTGCGGTAGTCATTGTAATAGGTGCCAAAGTTGTAATTCAGCACAGTAGACAGTCGATCAACGCTGGACGGTCCCAGCAATGAACTGCGGGCGACCACCGCTTCAGTCAGGGCATCCCGGCTGACAATCATCTCCAGATGAAAAGAGGAGACGTTTAATTTCAGCCGTGCGTCTCGCGAAAGGGCAAGAGAGGTATTGTCGATAAATTTCGCATCGCCTATTTTTTCCACCATCTCGCGCGTTTTCTCTGAAAGCACCGCGTTATTGGGCAGATCGGCAACCATAATGGATTTTACAACGATATTTCCCTCAACCAGCGAGATGACCGCATCAGCAATTTTTTGTTGGCTTTTTGTATCCGTCTCCTGGTAGCGGATATAAACGGGGACCGTCATCCCCTGTTCAAGAGAACGCGCGAATGCCCCTGGAATAACATAATTACCAATCTTAACCGGTGCAGAATGCGCAACCCCTGATGTTAGCGCATAAGAGAGTAATAAACTCCCTCCTATAAGATATTTAAAAGACATACGCATCCTTACTTTTCGGTATTTTTATTACTGGTACCGGAAATGACGCCGTGTATTACTTCACTGTAATAAATTGCTTGCCATGCCAAATCCCAATGCGGGTGCGACTGTTTGACACATCGCTTTTCTGCAATCTTATTTTTGTACCTGGCATGACGTAATAACGCTCGCGACACCCGCGTCCCCGATCCTGTGACGCCTCTTTGCAGGCTCCGTAAGCAATGACCCGAAACGAGACGTTGCCTTTGTTGGTGATGACATCCCCGTCACGACCGTATTCGAATCGTTCCTTGCGTGGCGCCACGACCAGTATTGTCCCGATTTCTGCCGACGCTGTCGCAATCGCGGCTTTGCCAGCCTTAGTCGATGCGCTTTCGCTTACGGGTTCGTCAACCCACTGCAGCCGGTAATAACGTTCTTTGTCATCTTCAGGGCCCTTATAGAAAAAGCGAAAAACATCTTTCGCATCACCGGGTAAAATAAGGCTCGCCGGTGTAGAAAGTAATTCTCCCGACGTTTCAAATTGCATTTCTGTTCCGTCAGGCAGCGGTGAAGAGAGCCTTTTTACGGTAACGCTCACATAGCGGGCGGAATCAGTGGTGTTGATAATTTCTTTTGATAACGCGTTTTGATCGGCCGTCATTATCGACGTGATATCACCCACATTAATCGCCAGACTGGAAAAGGATACGACCATCCCTGCCAGCGCTGCGAGTGGCAAATATTTCTTCATCAGTGCATTCCTGCGAAATTCGGGAGAGAGCCTCTCCCGAATTAATATTCATTACGCTGGAGTGGTCCAGGTTGCATTGAACTGAACTTTTACGTCACCCGTCCAGTAACCATCCGGCAGCGCAGAATAGTCAGTTACAGCAGTCGAACCGTCAGAAGTCGCTGAAGCGATGGAGAATTTGAAGCTGGACTGATCGCTTACACGCTCAGCGCCGTTATAGGCTCCATCGGCCAGCAGGCTTTCCAGACCTGAAGTGGAAGCCGCATTCACCAGAACGGTTTCGGCAGAGTTAGACAGCGCCTGACCATTCCATGCCACGCCCACATTCAGGGTAGATGCATCACCGCTTGCATTGGTCAGCGTATTGCTGATGACCTGAGCAGTCAGTTCAAAATCGGTTGCACTTTCCTGTCCCTGAATCGTCACATCAAAAGCGCCATCCTGAGTGTTAAACCCATTCAGGCCCTCTGCATACTGGAACGTCAGCGAGTTCAATGGGGTCACGACCAGCAGGCTGGTTGTATCTTTCGTTGCCGTTGCATCCCATGATGCGGTGGCAGATGCCGTAACATCAGCCATAGCATTTGCAGCAGCAAATACAGAAACCAGAGAGGCCACCAGTAATAATTTTTTCATTTTCATCTCCTGAGAACAAACGTACTGCCAGGTGCCATTTAATAAATAACCTGGAAGCTCCATTTAAATGCGAACGGGATTTACCGCGCCAAAAAAGTATTATTTGAATTATGTTTCAGGACAACCAATCGAATGAAGAAAAAACCCTCCGTCGTTAGGATTTTTCTCATAATCATTCATGACGAGATCGCTTAAATGAAAACATAAAACCATTTAAATAACATTTTCAAAATAAAAATCTATAATTATCGCAATTTTAGGTAATTTAAACTGTTTTAGCTTTTTGATACAAATCAAAAGTGGTGCATTGAAAGGAATAACAAAAACATATTTCAAATCAAATAAATACGTCACATTGCAAAAAATCATTAGTTTGTTAATGATTTGATAACAAGATGAAAAATATTGGTATAACAGAGAATATTCCGATCCTTACATGATGAATAATGAAATTTTCCTAAAGACAAATTAAATAATAAAACCAATTGTTATCTTTCTCCGTTTCTCACCCGGCAGATAAATAATAAGAATATTTCAGGTGGCAGGGAATATTCCTGGTAAATTATGCACTGCCAATTGATCCGATTTGAAGGCCGCCTCACGCCGCGCCCCTTCCCCTGCCAATCAGACAAATCCAGACAGTCTTCCATATTTCCTCCATTTTTCTGCCGTGTTGCCTGACTAAACTAGTATCATTCCCCGAAGTATTCAGGATGAGAACGTATAACGATGAAAGGCAGTAACAAATCCCGCTGGGCAATCGCCGCTGGCATCATTGTGGTGGCTCTTGCCGCCGCCTGGTTCTGGCACAATCACTCTTCTGACACTTCTGCAGGTGCCAGCAGCCCATCTCAGCGTCCCGCAAGTGGCGGACGTCACGGCATGCGCGGCGGTGCGCTGGCTCCCGTTCAGGCGGCTACTGCGGTAAATAAAGCGGTGCCCCGTTATCTCTCCGGGCTGGGAACCATTACCGCCGCCAACACCGTTACGGTTCGAAGCCGTGTGGACGGGCAGCTGATGGCGCTTCACTTCCAGGAAGGCCAGCAGGTTAAAGCCGGGGACTTACTGGCAGAAATTGACCCAAGCCAGTTTAAAGTCACCCTCGCGCAGGCGCAGGGCCAGCTCGCGAAAGACAAGGCCACGCTCGCGAACGCCCGACGCGATTTGGCACGCTATCAGCAACTGGTGAAAACCAACCTGGTATCGCGTCAGGAACTGGATACGCAGCAGTCTCTGGTCAGCGAAGCGCTGGGCACCCTTAAAGCTGACGAAGCCGCCGTGGCCAGCGCACAGTTACAGCTCGACTGGAGCCGCATCACCGCCCCGATTGACGGCCGCGTCGGTCTGAAGCAGGTTGATATTGGCAACCAGATTTCCAGCGGCGATACCACCGGTATCGTGGTCATCACCCAGACGCATCCTGTCGATTTAGTCTTTACCCTGCCGGAGAGCGACATCGCAACCGTGGTTCAGGCGCAGAAAGCCGGCAAAGGGCTGGTTGTGGAAGCCTGGGATCGCACCAACAAGCAAAAATTGAGCGAAGGCACCCTGCTCAGTCTGGATAACCAGATTGACACCACCACCGGCACCATCAAGTTAAAAGCCCGCTTTAACAATCAGGATGATGCGCTTTTCCCGAATCAGTTCGTGAATGCGCGGATGCTGGTTGCAACACAGGAAAATGCGGTCGTTATCCCGACGGCGGCGCTGCAGATGGGCAACGAAGGGAACTTTGTCTGGGTGCTTAACAGTGAGAATAACGTCAGCAAGCATCTGGTGAAAACCGGCATTCAGGACAGCCAGACGGTGGTGATCAGCGCCGGCCTTTCCGCAGGTGACCGCGTGGTTACCGACGGTATTGATCGTCTCACCGAGGGGGCGAAAGTCGAAGTGGTTGAAGGCCAGCAACAGCCTGCTAAGCAGGGAGCGACGTCCTGATGCAGGTTATGCCCCCGAGCTCTACAGGTGGGCCTTCACGCCTGTTTATTCTACGCCCTGTTGCCACCACGCTGTTAATGGTGGCAATTCTGCTGGCCGGGATTATTGGCTATCGCTTCCTGCCCGTCTCGGCGCTGCCGGAAGTGGATTATCCCACCATCCAGGTGGTCACCCTTTATCCGGGTGCGAGCCCGGATGTGGTGACGTCTGCCATCACCGCGCCGCTGGAGCGCCAGTTTGGTCAGATGTCTGGCCTGAAGCAAATGTCCTCGCAAAGCTCCGGCGGAGCATCCGTGGTGACGCTGCAGTTCCAGCTTACGCTCTCACTCGACGTTGCCGAACAGGAAGTACAGGCCGCGATTAACGCAGCCACCAACCTGCTGCCATCCGACCTGCCCAACCCACCGGTCTACAGCAAAGTAAACCCGGCGGATCCGCCGATCATGACGCTCGCCGTCACCTCCTCCGCCATGCCGATGACTCAGGTCGAAGACATGGTCGAAACGCGCGTGGCACAGAAAATTTCACAGGTCTCTGGCGTGGGACTGGTTACGCTTGCCGGCGGTCAACGTCCGGCGGTGCGCGTGAAGCTCAATGCCCAGGCCATCGCCGCGCTGGGCCTCACCAGCGAAACTATCCGCAGCGCCATCAGTAACGCCAACGTCAACTCGGCAAAAGGCTCGCTTGATGGCCCAACCCGGGCCGTGACCCTCTCGGCGAACGATCAAATGCAGTCCGCGGATGAATATCGACAGCTGATCGTCGCGTACCAGAACGGTGCGCCGGTGCGCCTGGGCGATGTGGCAACCGTTGAGCAAGGTGCGGAAAACAGCTGGCTCGGCGCCTGGGCCAACAAACAGCAGGCGATCGTGATGAACGTCCAGCGCCAGCCGGGTGCCAATATCATTGAAACCGCAGACAGCATTCGCACTATGCTGCCGCAACTGATTGAAAGCCTGCCCAGGTCAGTTAGCGTGAAAGTGCTGTCTGACCGGACCACCAATATTCGCGCGTCCGTGACTGACACCCAGTTTGAACTGATGCTGGCGATTGCGCTGGTGGTGATGATCATCTACCTGTTCCTGCGTAACGTGCCGGCGACCCTCATTCCTGCCGTCGCCGTGCCGCTCTCACTGGTGGGAACATTTGCCGTCATGGTGTTCCTCGATTTTTCGATAAACAACCTGACGCTGATGGCCCTTACCATTGCCACCGGCTTTGTGGTCGATGACGCTATCGTTGTTATCGAGAACATCTCGCGCTATATCGAAAAAGGTGAAAAACCGTTAGCCGCGGCGCTGAAAGGGGCGGGCGAGATCGGCTTTACCATTATCTCCCTCACCTTCTCACTGATTGCGGTACTGATCCCGCTGCTGTTTATGGGCGATATCGTCGGGCGTTTGTTCCGCGAATTTGCCGTGACGCTTGCCGTCGCCATTCTGATTTCCGCCGTGGTGTCACTGACCCTCACGCCGATGATGTGCGCCCGTATGCTGAGCCACGCCTCCCTGCGCAAGCAAAACCGCTTCTCGCGCGCCTCTGAGCGGATGTTCGAACGCATTATTGCCGCTTACGGACGGGTGCTGGCGAAAGTGCTTAACCATCCATGGGCAACCCTTGGCGTGGCGCTTGGTACGCTGGCGCTCAGCGTTATGCTGTGGATTTTCATCCCGAAAGGCTTCTTCCCGATTCAGGACAACGGCATTATCCAGGGTACGCTTCAGGCACCGCAGACGGTCTCCTTCGCTAACATGGCGCAGCGTCAGCAGCAGGTGTCAGAGATCATCATGAAAGATCCGGCAGTAGAGAGCCTGACGTCATATGTCGGTGTCGATGGCACCAACCCGTCGCTAAACAGTGCCCGCCTGCAGATCAACCTTAAACCGCTTGACGATCGCGACGACCGCGTGCAGACGGTGATCGACCGCCTGCAAACTGCCGTAGCGCGCGTGCCGGGTATTGAGCTGTACCTCCAGCCGATTCAGGATTTAACCATCGATACCCAGGTGAGCCGTACCCAGTACCAGTTCACGCTGCAGGCCACCACCCTTGATGCGCTCAGCACCTGGGTACCGCAACTGGTGGATAAACTCAACGCCCTGCCGCAGCTCTCGGACGTCAGCAGCGACTGGCAGGACAAAGGGCTGGCGGCATATGTGAACGTCAACCGTGATACCGCCAGCCGGCTTGGGATCACCATGGCCGACGTGGATAACGCGCTGTATAACGCATTCGGTCAGCGTCTGATCTCCACCATCTATACCCAGGCGAATCAGTATCGCGTGGTGCTGGAACACAACACGGAAAACACGCCCGGCCTGGCCGCGCTCGATTCGGTGCGCCTGACCAGCAAAGACGGAGGCATCGTGCCCCTCAGCGCCATCGCGACGGTGGAAGAGCGCTACACACCGCTGTCGATTAACCATCTGGATCAGTTCCCGTCCACCACCATCTCGTTTAACGTACCGGACGGTTATTCACTGGGCGAAGCGGTGGAGTCCATTCTGGCCGCAGAGCAGACGTTGAACTTCCCGTCCGATATTCAGACCCAGTTCCAGGGCAGCACGCTGGCGTTCCAGGCCGCGCTGGGCAACACCATCTGGCTGATTGTCGCGGCCGTGGTGGCGATGTATATCGTGCTCGGTGTGCTGTATGAAAGCTTTATTCACCCGATTACCATCCTCTCCACCCTGCCAACGGCGGGCGTGGGGGCACTGCTGGCATTGATGCTGGCGGGGAGCGAGCTGGACGTGATTGCCATCATTGGGATCATCCTGCTTATCGGGATCGTGAAGAAAAACGCCATCATGATGATCGACTTTGCCCTTGCCGCCGAGCGCGAGCAGGGGATGTCGCCGCGCGAGGCAATTTTCCAGGCCTGCCTGCTGCGTTTTCGCCCGATCCTGATGACCACGCTCGCCGCCCTGTTAGGTGCCCTGCCGCTGATGCTCAGTACCGGCGTCGGGGCCGAGCTGCGTCGTCCGCTGGGGATTGGCATGGTCGGTGGCCTGCTGGTAAGCCAGGTCCTGACCCTGTTTACCACGCCGGTCATTTATCTGCTGTTCGACCGTCTGGCGCTGTGGACGAGAAGCCGCTTCCCGAAACGTGAAGAGGAGGCGTAAATGAAGTTTTTCGCCCTCTTCATTTATCGTCCGGTGGCGACGATTTTACTCTCACTCGCCATCACCCTGTGCGGCGTCCTGGGCTTCCGGCTGCTGCCGGTGGCCCCGCTGCCGCAGGTGGATTTCCCGGTGATCATGGTCAGCGCCTCGCTGCCCGGTGCATCACCGGAAACCATGGCCTCGTCGGTTGCCACACCGCTGGAACGTTCACTCGGGCGAATTGCCGGGGTCAACGAGATGACTTCCAGCAGCTCGCTTGGCAGCACACGCATCATTCTGGAATTCAGCTTCGACCGGGATATTAACGGCGCCGCGCGCGATGTGCAGGCGGCGATCAACGCCGCGCAGAACCTGCTACCGAGCGGGATGCCGGGCCGTCCGACTTACCGTAAAGCGAACCCGTCCGATGCGCCGATCATGATCCTGACGCTTACCTCGGACACCTATTCGCAGGGGCAACTGTACGATTTCGCCTCCACCCAACTGGCGCAGACCCTCGCCCAGATTAACGGCGTGGGTGATGTCAGCGTTGGCGGAAGCTCTCTGCCCGCCGTGCGCGTGGGCTTAAACCCGCAGGCGCTGTTTAACCAGGGTGTTTCACTGGACGATGTGCGCTCTGCCATCAGCAATGCAAACGTGCGCAAACCGCAGGGGGCCATTGAGGACAGTAGCCACCGCTGGCAGATCCAGACTAACGATGAGCTGAAAACCGCTGCGGAATACCAGCCGCTGATCATTCACTACAACAACGGTGCGGCGGTGCGCCTGAGCGATGTCGCGAGCGTCACCGACTCGGTGCAGGACGTGCGCAACGCCGGGATGACCAACGCCAAACCGGCCATTTTGCTGATGATCCGCAAGCTGCCGGAAGCCAACATTATTGAGACGGTGAACAGTATCCGCGCGAGATTGCCGGAACTCCAGCAGACCATCCCGGCGGCGATCGATCTGCAGATTGCCCAGGATCGCTCCCCCACCATTCGCGCCTCGCTTGAAGAGGTAGAGCAGACGCTTGTGATCTCCGTTGCGCTGGTGATTCTGGTGGTCTTCCTGTTTCTGCGTTCAGGCCGGGCCACGCTGATCCCTGCGGTGGCAGTGCCTGTCTCGCTGATCGGGACCTTCGCGGCGATGTACCTGTGCGGATTTAGCCTTAACAACCTGTCGCTGATGGCGCTGACGATTGCCACCGGCTTCGTGGTGGATGACGCCATTGTGGTGCTGGAGAACATCTCGCGCCATCTGGAGGCGGGGATGAAACCGCTGCAGGCCGCGCTGCAGGGAACGCGTGAAGTGGGCTTTACGGTACTGTCGATGAGCCTGTCGCTGGTGGCGGTGTTCCTGCCGTTACTGCTGATGGGCGGCCTGCCTGGCCGGCTGTTACGGGAATTTGCCGTCACGCTCTCGGTCGCCATCGGTATTTCATTGATCGTGTCCCTCACGCTCACGCCGATGATGTGCGGCTGGATGTTAAAACGCAGCCAGCCCCACTCTCAGCCGCGCCGTAAGGGGTTTGGTCGCTTCCTGCTGGCGATGCAGGAGAGCTATGGCAAGTCCCTGAAGTGGGTGCTGAGGCATACGCGCATTGTCGGCCTGGTGCTGATTGGCACCATCGTGCTCAACGTCTGGATGTACATTTCTATCCCCAAAACCTTCTTCCCGGAGCAGGACACCGGGGTGCTGATGGGCGGGATCCAGGCAGACCAGAGTATTTCCTTTCAGGCCATGCGCGGCAAGCTGCAGGACTTTATGAAGATCATCCGCGAAGATAAAGCGGTAGATAACGTAACCGGCTTTACCGGCGGTTCGCGTGTGAACAGCGGGATGATGTTTATCACCCTGAAGCCGCGTGACGAGCGCAATGAAACCGCCCAGCAGGTTATCGACCGCCTGCGCGTGAAGCTCGCCAAAGAGCCGGGCGCTAATCTGTTTTTGATGGCCGTTCAGGATATCCGCGTCGGCGGGCGTCAGGCTAACGCCAGCTATCAATACACGTTACTCTCTGACGATTTAGCTGCCCTGCGCGAGTGGGAGCCTAAGATCCGCAAGGCGCTGGCCGCCCTGCCACAGCTGGCGGACGTTAACTCCGATCAGCAGGACAACGGCGCAGAAATGGCGCTAACCTACAATCGTGAAACCATGTCACGTCTGGGGATTAACGTCGATGCCGCCAACAGCCTGCTGAACAATGCCTTCGGCCAGCGTGAGATTTCCACCATCTACCAGCCCATGAACCAATACAAGGTGGTGATGGAGGTGGACCCACGTTACACCCAGGACATCAGCGCGCTGGACAACATGTTTGTGATTAATAACGACGGTAAGGCGATCCCGCTCTCTTACTTTGCCAGCTGGCAGCCGGCGAACGCGCCGCTGTCGGTGAACCACCAGGGCCTTTCGGCGGCGTCGACCATCTCCTTTAACCTGCCAGCCGGTTCGTCCCTCTCTGAGGCCAGCGATGCAATCAACCGTGCGATGACCCAGCTTGGCGTGCCGTCCACGGTACGCGGCAGTTTTGCCGGTACCGCGCAGGTGTTCCAGGAGACGATGAATTCGCAGGTGATTTTGATTCTGGCGGCCATTGCGACGGTCTATATCGTGCTGGGCGTGCTTTATGAAAGCTACGTCCATCCGCTGACCATTCTCTCCACGCTGCCGTCGGCGGGCGTCGGGGCGCTGCTGGCGCTGGAGCTGTTCGGCGCGCCCTTCAGCCTGATTGCGCTGATTGGTATCATGCTGTTAATTGGCATCGTGAAGAAAAACGCCATCATGATGGTGGACTTCGCGCTGGACGCCCAGCGAAATGGCAACCTGACGCCAGAAGAGGCCATATTCCAGGCCTGTCTGCTGCGTTTTCGCCCGATCATGATGACCACGCTGGCGGCGCTGTTTGGCGCGCTGCCGCTGGTGATTTCCGGCGGTGACGGTTCAGAATTGCGCCAGCCACTGGGGATCACTATTGTCGGGGGGCTGGTGATGAGCCAGCTGCTGACGCTCTACACCACGCCGGTGGTCTATCTGTTCTTTGACCGCCTGCGGGTGCGTTTTTCGCGTAAAAACAGAACGACGGTAACCGAATAAATGACCGACCTCCCACGTCACGTGCGCTGGCAGCTGTGGATTGTCGCCTTCGGCTTCTTTATGCAGTCGCTGGATACGACCATCGTCAATACCGCCCTCCCCTCGATGGCAAAAAGCCTGGGGGAGAGTCCGCTGCATATGCATATGGTGATTGTCTCCTATGTATTAACGGTGGCCGTTATGCTTCCGGCCAGCGGCTGGCTGGCGGACAAAGTGGGCGTGCGGAATATCTTTTTCACCGCCATCGTGCTGTTTACCACAGGCTCGCTGTTTTGCGCCCAGGCGAATACGCTGGATCAACTGGTGATGGCCCGCGCGTTACAGGGCATTGGCGGGGCGATGATGGTGCCTGTCGGGCGGCTGACGGTGATGAAGATTGTGCCCCGCGAGCAGTACATGGCCGCGATGACCTTCGTCACCCTGCCCGGCCAGGTCGGCCCGCTGCTTGGCCCGGCGCTGGGCGGAGTGCTGGTGGAGTATGCCTCCTGGCACTGGATCTTCTTAATCAACCTGCCGGTGGGCATCATCGGCGCGATTGCCACCCTGATGCTGATGCCTAACTACACCATGCAGACCCGGCGCTTTGATTTCCTGGGTTTTATCCTGCTGGCGGCGGGGATGGCGATGCTCACCCTCGCGCTTGATGGCCAAAAAGGCCTCGGGATTTCCGCCCTGACGCTTGGCCTTCTGGTGGCGCTCGGCATTACCGCTATCCTGTGGTATCTCTGGCATGCCAGAGGTAACGAGAGCGCGTTGTTCACGCTCGATCTGTTTAAAAACCCCACCTATCGTCTGGGCCTGTTCGGGAGCTTTGCCGGGCGCGTCGGCAGCGGCATGTTGCCCTTTATGACGCCGGTCTTTTTGCAGATTGGAATGGGATTTTCACCGTTTCACGCCGGCTTGATGATGATCCCGATGGTACTTGGCAGCATGGGAATGAAACGCATCGTGGTGCAGGTGGTTAACCGTTTTGGTTATCGCCACGTCCTGGTTGCCGCGACGCTTGGGTTAGCCCTGGTGAGCCTGCTGTTTATGGCCGTGGCGCTGCTGGGCTGGTACTACGCGCTGCCGCTGGTGCTGTTCTGCCAGGGCATAATTAACTCTGTGCGCTTTTCATCAATGAATACCCTGACGTTAAAAGCACTACCGGATGACCTGGCGAGCAGCGGAAATAGCCTGCTGTCGATGATCATGCAGCTCTCCATGAGCGTAGGGGTGACCCTTGCCGGTTTACTGCTCGGCATGTACGGACAGCATCATCTCAGCGTCGACACGCCGGTCGCCCATCAGGTCTTTTTGTATACCTATCTCAGCATGGCGGTGATTATCGCCCTGCCCGCGTTCATCTTCGCCAGAGTGCCGGATGATACCCGTAAGAACGTCGTTATCCGACACGGCAAAAGGAGTGCACCATGAAATTCTGGCGTCCGGGCATTACCGGTAAACTCTTTGTGGCGATATTTGCCACCTGTATCGTGCTGCTGGTCACCATGCACTGGGCCGTGCGGGTCAGTTTCGAACGGGGTTTTATTGATTACATTAAGCATGGTAATGAACAGCGTTTACAGGGGCTGAGCGATGCGCTGAGCGATCAGTATGCCCTGCACGGTAACTGGCGTTTTCTGCGCAATAACGACCGCTTCGTATTCCAGATCCTGCGCTCGCTTGAGCATGATACCGGTGACGATCGCCCGGGCCCCGGGATGCCGCCGCACGGCTGGCGCACCCAGTTCTGGGTGATAGACCAGGATATGCGCGTACTGGTTGGCCCGCGCGCGCCCATTCCGCCGGATGGCACAAAGCGGGCGATCACAGTGAATAACGCCACCGTCGGCTGGGTGATCGCCTCGCCGGTTGAACGCCTGACGCGTAACACCGATATCAACTTTGATCGTCAGCAGCGCCGCACCAGCTGGTTGATTGTCGCGCTCTCCACCCTGCTGGCCGCGCTCGCGACCTTCCCGCTGGCCCGTGGCCTGCTCGCGCCGGTTAAACGGCTGGTGGAAGGGACGCATAAGCTGGCCGCCGGGGATTTCTCCACCCGCGTCGATACCCGTAGCCAGGACGAACTCGGCAAGCTGGCGCAGGACTTTAACCAGCTCGCCAGCACCCTGGAAAAAAACCAGCAGATGCGACGCGATTTTATGGCTGATATTTCCCATGAACTCCGCACGCCGCTGGCGGTGCTGCGCGGCGAGCTGGAAGCTATTCAGGACGGCGTGCGTCAGTTCACTCCCGAATCGGTGGCCTCGCTGCAGGCGGAAGTGGGCACGCTGACCAAACTGGTCGATGACCTCCACCAGCTCTCCATGTCGGACGAAGGCGCGCTGGCCTACCAGAAAGCGCCCGTCGATGTGATAAACGTGCTGGAGGTGGTAAGCGGTGCCTTCCGCGAACGTTTCGCCAGCCGCAACCTGAAAATCGATCTCTCACTGCCTGACAGTGCCGTGGTGTTTGGCGACAAAGACCGCCTGATGCAGCTGTTCAACAATCTGCTGGAAAATAGCCTGCGCTACACCGACAGCGGCGGTGGCCTGCATATTTCCGGCAAACAAGAAAACGGGCATTTTGCCCTGACCTTTGCGGATTCCGCCCCCGGCGTGCAGGATGCACAGCTGGAAAAACTGTTTGAGCGATTTTATCGCACCGAAGGCTCCCGCAATCGCGCCAGCGGCGGGTCCGGTCTGGGACTGGCGATTTGCGTAAACATCGTCGAGGCCCATAATGGCACGATCCGCGCCGCCCATTCGCCTTTTGGCGGGGTAAGCATTACAGTAGAGTTACCTCTGGAACGGGATTTATCGAGAGAAGCATGACCGAGTTACCGATTGACGAAAACACGCCACGCATTTTGATTGTCGAAGACGAGCCGAAGCTCGGGCAGTTACTGATCGACTATTTACGCGCGGCAAGCTATGCCCCCACGCTTATCAGCCATGGCGATCAGGTGCTGCCTTATGTGCGCCAGACGCCGCCGGACCTGATCCTGCTGGATCTGATGCTCCCCGGAACCGATGGCCTGACCCTGTGCCGGGAAATTCGTCGCTTCTCAGACGTGCCGGTGGTGATGGTGACGGCGAAAATCGAAGAGATCGACCGCCTGCTGGGCCTCGAAATTGGCGCGGATGATTACATCTGCAAGCCATACAGCCCGCGTGAAGTGGTCGCGCGCGTAAAAACCATTCTGCGCCGCTGTAAGCCGCATCGTGAACTGCAGGTACTGGATGCGGAAAGCCCACTTATCGTCGATGAAAGCCGCTTCCAGGCGAGCTGGCGCGGCAAGCTGCTGGATCTCACCCCCGCCGAATTCCGCCTGTTGAAAACCCTCTCCCACGAGCCGGGGAAGGTCTTCTCCCGCGAGCAACTGCTGAACCGTCTGTATGATGATTACCGCGTCGTGACTGACCGTACCATCGACAGCCATATTAAAAACCTGCGCCGCAAGCTGGAAGCCCTCGACGCGGAGCAGTCATTTATCCGCGCGGTGTATGGCGTGGGCTACCGATGGGAAGCCGATGCCTGCAGGATAGCCTGAGCATTTAGCTTACCGAACCCGCCTGCTGGCGGGTTTTTCATTTCTGGAAAGCAACGAAGAATCAACCATACTCACATTACCGGTTCGCTTATTGATAACTGGTGCAGATAATTCCACTTCGTTCAAGGAGTTCCTATGTCTGGTTGGTTCGAGTTAAACAAAAGCAGTGATGGGCAGTTCAGGTTTGTTCTCAAAGCAGGAAACGGAGAAACGATCCTGACCAGTGAGCTTTACACCACCAAAAATTCCGCCGAAAACGGTATCGCCTCCGTTCGCACCAATAGCCCTTCTGATGAACGTTATGAGAAGAAAGTGGCCACCAACGGTAAATTCCACTTCAATCTGAAGGCCGGGAATCATCAGGTTATTGGCAGCAGCCAGATGTATTGTGGGGTAGCAATCATTTCTGCACTGTCAGGGGAAGCCTCAGCTAAGGGGGGAAGCCTTGATTGGCGCGGGATGTAGGGAGTTTTAGAGGTTCTGCACTACGACTTCAAAAATGAGCAAAAATGTCATTTTTTATCATTAATTCTGCACATTTTGATTGGGGATTAAATCACTTTAAAGGCCGTTTAAATAATTGTGATAGATATCATCAACAAAACCACTCAAACGGCCTGTTTGCGTTCTACACTTACACTTTGGTCCTTCGTAACCTCACGATATTTACGCAAAATCTCTCTTAATTCACTTTCCGGTAATTTGTTGAGAAGTAGCGCCGCCTCCCGTGCATCACCTGATAGCTTGAGAAGGCCTAGTGCATGGTCCTCCAGCAGTAAAGTCAGTACATCAGCTCCCTTGCGGCCAAGCAGGCGGGACAAGCGATGCCTCTCATGCTGTTCAAGACTGTCCCAAATCACCTTAAACCACTGATAGTCGCTATCGGAGGGTGAGTCAGCAGAGGTTTTCCTATCTTGGGTGCGTTGGGTTTTATTAAAATCAATTCCATCTTTATTTAGACCTGTGGCTAGCCACTCCAGGCTCACTCCCTCTGCTTCCGCAACAGCCAGGACAACCTTTAATGCAGGTTCAGTTCCTTTGTGTAGATAGTTGTTAATAGTGGAGGTAGGTAAGTTCCAGTCCTTAGCTGCTGCGCGCACACTTCTTCTGCCAATAAGTTGTTGCAGTCTCTCTCTGAAGCTTTCTTTTTCCTCGCCAGGAAAAGCAAATTCATTTGCTTTTGAACTCATTTTTTCTTTTCTCCTTAACTGCATGATTTATAAGTCAAATGTAAGCAATGCAAAAGCAGTGAACAAAAAATACAAAGAAAGGGCTATTTTTGCTTTACTTGGTCTATATTTGGATCAATACTTACCCCAACGGATAACCTCAACGGATTATCCGCACGGTTAACTTTTTAGGGTAATCGAATGATGAACGAAAAAGAAGTGGTTAGTGCCGACTGGCACAAAATCGATATCGTCGCCGAGCTTCATAAGCGTGGCGTGACAATGCGTCAGTTGTCCACGGATGCCGGACTTAAACCAGATACGCTTAAAAATGCGCTGCATCGCACGTATCCAAAAGGCGAACGCATCATTGCTGGTGCTCTTAATATAGATCCGGCCTGCATCTGGCCAAGCCGTTACAACAGCAGAGTGGCGTGATTATGTTTCTCAGCGTGAATGAAATGATTGGATTACCTGGCGTGCCGGGGACTGCTCAGGGGGTGCGCCATCTGCTGAACAAAGCAGCGGGTGACATGGTTGAACTGAAGCGCAAGCGCGAAGGCACTAAAGCATTTGAGTACCACATTGATTGCCTCCCTGCAGCGCCGGTAGTGCCTGATGGCCTGCGCCTGGCATTAAGTAACGCTGGCATAGCGACTCCAGAATCAGATGAGTTGTTATTCGCTACTCATGAAAAATACGTGCAGATGCTGGTTACGTGGGTAAAAGACAGAAAGCCTTTCCAGCCAGCGCCAGCAGCAACGCAGCAGGGGGTGAAGTCGTGAAACTGTTCTGGTCTTTCTGGATTACTGGCTGCGCTTTTTTCTGGCTGAAAGTGCTCATTGACTTAGAAATCATCGATGTAAATCACGTCATCATTTGTGTTGTGCTTTTTTACCTTAGCGGCCTGATGCCCTACTTCCTGTGGAGGGTGCTGTGATGTCTTATTTATGGATTCTATACTGGGCAGTAACTTACTTCTGGCTGGGGTATTGCCATACCAGCGCCATGCGGGAGTTAGGTTTTGTGAAGAGTTCACCGCGCTACGTTGGTTTTTTGGTCACAATGCTGCTTTGGCCTGTGGGCGTCATGATGCTGCCTGACTATATTCGTGCTGTTAAGTCTGAGGGAGGTGAGTGGTAAGCCGAAGAAAATCATCACCGATGTGATCGCACTGCAGCGTGAGTTTGGCTGTATTGCCTGGGCGTTTGAGTCGGTGCAGTTCCAGGACTTCCTGCGTGAAACGCTGATAGAAGAATCCCTGAAAGCAGGCATCCCCGTTCCGGCCCGTTCGGTTATTCCCACCACCGACAAGCACGGGCGCATTGAGTCCCTGCAGCCGTTTATGGAAAACGAGCGCATTCTCATCAGCCACCTGTTGTCCACCCTGCGTGAACAGCTGATGCATTTCCCGATGGCTGACCATGATGACGGACCGGATGCACTGCAGATGCTGTTTGCCATCGCGTCCAGCAGTGTGGGGCGTTTTGAGTTTATCCCTGTGAGTGCGGTGACTGGCAATGATGACGACGATGATGACGATGACTCCGCCGGATTTGGCGAGGGGGGATGGTAAATGGACATAAAAGGTGTATTTAAACGGTATTTCAGCCGCATTAAAACAGAACCGATGCAGAGTGACGAAGATCCATATCTGTACCGGGAATTCCCTGAGCACCCGTCAACCGGCCTGGATATCCAGCGTATCTATACGCTGTTTCAGGCAGCGGAACAGGGTGATGTCCAGGCACAGAGCGATCTGTTTACGGACATGGAAGAGCGTGACGGTCATCTGTTCGCTGAGATGTCCAAGCGCAAACGGGCGTTACTGACGCTGCCGTTCAGTGTTAAAGCCCCGCCGGATGCGACGGAGGCTGAAAAGAAAATTGCGGCTGAGGCGGACTGGTGGCTGCACCAGTTGCCGGGGCGTCGTGAAATGCTGATGGATATGCTGGATGCCATCGGGCACGGCTTTTCCTGTACCGAAATTGAATGGGGTCAGAAAGGCGATCTGACGCTGCCGGTGAAGTTTCACAAGCGGGCGGCGCGGATGTTCACCATGCCGCAGGATGATCTTGACCAGATAAACCTGCGTCGTGGCGGTGCCGACGGCGAGCCGTTGTGGGATTTGGGCTGGCTGGTTCACCGGCACAAATCAAAATCTGGCCCTGTTGCACAGAGTGGTCTGTTCCGCGTACTGGTCTGGACCTACCTGTTCAAGAACCTGTCCGCCCGCGACTGGGCGCAGTTCCTGAATCTCTATGGTCTGCCGTTCCGTATCGGCAAATACGATACCTCGATGGGCGATAAAGAACGGTCCAGGCTGTTACGCGGTATCCGGCAGCTGGCCCGCGAAGGTGGCGGGATCATCCCGAAAGATGCCGATATCCAGCTGATAGCCCCGTCGGCAAACCAGAGCGCACCGTTCTTCGCGATGGTGGACTGGTGTGAGAAGGTACAGTCAAAAGTCATTCTCGGCGGTACGCTGACCAGCCAGGCGGACGGCAAATCCTCCACCAACGCTCTCGGCAATATTCACAATGAGGTGCGCCATGATCTGCTGACCGGGGATGCCGAGATGGTGGCGGAAACCCTGACGCAACAACTGCTGTGGCCTGTTCTGGCGCTGAATGGACGGTTTGATCCTGCACGTGCGCCACAGCTGGAGTTTGACACCCGTGAATCCACTGACCTGAACACACTGATGGATGTCGTCCTTAAGGCGCAGAATGCGGGCTATGATATCACCGCGCAGTGGCTGTCCGACAAGAGCGGTATTCCGCTGCCGCAGCAGGGCCAGACGATACTGAAGCCCGTCAGCCGTCAGTTACCGGGGGAAGCGGCGCTGTCGCAGGTCATGCAGGCCCGGCTTGCCGCCCTGTCGCTGCCCGCGCCCTCTACGGACGAGGTGCAGGCACAGCTTGATGCGGCACCGCAGCTGCTGGCTGCGCAGGCCAGCGCTGCCGCCGAAACCATGCTGCGCCCACTGATTGACAGCATCAGGTCTGCGCAGTCACCGGACGAGGTGTATGCGCTGCTGGCAGCGAGTTATCCGACGCTGAACGATGCGTCGCTTCGCGAACTGGTCGGGCAGGCTGTATTTGCCGCTGACGTGCTGGGGCAGCATTATGCCTGATGTCAATGCAGGCTTTGCCCTGACCCTGCCACCGACAAAGGCCATCAGCTATTTCCAGTCAAAGGGCATAACGCCCTCAATGGGCTGGAAAGCGCTGGAAGATGAGGCGCACGCGGTACAGTTTACGGTTGCCGGGATCACGAAGCTGGATGTGCTCAATGATATCCATCAGGGACTGAGCAACGCGCTGGCGAACGGCTCCACCCTGCGTCAGTTTCAGGATGAGGTCGAGCCGCTGTTGCAGCGTAAGGGTTGGCTGGGGCGCGGACTGGTTGCCGATGAAGACGGCGTGCTACAGGGCAAACAGCTGATGCCGTACCGGCTGGAGACGATTTTCAGAACCAATATTCAGTCAGCCTATGCGGCGGGGCGCTGGCAGCAGCAGATGCGGGGTGTCGCTGAGCGCCCGTACCTTGAGTACAACGCGGTCATGGACAACCGGACGCGTCCGCTGCACGCTTCTCTCAACGGACGCGTGTTCCGCTGGGATGATCCCATCTGGCAGACCATCTACCCGCCGAACGGGTATAACTGCCGCTGCTGGGTGCGGGCGCTGACGAAAGCCCAGCTTGATAAACATCCTGTGGGACTGGAAAGCAGCGCCGGTAGGCTGGTCACCGTGCAGCAGCCTTACGGTACGGATGGCGAAATGCGCCCCGTGACGGCGTACCGTGATCCAAAGACGGGACAGCTGCTGGTGCCGGATGCGGGTTTTCATCTCAATCCGGGGCACGGTTATCTGGCGGGTCTCGGTCAGTCGCTGCTGGAGAAAAGTGCCACGGCGGCACCGGAGCTGGCGGCGGTGGCCGTGCAGGAAACCCTCGGCAATAACCGGCTGGCCACCACGATGAACCGGGATGTGCATGAGTGGACGCAGCGCCTGACGCCTGCATCCTCCGGTGATTTCCGTCGCGTGGGGGCGCTTTCCCCGCGCGTGCTGTCCCGGCTGCACACCGGTGGCGTGCTGCCGTCGCCGGTGATCACCCTGACGGCGGATGACTGCCTGGCAAACCAGGAGGAAGGTACGTCGTTGTGGCCGCGTCTTGTCTCTGCATTTTACCGCCCGGTGGCGGTGTTTCTGCAGGATAACGTGCTCAATATGGTGACCGGTGATAACGGGGCATACCAGACCGTCACCCTGAACGCCGTGAAAACCGGCTTTCAGGCAGCCCGTATTCGCGCATGGTCACCGGCACAGGCGTCGGGGAGTCTCCTGCTTGATGGCCAGTTCCCGGAGGTGTCAGAGTGATTGATATCGAGCTGACGGTTCCGCCAGACCTTGAACGCCTGCTGGAAGAGCTGGAGCGGCGCGTGAAAAACCGCGCCCCGCTGATGGAAAAAATCGCCGGGATCATGATGAACGCGGTGGATGAAAACTTTATCCACGGCGGGCGTCCGGCATGGGAGCCGCTGAAATACCGTGATGGTAAGCCTCTGCAGATGTCAGGCCGGTTGCACGGCTCCATCCACCCGTGGAATGATAACGACAGCGCTGTTGTCGGCACCAACGTGGTCTATGCGGCTATCCAGAACTTTGGCGGTAAGACCCGTGCGCATGAAATCCGTCCCCGGCATAAAAAAGCGCTGGCCTTTGGCGGACGGTTTGCCCGTAAGGTTAACCACCCCGGCTCTGATATTCCGGCCAGACCCTTTCTGGTGCTGACGGAGGCGGATTACGAAGAGATCCGCCAGGCGATTCTGGAGTATATCGCCGGAAACGGTGAATGACGCCACAGACGCGCTGTAAGCGTCTGTGAAAGCGCAGCGGTAACATCATACTGCCAAAACCCCGTTAAACGATTCTGGCGCGATTTAAACGGGTTTTAAATCGGGTTGTCAGCGCGTATGCTGATGACGTTTCGTTATTTTGCTCTTCCTCCCTGTTCGTTCCTGCTTCACTCCCGTAACTGTTTCCCCCTTTTCTGACGCCGTATCCTGCCCCCAGCGTTACGGCTCAGAAAGGATGATTTACCCCATGTGGAAACTTGCGACCGCCTCGATTGCCGGTATCAACAAGGACAACACGGCCCGCATTCAGTTGTTTCCTGCTGGCTGGTTCGGTGCGCCTGATGGCAGCGGTCAACGCTGGTATATGGACGCCGCGCTGGCACAAAACCTGATAGACGCCGCAAACCGCCGCATCAACCACTACGAATTCGACTACGAACACCAGTCCCTGAATGCGCCGAAGGCCAATGGCCCGGTGCCTGCCTCCGGCTGGTTCAAGTCGCTGACATGGGTGGAAGGTGAAGGTCTCTTTGCGGATGTGAAATGGACCGCCCGTGCCGCATCGCTTATCCAGGCAGATGAGTACCGCTACGTTTCCCCGACGTTTCGTTATGACAAAAACGGTCACGTCCGGGAGCTGGTGAACGCCGCCCTGACCAATACGCCGGTGCTCGACGGTATGCGTCAGGTGGCGGCGTCCATGATGTTTTATGACAACGGAGAAACACCGATGAACGAAAACCTTCGCCTCGCGCTGTGCGCCATTCTTGGGCTGGGTAATGAGGCAGACGAGGCCGCCATTCAGACCGCCGTCGTCACACTGCAGAACGGCGAGCTGAAAGCGGCGAAATGTTCTTCTGTCGGCGCGCTGATGGCGTCGTATAAAACGCAATTGCAGCAGAAAGACCAGACCATTCAGGACGGGCAGAGCCAGATTGCGGCACTGTCGACAGCCGCTCCTGGCGGCAAGCCGGACCCGACAAAATATGTCCCGGTGGCCGTGGTCGACGATCTGCGAGCTGAACTTGCCTCCCTGTCCTCTCAGGTACAGGGCGACAAGGTCGACACGCTGTTGACCGCCGCACTCAGCGATGGCCGTGTGATGAAGGGCGCGGATGAGGACAACCTGCGCGAGCTGGGTAAAAGCGACGTTGCGCTGATGGAAAAGATGATCGGTGCCCGTAAGCCGATTCGGGCGCTGTCCCGAATGCAGACACAGGGCATGACCCTGGATGATAAAGGTAAGCCGGTGCCGGATGCTGATGCACTGGCGGTCTGCGGACAGTTCGCTGACTTCGGTATGGATGAAAAGGCATTTAATGAAGCCTGGGCGAAGGAGATGAACAATGGCACTGACTGATGCGCAAAAAACCGACGTCGATGCACCGTACATTGACGGTGAATTAATCCCGGTTCCCGCCGCTGCAGGTGAGCTTATCCCGGCAGGCACCATCGTGTGTATCAATGCCGACGGTCTGGCTGTAGGTGGTCAGCTTGCACCGGATTTGGTTTATGCCGGACGTGCCGAAGAGCGTGCTGACAACACCGGTGGCGGGGATGGTGACATTCCTGTTCTGGTCCGCCGCCATAAAGCTTTTCGCTGGGCGAACGATGGCACGGTGACTCAGGCGGCGCTGGGTAAACGCATTTTTATCCTGGATAACCGCACGCTGACTGACGCCGCCGGGATTGATAAAACCACGCATTCCCCGTCCGGCGTTGTGGTGATGCTGGGTAGCGATGGCGTGTGGATTGAGTAAAAGGAAAACCCCATGATTTTAAACAAAAACAACCTGACCGCGCTGTTTGTGGCGTTGAAAACCACCTTCAGCAACGCGTTTGACGCGGCTCCCTCTCAGTGGGATCAGGTCGCCACGCTGGTGCCGTCCACCACCCGAACCAATGATTATGCCTGGCTTGACCGCTTCCCCCGCCTGAAAAAGTGGGTGGGCGATAAGGTCGTCAAGGCACTGACGCAGCACAGCTATACCCTGACCAACGACTCTTACGAGGCCACGGTTGAAGTCGACCGCGACGACATCGAAGACGATCAGATTGGGATTTACGCCCCGCAGGCACAGGACGCCGGGTTCAGCGCAAAACAGTGGCCGGATGAACTGGTTTTTGAAGCGCTTAACGAGGCTTTTAAGGCGAAATGCTATGACGGTAAGCCGTTTATCTCTGACAAGCACCTTAACGGCAAGGACAAAGACGGTAAGGACGTGGTGGTCAGTAATCTTGGCTCAGCGAAGCTGTCCGCTGCGTCTGTCGCCGATGCGCAAAAATCCTACGGTGCGGCCCGCACCGCGCTGCGCAGCATGAAGGATGTGGAAGGTCGACCGCTCAACGTGCAGCCGGTGCTGCTGGTTGTTCCTCCGGCGCTGGAAGACACCGCCAATGCCCTGATGACCGCCGAACGTCTGGATGATGGTAAGGCCAACATCTACAAGGGCACCGCGAAAGTGCTGGTCGTTCCGTGGCTCACCAGCGATACCGCGTGGTTCCTGATGGACACCACCCGTGCCATCAAGCCGCTGATTTTCCAGCAGCGTAAAAAGCCGATTTTTGTGTCCCAGCAGGACATGAATAACCCGGACGTGTTTAACCGTAAGAAACTGAAGTTTGGTGCGGAAGCGCGCGGTGCTGCCGGATACGGACTGTGGCAGATGATTTACGGCTCAACGGGGACTGCATAATGGTTTACGCGACGCCGGAGGATTACATCTCGTTTTTCACGGTGCGTGATGCCGCGACGGTCACGGCTCCCCGTGGCCGTGCTGACCCGGATGAAGCACGCATTGAGCGTCACCTGCAGTCAGCCAGTCGCCGTATGGATTCGTATATCGGTGCCCGGTACGTCCTGCCACTGACAGATGTGCCGGAGGCGTTGCGGGACTATTGCTGTGACATTGCCCGTTTTCTGATGACCGGGACAGAGCACCGCTGCACAGAAGAAATCCGCATTCGCTACGATGATGCCATCAGCTGGCTTAAGCGGGTTGCTGACGGAAAAGTCAGCATCGGCACCAGTGCGCAGAGTGGCGAGACGATTGCGGACTCTTCACCGGATGTTGAGTTTTACAGCGATGGTCAGGACCTGTGGAGCCGCAAACGCACGGGCGGAGGATGTTACTGATGATAACCCTGATTGAAGATGCGCTCTGTTTACGCCTGCGTGAAGGGCTGGGGCTGATGGTTACGGACGTGGTGAGCTGGGATGTGATGACCGACGATCTGGCCATCATCCTCGGACGCCTGCCCGGTGCCTTCGTCACCTTTACCGGCATCACCTCAAGCGTGGCGCACGACACCCGTCGCACCCGCTATAAAGTGTCCGGCAGGTTTGGCGTTTACGTGGCGGATTACAACCTGCGTGAGAATGAAGCCATCCGGCACGGTGGCGTCAGGCTGGATGAGCCGGGATGTTACCGGATGGTGCACGCGGTTCGCCGCCTGCTGTCCGGGCAGGATTTGGGGCTGGATATTGGCTGTCTGCAACCGGCAACGGTCCGGCCTGTGACCAACCGGGTTTTCAGCGAACAGGCGGTGGCCATGTATGAGTGTCTTTTTGATACCACCTGGTATGAAGACACCCTGCCAAACCGAAGCTGGCCGGAGCCACCCGACAGTGAAGACCTGCCGGATATGGATTTTGTCCGCTGGCAGGGGCGGCTGGAGACGCCTGTTCCGCCGCACAACTCAACGCACGGTGCATTCTCCGTTAACGGGGAAGTGGTCGCACAGGACATCGTAGACAACCAGAAGAAGGAGGAATCTGATGATTAAGGTTGTGGCTCGCGCCGGGCTGAAAGTGCCGATGGAACACAGCGCCAGGCGCTATATCACCGACAAGCCTGTGGACGTGGATGAATGTTCCACCTATTACCAGCGCCGCTTGCGTGATGGTGACCTGTGCCCCGTGAACGATGAGGCGGTGGCTGTCGCGCCGGTTGAAACGCCGTTACAGGATGCCCGTGCGCAAACTGTGGCCACTGATAAAAAACGAGGTCATTCATGACAGATATTATCCCTGCCTCCACGCGCGTTCCCGGCACCTATGTGGGGTATGACTTCTCGCGTGCCGGACGCGCCCTGGCCTCCGGCGAAGAATATGTGGTGATTCTGGCGCAGCGTCTTGCGACAGGCCAGATTGCTGCCCTGACGCCGACCGACGTCTTCAGCGCAGAAGAAGCTGCGGATTACTTTGGCCGTGGCTCGCAGGCACACCGGATGGTGGCAAAGGCGATTGATGCCAACGCCAACCTGAAGCTGGCGGTCTGTGCGCTGGATGATGACGGGGCCGCCGTAGCAGCAACCGGTGGCGTGGCGCTTGCCGGGACCGCCAGCGGCAGCGGGCAGGTTCGCCTTCAGGTGGCAGGCGTGACCGTCGCCGTTGCCGTCAGTACCGGCGATCAAGCCGCCGACCTGATGACAGCGCTGGTACAGGCCGTGGCCAGTAAGCCGGATTTACCCCTGACTGCAGCGGCGGGCAGCGTGACCGTGCAGGGTGCGCCCGCGAACGGTGTGGTACTGACCGCGCGCAATAAAGGTGCCTGCGGTAACGAAGCTGGCCTGACGCTTACCGTCACAGCGACAGGCTTAACCGGCACGTTGATCGCGATCAGCGGTGGTCAGGGCGATCCTGAACTGGCCCCGGCGTTGTCAGCGATTTTCAGCGCCGGTCATACCGTGGTGGTCACGCCGTACTCGACGGATGATGCGCTAAGCGCGCTGGCCACGCACCTTGATAAGGTCTCCGGGCCGACGGAACAGCGCGGTGCTGTGGGCATTGCCGGATGGCGTGGCACACTTGCGACGGGCACCACCCTGACAGGCAAACTCAACGCCTCCCGCATCTCAACGGGCTGGCATAACGCCTCGGTGCTGTCTAACGGCGAGCTGGCCGCCGTCTACGGGGCGGTTCTGGCCAGTGAAGATGATCCGTCAGAACCCATCGACAATATCGTGTTGCCGGGGCTGGATATCCCGCCGCAGGCCACCTGGCCGATGCGTACCGAAGAAGAGAACGCGCTGCACAACGGCCTCACCCCGTACAGGGTGGCAGGCGACAGCGTGCAACTGGTCCGCGCCATCAGTACCTACATCAAAAACAGTGAAGGCATTGAGGATGCCACCCTGCTTGATCTGACGACCATCCGCACGCTGGATTATGTGCGCATCGCCTGGCGTACCCGTATGTCACAGCGTTTTCCGAACGGCGGCAAGCTGACGGACCGTCGCCTGCTGCAGATCAAGTCCGAGACGCTGGATGTGCTCTACGCCCTCGAAGGGCTGGAGATGGTGGAAAACATCGATGCGTATAAAGATCAGGTCATCGTCGTGCGCAATGCCCGTGACGATACCCGTGCGGATGCGTCAATCCCGGCCCCGGTTGTGCGCGGGCTGCACATCCTGACCGGCACTATTTACCTGTATTAAGGAGTCAGCTGATGTCTGATGTATACGTCGGGCCAATTGTCCTTGAGGTCAACGGCACAGAAATCGAAGTCACCCGCGTCAACCCGACGGTGGATACGGGGCGCAAGCTGGTCAAGACCATGAACTCAACGGGTCGTGCCCGTGGTCATGTGAACGGCATCGCCACCTATAACCTGACGGTGGAAGCGGTTAAGCCGAAAGGCAGGACCATCATCTGGGAAAACATCACCGACGGCAAGCTGTCGCTGTACCCCGAGGATGACCGCAGCAGTGACAAGACCATTACCTATCAGAACTTTACCGTCCAGACGGTGAGCGACGAGTACAACGTGGATAACGAAGCGCGCGTAACCGTCACCGGCTTTGCCCTTAACCGAATTGAGGAATAATGATGACCGAAACAATGAAAGCCTCCGGCACCCTGGCGCTCGGCGTGGAATATAACGGCGAGATGCACCGTGATTTTGTGCTGCGCCTGCCGACCGTGGGTGATGAGATTGACGCCTCTGATGCCGACGTGCCGGACAGCGGCTTCGGCGTGGCTCTGATGGCGGCCTGCCTTGAAAAACTCGGCACCATCCCAAAGGAGAACCTGACGTATGACCTGCTGCGTGGGCTGCTCAGTGAAGACTATGAGCAACTCCGTGTGGTGCGGGACGAGCTGAAAAAAAAGCTGAAACCAGAGAGCGGCGCTGGCGGGACATCCGACACGCCTGCGTCAGGCTCCGGCGATACGGCTACAGCGACGAAGACGTCCGGGGGCTGACCAAACCAGAACTTGCCGGGGTGCTTGATGCCGTGCTGCGCATCGAGCACCCCAAAGCCTGGATGAAACAACAGCGCGGTGAGAGCCGCACCTATATCAGCCGTCGCCGTAAAGGTCCGCGACAGCGAAAACCACCCCGCAGGAAATAACGCATGGCCGGTCCGTTTAACACGCAATTCAGCGTCAGCCTGAAGGATGACTTCACCGAGCGCTACCGCCAGATTCAGGAAGCGGTGAAGCGCGCCCAGCAGGCGCGTGAACAGCTGGGTATCCGTTCTGAAGGCGTTATCCGCAGGGAAATTCGCGAGACGCAGGAAGCGTATCAGGAGATGGCACGCAGTGGTGTGGTGTCAGCCTCTGAGTTGTCGCGGGCTTACGCGCAAGTGACAGATCAGGTCGGGAAGCTGAATCGCGAACTGGGTGAAACGGGACGCACACAAAGCAGGCTAGTCAGCGGTCTGAAAACCGGCTTTCGTGTGGCGGGAGGGATTGGTGCAGGTATCATCGGGGCTGGTATGGTGCTGCGCCGCCCCGTCAGCGAGCAGATGGATTACGACAGCGAGCTGCGCCGCACGGCAAACTTCATGTACCGTGATCAGGGCGTTGAGGGACGTCTTGGCGGGGTCAAAACCATTGACGAGAATGTCCGGGCTGCGACCCGCTATGGCGGCGGCACCCCGGAAGAGGCCCTCACAGCGTCTGAGATGATGGCGCGCTCAAAAATGAACCGCCAGCAGGTGTTCGACGCACTGCCGGAAGTCATGAAGGTCCACTCCGCCACCGGGGCAGACGCGGAAGATGTCGCCTCCCTGATGACGTCCACCTATAACTTCGGCCTGTCCGGTAAGGATGCGCAGGCCGCGCTGGATGCGGCGACCACTGCTGCACAGAACGGACGCGCCGATGTGCCGATTCTGGCGCGCGAAGTGCCACGTGGTCTGGAAAGCGCAAAGTCAGCCGGTTTGTCCGGTAAACACGGTTTTGCACAGACGCTGGCACTGTTTGAAGTGGCGGCATCGGTTGCCGGTGATGCGACAGAGGGGGCCACGAACGCCAACGACCTGCTGGCAGAACTCTCGTCCAACAACCTGAAGCACAATGCGAAACGGGTAAAAATACGCGGCAAAAAAGTCGATTTTCAGGCGATGGCCATCAAGGACATCTCTAAAGGTCTGACGCCGCTCGATACCCTGTCAAATCTGGTGGACAAATATGACCAGTACGATCCGGCAGGGATTGCGTTGCGCAAAAAGCTGTCGCACGCCACGTCGGACACCGAACGCCAGCGCTATCAGGATGCGCTGGCAAAACTGCACGGCGATCACATTTCTGCGTTTCTCACCAACCAGCAGTCGCGCAACGCCTTTTACGGCTATGAACGCAACAAGGATATGTTCAACCACGTCACCGGTGATGTGGAGGCGCAGTTTAACTTGCCTGAGGGGCAGCGCTCCACGGACGTTGACTATGGTGTGGTGAAGGACAGTAACAGCTTCAAGGTCGCTCAGGCGAAAAACGAAGAGCGCTATGCGACCAATGATGCCATGAAGGGAACCGCCAACATGCTGGGCGACCTGGCGGAAAAAGGCTCGCATCTGGCTGAAGAATTTCCAAAGCTTGCCGAAGCCGCCGCCGGGGCGACGGTTGCCATTAAAGCGATGGCCGCAGCCGCCATCCTGCGCGAGGGGGCTGGACTGCTGACCGGGGGCGGTGGTGGTGGTCTTCTCGGCAAGGTACTGCGCAAAGGCGGTACTGTGGCCGGTGAGGTGGCGGAAACCGCAGGTGAAGTCGCAGAAACCAAACCCGGCTGGCTGACCCGGCTCGGTGGTTTTCTGCTGTCCGGCGGTAAAAAAGTGGTGTCGGGCGGGAAGAATCTGGTCACCAACGGCGTGCTGGAAGACGGCCTGCTGGAAAATCCGGTAGCGCTGGCCGTTGCCGGAATGTTCGTCCCGTCCGATACGGTCAGCGGCAGTAATGAAAGCCGCGAACTCAGCCGCCTGAAAGCGCGTAACCGCAACGAGAACTCACAGGGCAATATTCTGCCGTCCTCAGCGGAAGCCCTGAACATGCTGCAGAACTGGCCGGGGCACAATGCGCCGGTCGGTGGGGCGTCGCGGTCACCGCAGCCGACACAACCGGCTCCCAACGTGAACGTCGTGGTACGTCTTGACAGCCACGATATTGCAGCCGCCATTCAGGTGCTGATTGACACCAACAACCGCAGGCATGGCACATGAGCGATATGATAACCCAACTGTCTTCCCTGCTGGGGATTGACACCCTGTTACCCGCTTCGTTCCGGGGCGTTAACTTCGAATGTCTTTACACCCGCGACACGCTGGCCCGTGATACGGTCATGTACGCACCGCCCTGGCAGGATGGGGCGATAACCGAGGACCAGGGGTTGAAGGCGGTGAATTTCCGTCTGACCGCATTTCTCTTCGGCAGCGACTGGAAGCAGCAGTTAAAGGCGCTTTTAACCACGTTTAAAACGGCGGGCGTCGGCGAGCTTGTCCACCCCGTTTATGGCCCCATCCCGAACGCGCAGTTTCTTGAAGCCGGTGTTGAAAAACACGTTGAACCGCTGGATGCGGTCACGGTGGAGCTGGTCTTTATTGAGTCCGGCACCGAACAGGCGCTGTTTGCTGCAGCGTCCGCTGATGAGGCTGCACAGAGCATTTCACTGACCGGCAATGACCTGCTTGATGAAGCGGCCTCCGACTTTGCCAGCGCCCTGCAGGCGATGAAAGAGCTGAAAAACGGGCTTGAGCAAATCAATAACGTGGTGGCCGAGGCGGAATACGTGCTGCAGACTGTCGAAGGTGAGGTGCAGGGAACCGTGTCGGCGTTCAGCAATCTCCTGGATACACCGGCGTCCTTTGTAAGCGATCTTAAGGGGATACTGGACACGTTCAGTGACAGTCTCACGCTGACCGGTTCCGGCATCAGTGCCTCGTGGCTTTCCCTGACGCGTCTGACCACACAGGTACTGAATACCCCAAAAGACTATGCGAGCACGCTGGATGTGACGGTCGTAAGCCATCCGTTTTCCCTGCCGCTCAGCCAGACTATCGGTGTCACCGATGACGATACAGCGCTGGTCACCCGTACTGCACAGCTGGTCACAGTGACCGAGCTTGCGGAAGTGGCCAGCACCATTCTGCAGAATGAAAGCGACGCCCCGTCACAGACCCGGACGCAGACCGAACGCGTGGCTAACGACACCCGACAGGCCATTGAGGATGCGATCGTCACTCAGCGTGCGGTGATGCAGGACAATATCAGAGCCGCCTCTGAGCAGAACGTCACGGCAGATACCCGCACCACGGCGGCCATCATCCGCAATCTGCAGGCGCTTGCTTACACCCTGCAGATGCAGGGTGCCGCGCTCATTCAGCGCCAGCCACTGCTGGTCACCCGTGAAGTGGTACGCCACTGCACGCTGTCCATGCTGGCGTTTGAATGGTATGGCGATGCCGGTCGCGCCAGCGAGCTGCTGCGCCTCAATCCCGGTATCCGTAACCCTAATAACCTGCTGCCCGGAGATACCCTGTATGCCTGCGCACGATGACCTTACCCCCGACGAGCGACTGACCCTGTCAGTGGGCGGCGTGGCCCACCACGACTGGGAGCGGTTCTCTGTTGACTCTTCCTTTCTTATCCCCGCCGATGCCTGGCAGCTGGACGTGGGTGTCAGCCACAGCCGCTTACCGCCTGAAGTGGTGTCCGGGGCGCGCGTCATTCTCTCCGCCAGCGGCGAGACGGTCATGACCGGGCTTATCGACGATATCAGCGAAGTGGTGACCCGCAGCCAGCATTTGCTGACGCTCTCCGGGCGGGATAATGCCGCCGCACTGGTGGACTGCTCGGCTCCGGTCTTCACAGAGTCAGAGCTGACGCTTGATGAGGTGATGCGCAAGGTGGTTGCCCCGTTTGGCATCACGAAGACGGCCATTCATGCCGATAAGTCCGTGGCCCCGAAAAAATTCACCATTAACCCCGGCGAAACCGCATGGGATGCGCTGATGAAAGTGGCGGAAGTCAACGGCTTATGGCCGTGGGTAGCCCCTGACGGCACGCTTATCATCGGTGGCCCGGATTACAGCACACCACCGGTCGCCACGCTGACGATGACCCGTGACCGTGGCGGCAATATTCTGGCGCTCACCCATCAGACCAGTATTGCCGGTCGGTATTCGCAGGTTACGGTGCTGGCGCAGGGGCATGGCACCCGGCACCATGACGGGGTGCATGACCGCAAAGGCACGGCCACCGATACCGGCTTTACGCTGTATCGTCCGTTCATTCGCTCCATGCCGGATACCGATACGGACGATGAAGCCACCGCACGAGCACGTAAGATTTTGTCAGATTCGCGCCTGAAGGCGCTGACGCTGACGGTCACCGTGCGCGGGCTGCGCACGCCTGATGGCGTGCTGTGGGCACCGGGTCAGCGCGTGGCGGTCAAAAGTGAAATCCACGGTATCGACGGCATCTTTTTTATGATGTCGCGCACCCTGCGGGGCGGGCGCGGTGTTCCGCAAACCACCGTGATGGTGCTGAAAGAAGACGGTATCTGGATACCTGACGCCTACCCTCGCCGTCGCCACAAGCGCAAAGGGAAACAGGCTGAAGGAACGTGGACTGACTGGAGGGACATCAAATAATGGACGTGGTGAGCATTATCAACCGGCGTATAGGGCAGGCGCTGGCGGCGATCCGCCTGCCGTTTCGGGCGGTACTGACCCGCATCACGTCCGACGGCGGTGTGATGACCGCACAGCTTGACGGGCTGGAGTCGGAGTCACTGCAGGCGCTGGAGGTGTTTCAGCAGTACGGCCTGACCTCCGTGCCGCCTGCAGGAACGATGGCCGTGGTGATACCCGTCGGCGGGAATTCAAGCCACGGCATTGTGGTGGCGACGGAGAACAGCGCATACCGCCTGCAGGCGCTGGAAGACGGCGAGGTGGCCATTTACACCAGCGAAGGGGCCACCATCGTGCTGAAGAACGGCAAAATCATTGAATCCCACTGCGATGAGTTCCGCCAGTACTGTAAAAAATATATCGTCAATGCGACCGACAGCGTGGAATTTTACACGCCGCAGGTGACCGCCTCTCAGAACGCCACCGTGAATGGACTCCTGACCGGCTCAGGAGGGATGAGTATATCCGGCGACAACGGCTCTGGCGTGGCAGCAAGCTTCGCGGGTGATATCAGCCATACCACAGGAACCATCACGTCCATCAGCATCAAAATCAACGGCGTTGAGGTCGGTTCGCACCGGCACCAGACGCCGGACGGTATGTCCGACGGCCCGCAGAACTGACGCCTCCCGCTTCACTCCCGTAACACGCAGGGCTTTCGCGCGCGCGATACCCTGCGGCAATGGAAACACGACTCGATCCTTCAACCGGCGATTACACCGACACCCGGACCACTGGTCTGGAAAATGCCGTGTATGTCCGCCTGACAACACCGCTCGGCAGCTGGCTCTATAACCCGTTGCTGGGTTCCCGTCTGCATGAGTTGCCGCGCAAGGACACCGAAGAAGTCCGGGCGCTGGCTGAGTCATACGCGTGGCAGGCGCTGCAGCCGCTGGTCAGCGACGGGCGTGCGACCTCCGTCACCGTCTCTGCCACCCGACGTCGTGCGGGCTGGATTGATATGTCGATAGTGGTCGAGCGCCCGGACGGCGGGCTTGTCACCTATGAACATCCGGTGAAGGTGGTGTAACGATGCCTCTGATTATTCCTTCTCAGGAACAGTTGCTTGACCAGTATCTTGAGGTACTGAAAAACCAGCAACCTGATGCTGACACGGCTGACGACAGTGACCACGTCATCCGCGGCAACGCCACGTCGGACATGGTCGGCGGTCTGTACCAGTATATGGCGTGGGTGCTTCGCCAGATGTTCCCGGACACCGCCGACGACGATTATCTGTTGATACACGCCGCCCAGCGCGGACTTTACCCCAAACAGCCGACACCGGCAGGCGGTAGCGCCACCCTTTCCGGGACGCCCGGACTGGCCTTTTCTGCGGGTCTGACGTTTCGCGTCATGGGGAATGACACGCTCTACCAGACCACCGATGACGGAGCGCTGGACGGTGACGGCAAGGCTACCGTGGGTGCGCGCGCCACCTCGTCCGGCACCGCCGGGAATATCGCGGACGCTTCGTCTGTCAGCGCGGTGCTGACCTCACCGCCCTCCGGTATGGACAGCGCGGTGCAGCTTGTGAGTATGTCCGGGGGGACGGATAAGGAAACGCCAGCCGCGCTGCTGGATCGTCTGCTGGACGTCATGCGCCAGCCCCCGGCGGGCGGTAACGCCCACGATTATAAGGTATGGGCAATGTCTGTCGACGGCGTTGGGGGGGCGTGGGTTGACCCGCTGCGACGCGGTCTCGGCACGGTTGACGTGCTGATAACCGGCACGGACGGTCCGCCGTCACCCGATACCGTCAGTGCGGTGCAGGCGTATATCGACAGCGTCCGCCCGGTCACCGCAAAAGACTGCCATGTGCTGGCTCCTGCTGATCGCAGCGTCGACCTCAGTATTGCCGTGGATTTCAGCAGCGACACCACGCTTGATGCCGTCACGGCAGATGTGAAAACCGCCGTCGGTCTCTACTTTGATTCTCTGCTGCCGGGACAGATTGCTGTTCTGAGCCAGCTGGGCGCGCTGATTTCTGAAGTACCCGGACTCACGGACTATAAAATCCTTGTTCCTGCCGCCAACGTCGTGCCCGAGGTGGATGCCACCACGGTGGAATGGTTGCGTGCAGGGGCAGTCAACGTCAGCAAAATGGCGGCATAAGATGACCACAGACGAGTACCTGAACATGCTGGCGCTTCTGCTTCCTCCGGTCAGCTATAACCCGAACGGCAGGAATATGCGGGCCGAACTGATGGCGGAAGCGACGTTGCTCAGTCGGGCTGACCGGGCTGGCAGCAACATGCTGACCGCCATCAACCTGGCCTCCTGCGTGGATTTTCTGGCGGACTGGGAGCGTGTTTACGCGCTGACGCCGTCACCGGGCGACACGCTCCAGCAGCGCCGCCAGCGCATTCTGGCCAAGATGTCAGAAACGGGCGGCCTGAGCCGGGCGTACTTCATTCAGCTGGCGAAAGCGCTGGGGTACGGTATCACTATCACCGAGCCTGAACCCTTCCGCTGTGGGCGTAACCGCTGCGGCGACCGGCTGTGGACGCCGGACATTATCTGGGTGTGGATAGTAAAAATTGAATCGGGCGAAAAAATACCGGTGTACCGCTTTCGCTGTGGCGCATCGGCGACCGGCGAGCGCCTGACGTCATTCGGTCGCAATTACCTTGAGGGGATATTTCAGGAATTAAAACCGGCCCACACGCAAGTGGTATTTGATTATTCAGAGAGTGAGTAAAGATGAAAAATATTATTAATCCCGTAGATACCGATGACGGTTTATTTCATGACGGCAACCCGGCTACTGAAACTGAAGGGACGATTGTTTACGCCCGTATCATGAATGATATTCAGGGTGCGACAATTGATCTCCAGACAGAGATGCAAAGCGTCCTGACGGACGCCGGACTGGTGCCAGACCCGGCAAAAGAGAATCAGTTATTAACGGCTATTCAGAAAATTTTATCGGACGGCATTACCAGCGGTATTAAGGATGGCACTACTGCACAGAAAGGTATCGTGCAACTCAGCAGCGCAACAGACAGCGACAGTGAAACAATGGCGGCAACGCCAAAAGCTGTAAAATCCGTAAAAGCCATTGCTGATGCCGCACTCCCTGCGACAGGTAACGCGGCGAGCGCATCGAAATTACAGACTGCACGCACGATCGGCGGCGTATCGTTTGACGGCACGGCGAACATCAATCTGCCTGGGGTGAATACAGCAGGTAATCAGAGCACATCAGGTAATGCGGCAACGGCGACAAAACTACAGACTGCACGCACGATCGGCGGCGTATCGTTTGACGGCACGGCGAACATCAA